>DASXJV010000152.1:0-12472 GCA_036497205.1 Bradyrhizobium sp.
GCCGGCTACTCGCCGATCCGCAGTGAGGTCGACCCGGCCCCCTTGATGCGCAAGCTCGCCGCGCAGGGCGTGCAGCTGGCGCTGCCGGTGATCATAGCGGGCGATCAGCCGCTGAAATTTCGCGCGTGGTCTGCCAACGACAGATTGCGGCGCGGCCAACTCGGCATTCTCGAGCCGGCGCCTGACGCGGCCGAAATCATTCCTGACATCTTGCTGGTTCCGCTGGCGGCGTTCGACCGCCTGGGCCACCGGATCGGCTATGGCGCGGGACATTATGACCGGACCCTTGCGCAATTCCGAAAATTGAAGGCCATCGCGGCGATCGGTGTTGCCTTCGCGGCGCAGGAAGTTGAAGCTGTGCCGGCTCTGCTGCACGACGTGGCGCTGGATTATGTGCTAACGGAAACACAATTGCTCGATTTCCGGAGTTTATGATTTGCGCATTCTTTTCGTCGGTGACGTGGTCGGCAGGGCCGGACGCACCGCCATCTCAGAACATTTGCCCGGCATGATTCGCGACTGGGCGCTCGATCTCGTCATCGTCAATGGCGAGAACTCGGCTGGCGGCTTCGGCATCACCGAGGCGATCTACCAGGAATTCATCGACGCCGGCGCCGATGCCGTGACGCTCGGCAACCATGCCTGGGACCAGCGCGAGGCGCTGGTGTTCATCGAGCGCGCCCCGCGGCTGGTCCGCCCGGCGAATTTTCCAAAGGGCACGCCGGGCCGTGGGTCAACACTGATCGACACCAAAAACGGCAAGCGCGCACTGGTCATCAACGCCATCGGCCGCGTCTTCATGACGCCGTTCGATGACCCCTTCGCCGTTCTCAACCGCGAACTCGAAGCCTGTCCGCTGCGGGCGGCGGCGGATGCCATCGTGGTCGATTTCCATTGTGAGGCGTCCAGCGAAAAGCAGGGCATCGGCTTTTTCTGCGACGGCCGCGCCAGCCTCGTGGTCGGCACCCACACCCATGTTCCGACGGCCGACCATCAGATCCTTTCAGGTGGCACCGCCTATATGACCGACGCCGGCATGACCGGCGATTACGACTCGATCATCGGCATGCAGAAGGAAGAGCCGCTGCGGCGTTTTACAACGGGCATTCCTTCGAGCCGGTTCGAACCGGCGCTTGGTGTGGCGACGCTAAGCGGGGTCGCAGTCGAGACCGACGACGAGACCGGGCTGGCGTTGCGCATCGCACCGGTGCGAACAGGCGGCCGGCTGGAGCCAACGCTGCCGGGATTTTGGCTGAGTTAGAGTTGACGGCGCTGCGTTCGCACGCCACCGCGAAGACCGCTACTCGGACGCCTGGTTTCGCAGATCCGCCACGTCCTGCGCGGTGACCCGCGATCCCTTGCTGCCGAAGCGTGCGGTGACGTAGTTGGCCACGGCCGCGATCTCGGCATCGGAATAGGCGCCGCCGAACGCAGGCATCGAGACAGCGTCCTCTGGCACGCGGCGCTTCGTGCCCGAAATCACGATCTGGGCGACATTGGTCGCACTGGGATCGTTGACCGCCCACGCACCGGTGAGGGTGGCGAAGGGCGAGATCGAACTCTCGCCGGTCCATTCGTGGCAACTTACGCAGGCGCCTTCGAACACCATCTTGCCGCGCGGGTCTGGCGTGCCGCCGCCCTCCTTGTGCGAAGCAGGCGCTGGCGGCGCCAGTGTCGCCGGCAGATCGGTTGAAGCAATTGCGGGCACACTGAGCAGATAGGCCACGACGGCGCGGATATCTTCCGGCGCCAACTGGCTTAAGCTGTGGTCCACCGCTTCGCCCATCGGCCCCGAGGCGGTGCCGTGACCATCAGCATGTCCGATCGAGAGATAAGAGACCAGATCGTCTTCGCGCCAGGCGCCCACGCCGGCCGTCTTGTCCGAACTGATGTTGAAAGCGCGCCAACCCGCCGTCACCGCGCCTGCAAATTTCTGGCGGTTGTTCAGCGCGAACGCGAGGTTTCGCGGCGTATGGCATTCGCCGCAATGGGCCAGCGCCTCCGCGAGATAAGCGCCCCTGTTCCACTCCGGGCTTTTCGAGGTGTCGGGCTCGAATCGCGTATCCGGATTGAACACCGCCGACCAGAAGCTCATCGCCCAGCGCTGGTTGAACGGAAACATCAGCGTATTTTCGGGCGCAGCCGCGCGCACCGGCGGCAGGCTGAACAGATAGGACTTGATCGCCAGCGCGTCCGCGTCGGTCATATAGGTGTAGGACGCAAACGGCATCGCCGGATACAGTCGCGCACCGTCACGCCGGATGCCGCGATGAACGGCGTTGAGAAAATCCTGATCGCTGTAATTGCCGATGCCGGTCTCTTTGTCGGGCGTGATGTTGGTCGAGTAAAGCGTTCCGAATGGCAGCTTGAATCCCAGACCGCCGGCATATTCCTTGCCACCCTGCGCGGTATGGCAGACCATGCAATCCGCCGCCCGCGCCAGATAGGCGCCGCGCTCCACGAGGCTTGCTTGGGCGAGCGCGGCCGGAACACCCGTGGGATTTGTGCGGCGATAATCCGCGAGCGTCACTTTCGCGCCCCCCGCAAACGCGATCGGACCGGGGCCGCGGAGGATCCAGATCCCCACCACCAGTGCAACCACCACGATCGCGGCAACGCTGAGGAGAATGCGGCGCGCGGCCGGGCTCATGCTTTCTTCCCCACTGATATCAAGGATCGGTCGATGGGAAGTCGCCGCAAGGCGACGCCCGTCGCGGCATAGATTGCGTTGCGCAGCGCGGGCGGCCCCGCCGTCACGCCGGTCTCGCCGATGCCACCGGGCGCCTCACCGCTCTTGATGACGTGAACCTCGATCTTCGGCATTTGATCGATGCGCAGCATGCGGTAATCATTGAAGTTGGATTGCTGGACCCGTCCCTTGTCGATGGTGATCTCGCCGTAGAGTGCGGCGGTCAGGCCGAAGATCAGCCCGCCTTCGAGCTGCGCGACAATCGTATCTGGATTGACGGCGATGCCGGTATCGACCGCGGTTGTGACGCGGCGCAGATGCACATCGCCTTGCTCGTCGACTTCCGCTTCCACTATCGTGGCGATGAAGCTGCCGAACGACGGCTGCACGCTCACGCCGCGCCCGACGCGTGCGGGCAGTGGCTGGCCCCAATTGGATTTCTCCGCCACGAGATTGAGGGCCGCCAGCAGGCGCGGGTTTTTGCCGAGCATGCCGCGGCGGAAATCAATCGGATCCTTGCCCGCCTTGGGTGCGAGCTCGTCCATGAAACATTCGATGGCGAAAACATTGTTGTTGGCACCGACCCCGCGCCAGAATCCGGTCGGCACCGCCTTTGGCTCGGCCCGGACATATTCGACTTGGAAATTGGGAATGTCGTAGGGCATGTCGACCGCGCTATCGACCGCGTCGATGTCGATGCCGTTCTGGAACGCCGGCGGCAGCCAGCGCGCGAGGATGGACGAGCCGCTGACCTTGTATTTCCAGCCGACGATCTTGCCGTCGGACAAAGTCGCGGCAATCGTGTCGCGATAGACCGGACGATAGACATCGTGCTGGATGTCTTCTTCGCGGGTCCATACCACCTTCACCGGACCATCGACTTGCTTGGCGATCCGAACGGCCGCGACCACCATGTCGGGCTCGAGCCTGCGGCCAAAACCGCCGCCGATCAGGTGGTTGTTGACGGTCACTTTCTCGACCGGGAGCCCGGCCGCCTTCGCCGCCTCCGACTGCACGCGTGCCATGATCTGCGTGCCGGTCCAGATTTCGCAAGCGTCGGGCTTGACATGAACCGTGGCGTTCAAGGGCTCCATCGTCGCGTGGGCGAGAAACGGAAGCTCGTACGACGCATCCAGCCTGCTGCCGGTCGCAAGGCCCTTCGCGATATCGCCGGTGGACTTGGCGACCACGCCGTCCTTCTCGCTCGCCGCGCGCAAATCCTGCCAGATGTCGTTCGAGCTGAGGCGTGCGTTCGGGCCCTCGTCCCAGTCTATCGCGAGCGCATCCAGACCTTTTGTCGCCGCCCACATGTGATCGCCGATCACAGCGACCACGTCGTCAAGCACGACGATCTTCTGCACGCCCGGGATTTTCCTGGCGGCGCTGTCATCGACCTTGCCGACCTTGCCGCCGAATACCGGACAGGCCTTGAGCGTCGCGAACTTCATGCGGGGCAATATTGCGTCGATGCCGTAGACGGTCTTGCCGTTGACCTTGTCGGGCGTGTCGAGGCGTTTCAGCGGCTTGCCGATCAGCACGAAATCCTTCGGATCCTTGAGCGCGACATCCTTTGGCGGCGTCTGGCTGCTCGCGCTCGCTGCCAGCGCGCCATAGGAGAGCTTGCGTCCGCTTTTCTTGTCGATCACCTCGCTGTTCGAAACCGTGCAGCTTGCCGGGTCGACCTGCCACTCTCGGGCGGCAGCCTGGACCAGCATGGCGCGCGCGCTGGCGCCGGCGTTGCGCAGCGGTTTCCAGAACGCCCGGAGCGACGTAGAGCCTCCTGTCGCCTGGATACCGAAAGCGGGATTCGCGTACAGCTTCTCGTTAGCCGGGGCATGCTCAAGAACGACCGACGAAAAATCCGCGTCCAGTTCTTCGGCCAGTATCATCGCGATCGCGGTGTAGACGCCCTGTCCCATCTCGACCTGCGGCATGACGAGCGTGGTCTTTCCGGCGCTATCGACGCGGATGAAGGCGTTGGGCGCGAACTTGCCCTCGGTCGCGTCAGGCGGCTGCACTGGCTCGTTTGCCGTCAACGCGCGCACGGGAAGATGGAACGCGAGCAGAAATCCGCCCGCCAAGCCGCCGGTCAACAGGACGCGGCGTGAAACTCCTTCGGAATTCCTGTGAGCAACCGCCATGATTCGCTCCTATGACTGACGTTGGGAAGCAGCCTGCTTGATCGCGGCCCGTATGCGCACGTAAGTGCCGCAGCGGCAGATATTTCCCGCCATCGCGGCGTCGATGTCGGAGTCATCGGGATTGGGCGTAGTGGCGAGCAGGGCGGCTGCCGACATGATCTGGCCCGGCTGGCAATAGCCGCACTGGACCACCTCAAGATCAAGCCAGGCCTTCTGCACTTTTGCACCGGCAGGCGAAGCGCCGACGCCTTCGATCGTGGTGACGGCGCGATCGCGCACCGCGCCGACCGGCAGCATGCAGGAACGCACCGGCTTGCCGTCGATATGCACCGTACAGGCGCCGCATTCCGCAATGCCGCAGCCAAATTTGGTTCCTGTCATACCGAGCACGTCACGGAGAACCCACAGCAATGGCATGCTCGCCGGAGCGTCGAACGACTTCTGTTCGCCATTGATTGTCAGGGTGGTGGCCATCAAACCTCCATTTCAGCAGTCGCCGCGCAGCGCGGGCCGTGGTGAAGCTCGCCAAAGGCTGATTGCCAAAGGCGAATTGAGGGCGGATTGAGGTGGCGAATGGACTATATCGCGCTGCTATCCGTCAAAAAAGCGAATATATCTTTTGCAACGCTGACTTCCGTTGTCGTTGATGTGGCCTCATAACAGTCACCGCTGTCCCGGGAATTCATGGTAGCCGTCGAAGATTCCTCCTCCAAGGACATAGATGCGACCTTTTAAGCCATGGAATCTTCGTTCGGCGCGCGAATCGGCGCAGCCCGAAGCATGAAAACGACATTCCCTCGGTATCGAGGAGGTCGAGAAAGACGATGGCTTGGGCCTATGACCGAGGTCAGATGGGCTCATCAGGCAGGTGAAGGCTCGTGCGACTGAAGCTGCCGGACTGGCGCGGCGCGGTACATGCGATACGTGCCGTGCAAAAGACCGATACTCCGCCGGGCCCGGCCGGGCGGCGCCTCAAAGCTTGTATGCGGTGCGGAAGCCGCCCCAGTGCCGGCGATTGACGCGGATCGGCACGTCGATCTCGCGCATCATGATGGTTTTGCCGTTGCCCATGTCGCGGGCGTAGCTCTGGATCAGCTCGCAGGGCGGAATAGCGATAGCGTATTCCGCCAATACAATTGCTCTCGGCGCAAATACGCTGTCGCTATTGCGCCTTGGGCGCTGGATGTGGCGAACAGCGCGATCACATCACGGCTTCAGTGGACAACTGATTTGCCCGACGAGCTGTCAGGCGGTTTGCCTGTCCAGCCCCTTTCGTAAAAATATTCCTGTTCTCTCTATACCCAAATCACTTCTATATCCGCCGCCATCCCGTCCCGAGAGAGGGGCGTATCGCGATCGTCATGAACGCGGGGTGGGACGCGGTGGACGTGGCAGCGTTGGGCGTGTGACGTGATGGCAGGGCGGGTCGATAAGGCCCGTGAGCGATCAACGGCGCGCTGACGAACGGCGCTTTTCGCGGACGGCAAAGCCGTGTGGTCCTGACACCCGTTGCTGGTGTTAAATTCGCGGAGGCGCGTCGGCCCGACCGGGCCCGACAACCCCTAATCCGCTGATGACGGTGACAAGACGAATTCGTCGCCGGGGAGAGCACGAAATAAGCTGTTAAAACCATTGCGCAGGGAAGGCCGGGTGTTCCGGTGGACCTGTGGTGACTACACTCGTGTGCTACCTACACTTTGCGCACGAGGCTGCGGGTGCAGCGGGCACCCGGCTTTCCCTGCGCCCTCTGTTTTCGAGGGACAACGTTCTGTACAACTCGGGCGCATCGCGCCGCGAGATGGTGGATGCATGTCTGGATTTGACGTCATTGCGAGGAGCGAAAGCGACGAAGCAATCCGGACCGCTTCCGCGTGGAGAATTTTGGATTGCTTCGCTTCCCTCGCAATGACGCAAAACCGATTGCGTCCTGGCTGTTTGAAAATTGAATCGGAAATTTGCGCCACCCACCTTCGCCAAGGCTACGGTGGGCAAGCGACGCCGCTTCGTCAGCCGCGACTACTCCTGCGATGCCTGCTTTCGCAGGTCCGCCACGTCCTTCACGGTCAGATGCGATCCCTTGCTGCATCTGGTTATGAAGTCACGGTTAACGATTGCCTTATATTCGGGCAGGGGCACTACTAACATACCGAAAACGCCGGCAAATCTTTGATTTTGGCAGGTCGCCGGCCTATAACGCCGCGCTTTCCATCCGATACATCCCGGACGAATTCCGAAAGAGACCGCATGGCCGGACATTCCCAATTCAAGAACATCATGCACCGCAAGGGCCGGCAGGACGCCCAGAAGTCGAAACTGTTCAGCAAGCTGGCGCGGGAGATCACCGTCGCGGCCAAGATGGGCCAGCCTGATCCCAGCATGAATGCGCGGCTGCGCGCCGCGATCATCTCCGCCCGCCAGGAAAACATGTCGAAGGATTCGATCGAGCGCGCGGTCAAGAAGGCGAGCGGCACCGAGAGCGAGAACTATGACGAGATTCGCTACGAGGGCTATGGTCCGGGCGGCGTCGCCGTGATCGTCGAGGCGCTGACCGACAACCGCAACCGCGCGGCATCCGACATCCGATCCTATTTCACCAAGTCTGGCGGCAATCTCGGCGAAACTGGTTCGGTTGCCTTCATGTTCGATCGCACCGGCATTATCGAATACGATGCCAAGATTGCCTCCGATGATGCGATGCTGGACGCGGCGATCGAGGCGGGCGCCGACGACGTGTCATCAAGCGAGAATGGCCACGAGATTTATGCGTCGCCGGAGACCTTTCGAGATGTCGCCAAAGCGCTTGAGGCGAAATTCGGCGAAGCCCGCAAGGCGGCGCTGACCTGGAAACCGCATAACACCGTGCCGGTGGACGACGAGACTGGCGAAAAACTGTTGAAGCTGATCGACCTCCTGAACGAGCACGACGACGTGCAGAACGTGTACGCCAATTTCGAAGTGTCGGACGCGCTGGTCGCCAAGATGGGCGGGTGATAGTTCTTCGCCGTCGCTCCATTCTCCATCGTCGTCCGGCTCGACCGGGCGATCCGATCCAGTAATCCGCGCGTTCTCGGTTTATCACAGACGTCCAGCGTGCTGGATCACCCGCTTTTCGCGGGTGATGACGGCTGAAAGAGATGGCCCCACGCTAGGCTTGAGTCTCCGGCATGGAGTATAAAATACCCCATGACATCTCAGCCGATTCGCCATCCAGTCCGTATCCTGGGCATCGATCCGGGCCTGCGCCGCACCGGTTGGGGCGTGATCGAAATCGACGGCAACCGGCTGATATTCGTCGGTTGCGGTTCGGTGGAACCGGCGGAGGGCCTGCCGCTGGCGAGCCGCCTCTTGGCGATCCATGAGGGCCTCGCCGCCGTGCTCGGTGATCTCCGCCCCGCTGAAGCCGCAGTCGAACAGACCTTCGTCAACAAGGACGGCGTCGCCACGCTGAAGCTCGGGCAGGCGCGGGGTGTCGCGATGCTGGCGCCGGCGATGTTCGGCATTTCGGTCGCGGAATACGCCCCGAACCAGGTGAAGAAGACGGTGGTCGGCGCTGGACATGCCGACAAGAACCAGATTCTGGTGATGCTGAAGATTTTGTTGCCGAAGGCCGAACCAAAATCCCCGGACGCTGCGGACGCGCTCGCCATCGCCATTACGCATGCGCATCACCGCGCGAGCGCCACGCTGCGGCTGAGAGTGGTCGGAGCATGATCGGCAAGCTGAAAGGCCTGATCGACAGCTACGGCGAGGATTTTGTCATTCTCGACGTCGGCGGGGTCGGTTATCAGGTGCATTGCTCGGCGCGGACGCTGCAGGGGCTGCCGTCGCCCGGCGAGGCCGCGGTTCTGTCGATCGAAACTTACGTGCGCGAGGACCAGATCAAACTGTTCGGCTTTCGCAGCGATATCGAGCGCGAATGGTTTCGGCTGCTGCAGACGGTGCAGGGCGTCGGTGCGAAAGTGGCGCTGGCGGTGCTCGGCACCTTGCCGCCGTCTGATCTTGCGAATGCCATCGCGCTTCGCGACAAGGCGGCGGTCGCGCGCACGCCGGGCGTCGGCCCGAAGGTGGCCGAGCGCATCGTCACCGAATTGAAGGACAAGGCGCCGGCCTTTGCGAGCGTCGATCCCGCGCTGGTGCATCTCTCCGGCGCCATCGACGACGCGCGCGCGCCGCGGCCGGTCACTGACGCGATCTCGGCGTTGGTCAATCTCGGTTACGGTCCGCCGCAAGCGGCGGCTGCCATCGCCGGCGCCTCGCGCATCGCCGGCGAAAACGCGGAGACTGCGCAGCTCATTAGGCTCGGGTTGAAGGAATTGGCGAAGTGACCACGCCTTCCCGCATCGTCACGCCAGAGCGCCGCACCGATGATGCGCCCGACACCGCGCTACGCCCGCAACTGCTGTCGGAATTCGTCGGCCAGCAACAAGCGCGCGCGAACCTTGCGATCTTCATCGAGGCCGCGCGCAAACGTAACGAGGCACTGGACCATGTGCTGTTCGTTGGTCCGCCTGGCCTCGGCAAGACCACGCTGGCGCAGATCGTCGCGCGCGAACTCGGCGTCGGCTTTCGCGCCACTTCCGGTCCGGTGATCGCCAAGGCCGGCGATCTCGCGGCGCTTCTCACCAATCTCGAAGAGCGCGACGTGTTGTTTATCGATGAAATCCATCGCCTCAGCCCCGCGGTCGAGGAAGTGCTGTATCCGGCGATGGAGGATTTTCAGCTCGACCTCATCATCGGCGAGGGACCGGCGGCGCGCTCGGTCAAGATCGAGCTTGCAAAGTTCACGCTGGTCGGCGCGACGACACGCGCGGGCCTATTGACCAATCCGCTGCGCGACCGCTTCGGGATTCCGATCCGGCTGAATTTCTATACCGAGGAGGAGCTGGAGAAGATCGTGACCCGCGGCGCCCGCGTGCTCAAGATCGGCATGACGCCCGACGGCGCCAACGAGATCGCGCGCCGCGCCCGCGGCACTCCGCGCATCGCCGGTCGCCTGCTGCGGCGGGTGCGCGACTTCGCGTCCGCCGCGGATGCCGAGTCGATCGACCGGAAGATCGCCGACCATGCGCTGAGCGCACTGGAGGTCGACGCCGCCGGTCTCGATGCGATGGATCGGCGTTATCTCACGACGATTGCGATGAATTATGGCGGCGGTCCGGTTGGCGTCGAGACGATGGCGGCTGCGCTGTCGGAGCCGCGCGATGCCATCGAGGACATCATCGAGCCGTTCCTGATCCAGTGCGGTTATCTGCAGCGCACCCCGCGCGGTCGACTCCTGACCTCGCATGCCTTCCGTCACCTTGGCCTCGCCGAGCCCGCCCGCGATCCCGCGCAATTCGGGCTGTTCGGAAGCGGGAGCGAGGACGAATGACGGGCAACCACACGATCGAGGTCGTCGCCGCGCTGATCCGCGATGAGGCTGGACGCGTGCTGCTCATGCGCAAGCGCGGCACCAGGGCATTCATGCAGCCTGGCGGCACTGTCGCGTGAAATCGTGGAAGAGCTCGGTTGCGGCGTTG
Organism: Bradyrhizobium sp.; assembly: GCA_036497205.1. Lineage (GTDB taxonomy): Bacteria > Pseudomonadota > Alphaproteobacteria > Rhizobiales > Xanthobacteraceae > Bradyrhizobium. Next base: position 10,350 of record DASXJV010000152.1, read on the forward strand.
TGGCTGCCTCGGTCCGGCCGCTTGGCGAATTCAGTGCAGCCCACGAACCCGGCTTTCGGGACGTCTTTCTCGCAAAGCCGCTCGTCAGCTCGGCGGCGGCAGATCCTTTCCAATCACCTGTGACGTGCCGGGAATCTGCACAAGCGGACCCCAATTCCGCTTGAATCCGAGCGCAGTATGACGATGCATCACGATCGGCGGTCATGTTTTCACGACGACAATTTTTTCGTTTCGCGGCCGGTCTTGGCGCCTTCGGCGCCTCGACGGCGAGCTACGGTTTCGGCGTCGAGCCGCTGCTGCGGCTCCGCCTCGCGCGATATCACCTCTCGCCCCGGGGCTGGCCCGCCGGCCTTGATCTGAAGATCGCCGCCATCGCCGATCTTCATGCCTGCGATCCCTGGATGTCGCTGGCCCATATCGAGGCAATCGTCGAGCGCACCAATGCGCTCGATGCCGATATCATCGTGCTGCTGGGCGACTACGTCGCCGGTCATCGCCATGTGACCCGGCGCATTCCCGCAGAGGAATGGGCGGCTTCGCTGGCCGGCCTGCGAGCGCCGCTCGGGGTGCACGCGATCCTCGGCAATCACGATTATTGGGATGACCGTGACGTGCAGCGGAACGGACAGGGCAGCACAGTGGCGCGTCGCGCACTCGAAGCGGCCGGCATCCCCGTCTACGAGAACGACGCCGTGCGTCTCACGAAAGGAAAGCTGCCGTTCTGGCTCGCCGGCCTCGGCGACCAACTCGCCTACCTTCCGATGCGGCGCTTCAGGCCGTTGCGCCGCATCGGTATCGACGATCTCGGTGCGACACTCGCGAAGGTCACCGACGATGCACCGATCATCCTGCTGGCGCACGAACCCGATATCGCCGGACGGGTGCCGCGGCGAGTCGCGTTGCAGCTATCCGGGCATACCCATGGCGGCCAGGTTCGTGTGCTCGGGTGGTCGCCGGTCGTGCCCTCGCGCTATGGCAATCGGCTGGCCTACGGCCACGCCAGGTTCAACTGCGACGTGATCGTCTCGGGCGGCCTCGGTTGCAGCATCATGCCGTTCCGCTTCGGCGTGCCGCCCGAAATCGTGCTGGTCACTTTGAGCGCGGCACCCGCGGTTGCCTGACCGCGCTTGCGCGGGTTTTTGACACGCCCTCGCGGTGTGCTTCCGATTTCACCCATGGTAAGATGCGAAGATGAGTACAGCCGTTGAAAAAGCCGTTGAGGCCCTGGAATTGTTGCCTGAGGAAATGCAGGAATCGGCCGCCGATTACCTGCTTTCACAGGCAAAGAAATTTCGTGTCCTCAAGGACGCGATTGATGAAGGCCTGGCGGACGTGAGCGCAGGGCGAGTGGTGCCTTGGGATCTGGATGAGTTCATCAAGCAGGCACGGTCACAGACGAAACGATGAGGGGCCGTCTTGAGGGTCGACGTTTCGCACCGCGCCCGTTCCGATATTCCGACATCCATTCGTACATCTCCGAGCAAAGTCCGGCCTCAGCCGAGCGGATGTTAGTCCGGTTCTCACAACGATTCGATGAATTGCGCGAATTTCCACTGGTCGGCCGGGACCGAAGCGAACTTGGTCCGTCGCTTCGCGGCCTTTTGATAGGCGGCTATATTGCGTTCTATATCGTTGAGGCAGAGCGCATTGTGATCGTTCGCGTCATTGACGGTCGCAGGGACATCGAACGAGAGATTTCGAAATGACTGCTCCCCTCGACGGCGAAATCCGTGACGGCCGGCATCACATGCAGATACGCGTCTACTATGAGGACACGGATTTTTCCGGCATCGTCTATCACGCCAATTACCTGCGCTTCATGGAGCGGGGGCGCACCAATCATCTGCGGCTGATGGGTGCCGAGCAGCACGCGCTGTTCGCGGAAGCCGAGACCGAGACGCCGGGCTTTGCCTTCGTGGTGCGTTCGATGACGCTCGATTTCCTGAAACCGGCGCGGATGGACGACGTGCTCGACGTCGTGACCTGGCCGTTGCAGGTGAAGGGGGCGTCGATCGTGCTGGCGCAGGAAGTCCGCCGCGGCGAAGATGTGCTGGTGAAAGCCGAGGTTCGCGTCGCCTTCATCAGCCAGGGCAGGGCGCAGCCGATCCCGAAATCGATCCGCG
>DASXJV010000153.1:0-10587 GCA_036497205.1 Bradyrhizobium sp.
CCGCGATCGGTTCGGGCCGCCTTAATCCGGGCGAAATGGCTGCGTATCCGGTTGGTTAACGGACTTTTTTCGGCTACACAGGCCGCGGTTGCATGGGATGGCGCCACGGGTACGACAATCGCGCGTCCATGGCCACGCTCAGGGCGCGCGGCGGGGCACCGCATCATAAGGCGTCAGGTCTTAAATTCATGTCGGCACAGCCTATGACGCTCGAACTACGCAAGATATCGGCTACCGCTGGCCGCAACCGGTTTAGCCGGCGGCTGCGGCTGGCCGCGGGTCTGGTTTTGCTCGCTATCCCGTTGACCGGATGCGGCACCGGCGCGCTGTGGGACAAGTTTCTGGCCAAGGACGACACCTTCGTCGAGGAGCCTGCGGACAAGCTCTACAATGAGGGTCTGTTCCTGATGAATCAAAGGAAGGATCCGAAGGCGGCGTCGAAGAAATTCGAGGAAGTCGACCGCCAGCATCCTTATTCCGACTGGGCGCGCAAATCGCTGCTGATGTCGGCCTATGCCTTTTACAACTCAGGCGATTATGATAGCTGCATCGGCGCCGCGACGCGTTATGTAACGTTGCATCCCGGCAGCCCCGATGCCGCCTATGCGCAATATCTGATCGCGGCCTCGCATTATGACCAGATTCCGGACGTTACCCGCGATCAGGGCCGGACTGAAAAAGCGATCGCCGCGCTGGAAGAGGTGATCCGCAAATATCCGACGTCGGAATATTCCGTCAGCGCCAAGGCCAAGCTCGAAGGCGCGCGCGATCAACTCGCGGGCCGCGAAATGAATGTCGGCCGCTACTACATGGAAAAGCACGACTACACCGCCGCTATCAACCGTTTCAAGACCGTGGTCACCCAGTATCAGACCACGCGGCACGTCGAAGAAGCGCTGGCCCGGCTGACCGAGGCCTATATGGCGATCGGTATCGTGGGCGAGGCGCAAACCGCCGCAGCCGTGCTCGGGCACAATTTTCCCGATAGCCGCTGGTACAAGGACGCCTATAATCTTGTAAAGTCCGGCGGTCTCGAGCCGAGCGAGAACAAGGGTTCCTACATCTCCAGGGCCTTCAAGAAACTGGGTCTCGGCTAGGAATTGAACTCGCATGCTGGCGCGTCTTTCGATCCGCGACATCGTCCTGATCGAACGGCTCGATATCGAGTTTTCCCGTGGCCTTGCGGTGCTGACCGGCGAAACTGGCGCGGGCAAATCCATACTCCTTGATGCATTCGCGCTGGCGCTCGGCGGACGCGGCGACGCCGGCCTTGTTCGTCACGGCGTCGAACAGGGGCAGGTCACCGCGGTGTTCGATGTCCCCAAGGGTCATCCGGCCGCGGCGATCCTCAGCGACAACGGGCTCGACGATACCGGTGAGATGATCCTGCGCCGGGTGCAGCTTGCCGACGGCCGTACCCGCGCCTTCATCAACGATCAGGCGATCAGCGTGCAGACCTTGAAGGCGGTCGGCTCGGCGCTGGTCGAAATTCACGGCCAGCATGACGAGCGCGCGCTGGTCGATGCCTCGACCCACCGGCGCTTGCTCGACGCGTTTGCCGGCCTCGAGAAGGACGTCGCCGCGCTGGAGTCGATTTGGGACGCAAGGCGCGCCGCCAACGCGGTGCTCGACGAGCATCGTGCGGCCATGGAGCGTGCGGCCCGCGAGGCGGACTATCTGCGCCATGCCGCCGATGAACTGAAGAAGCTTGCGCCCAGGGATGGCGAAGAGACCGCGCTCGCGGAGCGCCGCACCACGATGATACAGGGCGAGAAGATCGCATCCGATCTACGCGAGGCGCAGGACGCCGTGAGCGGCAATCATTCGCCGGTCCCGGCGCTGTCAGCGGCGGTGCGCCGGCTGGAACGCCGGGCCGGAAATTCGCCGACGTTGGTCGAGCCTGCGGTGAAGGCGATCGATGCCGCCATCAACGCGCTGGAGGAAGCCGACCAGCACCTTGCCGCGGCGCTGATCGCGGCGGACTTCGATCCCTCCGAGCTTGAACGCATCGAGGAGCGGCTGTTCGCGCTGCGGGCCGCGTCGCGCAAATACTCGACGCCGGTCGATGATCTTGCGGCGCTGGCCTCGAAATACGCCGCCGATGTAGCGCTGATCGATGCCGGCGCAGATCAGTTGAAAAAACTGGAGGCCGCCGCAGCCGAGGCCGACAAACGCTACCGCACTGCCGCGACCAAACTCTCCGCCGCGCGCGGAAAATCCGCCGAGAAGCTCGACAAGGCGGTCAATGCCGAACTCGCGCCGCTGAAGCTGGAGCGCGCGAAATTTACGACGCAGATCGAATCCGATCCGAAATCGCCGGGACCGCAGGGATTCGACCGCATCGAGTTCTGGGTCCAGACCAATCCCGGCACACGGCCGGGGCCGTTGATGAAAGTCGCCTCCGGCGGCGAGCTGTCGCGATTCCTGCTGGCATTGAAGGTCGTGCTGTCCGATCGCGGTTCGGCGCCCACTCTGGTGTTCGACGAAATCGATACCGGCGTCGGTGGCGCCGTGGCCGATGCCATTGGCGCCCGCCTGGCGCGGCTCGCGGGGAAGGTGCAGGTGATGGCGGTGACCCATGCGCCGCAGGTCGCCGCGCGCGCCAACCAGCATTTGCTGATTTCAAAGGACGCACTCGACAAAGGCAAGCGCGTCGCCACCCGCGTCAACGCGCTCGCCGCCGATCACCGTCGCGAGGAAATCGCCCGGATGCTGGCCGGCGCGGAGATCACCGCCGAAGCCCGCGCCGCGGCGGAACGTTTGCTACGCGCGGCGACGGCTTGATTTCTCCCTCTCCCCGCAAGCGGGGCGCGGTGAAGAGGTCGCCCCTTTTGTGTAAATGATGTTCGTTGTATCGATCGCGTATGGCCAAGAAACCGAGAACTCCCACTGATGTCGACACCCTCACCAAGGCGCAGGCCAAGGTCGAGCTGAAACGGCTGGCGCTGGAAATCGAGGGTCACGACAAGTATTACTATCGGGACGATGCGCCGAAGATTTCCGATGCCGAATATGATGCGCTGCGCCAGCGCTTCAACGCCATCGAAGCCAGATTTCCCGAATTCGTCACAAGCGATTCGCCGTCGCAGAAAATCGGCGCGCAGCCGTCCGGGCGCTTCGCCAAGGTCCGGCACGCGGTGCCGATGCTGTCGCTCGACAACGCATTTGCGGAAGAGGACGTCGTCGATTTCGTCGCCCGGATCAGGCGTTTTCTGAAACTGGTCGACGACGACAAGATCGCCTTCAGTGCTGAGCCGAAAATCGACGGGCTCTCCATGTCGCTGCGTTACGAAGGTGGCGAACTCGTCACCGCCGCCACGCGCGGCGACGGCGCCGAGGGCGAGGATGTCACCGCCAATATCCGCACGCTTGAAGACGTGCCGAAAAAGCTGAAGGGCCGTAACGTGCCTGATGTGTGCGAGGTGCGCGGCGAAGTCTACATGACCAAGCACGCCTTCCTGGCGCTGAACGAGCGGCAGAAGGCCGCCGGCGATACCATCTTTGCCAATCCGCGCAATTCGGCGGCGGGCTCGTTGCGCCAGAAGGATCCGAACATTACCGCCTCGCGTCCGCTCGGCTTCTTTGCCTACGCCTGGGGGCAGATGAGCGAAATGCCTGAAGACACCCAGTCAGGCATGATCAGGTGGTTCGAGCGCTGCGGATTCAAGACCAATCCGCTCGCCGAGCTTTGCCACTCGGTCGAAGAATTGCTCGCTTTCCATCGCGAGATCGAAACCCAGCGATCCCACCTCGACTACGACATCGACGGGGTGGTCTACAAATTGGACCGCATCGACTGGCAGGAGCGCCTCGGGTTCGTGTCGCGCACGCCGCGTTGGGCGATCGCGCACAAGTTCCCGGCTGAGCGCGCCATGACCGTGCTCAGGGATATCGAGATCCAGGTCGGACGCACCGGGTCCTTCACGCCAGTCGGCAAGCTTGAGCCGGTCGGCGTCGGCGGCGTCATCGTGCAGAACGTCACGCTGCACAACGAGGATTACATCAAGGGCATCGGCGGCGACGGCGAGCAATTGCGCGAGGGCCGCGATATCCGCATCGGCGATACCGTCATCGTCCAACGCGCCGGCGACGTGATCCCGCAGGTGGTCGACGTGGTGCTCGAAAAGCGGCCCAGCGATGCCAGGCCTTATCACTTTCCGAAGAAATGTCCGTGCCCGCTTCATACCGATGTGGTGCGCGAGGAAACCGCAACCGGCGAGGAGGGCGCTCGCGCCCGCTGCACCGGCGAGTTCGCCTGTCCCTACCAGAAGATTGAGCATCTAAAGCTGTTCGTATCGCGCCGGGCCTTCGACATCGACGGCCTTGGCGAGAAGCAGCTTGAATTCTTCTTCGAGAATGGATGGGTGAAGGAGCCCGCCGATGTCTTCACGCTGCCCAGGCGCAATGCAAAATTCAAACTCGAGGAGATAGAGGGCTACGGCCAGACGTCGGTGCGCAATTTGTTCGAGGCCATCGAGAGCCGGCGCCGGATCACGCTGGAGCGCTTCATCTACGCGCTCGGCATGCGTCACGTCGGCGAGACCACGGCCTTGGCGCTGGCGCGCGGCTACGGTTCGTGGGAAGCGTTCCACGACGCGGCCGTCAAGGTCGCCGAGGGCGACGAGGAGGCGACCGCGGAGATGGATGCCCTCGACCAGATCGGCGACACCGTCATCAAGAGCGTCGCTGCCTATTTTGGCGAAGACCACAACCGCGGCATCGTCGAGCGGCTGACCAAAGAAGTCACGATCCTCGATGCCGAAAAGCCGAAGAGCAACTCGGCGATCGCTGGCAAGACCGTCGTCTTCACGGGTGCGCTGGAGAAGATGACGCGCGACGAAGCCAAGGCAAAAGCCGAGCGGCTCGGCGCCAAGGTTTCAGGCTCGGTGTCGAAAAAGACGGATTATGTGGTCGCCGGTCCCGGCGCCGGCTCAAAACTCACTGATGCCAAAAAACACGGTGTTGCCGTGCTGACCGAGGACGAATGGCTGAAGCTGGTTGGGGGGTGAAGCATCCAGGCGGGGAATGCACGGCGTCCGCCCAGATACAGATGTCATCATCCGCGAAAGCGAATGATCCAGTATTCCAGAGCAATAGTGGTCGAATCGAGATGCCGCAGCGTACTGGATGCCCGCTTTCGCGGGGCATGACAGCCATGCTTACAGCGCGAGCGGCGCAGTCGCGGAGTCGAGCCACACTTTGGTGGCATCGTCGACATGGGGACGGACCTCGCGGCGCACCCTTGCGTGATACTCGTTGAGCCAGTCCAACTCCGCCTTGCTGATCATTTTCAGATCAATCAATCGGCGGTCGATCGGCGCCAAGGTCAGCGTCTCGAACGCGTTGATCGGCTTCTCGGCGCCGGCAATATCGGCGGCAACCACCAGCTCAAGATTCTCGATCCGGATTCCGTAGGCATCGGTCTTGTAATAGCCGGGCTCGTTGGACAGGATCATGCCGCGTTTCAGCGGCGTGGTGCCGAGCTTGGAAATTCGCGCCGGGCCTTCATGCACCGAGAGATAGCTGCCGACGCCATGGCCGGTGCCATGTTCGAAATCGATACCGGCCTGCCAGAGGAATTGCCGCGCCAGCGTGTCGATCTGCGCGCCTGTGGTGCCGTCGGGAAATACCGCGCGCGCAATCGCGATATGGCCACGCAGCACGCGGGTAAAGCGGTCGCGCATTTCGCCCGTCGGTTCGCCGATCGCGATGGTGCGGGTCACGTCGGTGGTGCCATCTTCATATTGCGCGCCGGAATCGATCAGCAGCAGGTCGCCGGGCGAGATCCGCCGATTGGTCTTGCGGGTGACGCGGTAGTGCACGATGGCGCCGTTCGGCCCGGTGCCGGCGATGGTCGGAAACGAGAGGTCCTTCAACGCGCCGGTGTCGCGGCGGAACGTCTCCAGCGCTTCGACGGTGTCGATCTCCGTCAGCGCGCCCGATGCGGCTTCGCGGTCGATCCAGGCGAGAAATTGCATCAGCGCCACCGCATCGCGCCGGTGGGCGGTGCGGCTGCCTTCGATCTCGGTCAAGTTCTTGACGGCTTTGAGCAAGCTTACCGGATCGTTGCCGCGCACTGGCTTGCCGCCGACGGTCCCGATCAGGCGGCTCAGGGCGTCGGCCGCGGTCGCGCTGTCGAGCGCAATCGATGCGCCGCGCTGTGCAAGCCCGGTGAGTTTTGCTGCCAGTGCGTCCGGCTCCTCGACGTAGGCTGACTGTTCGAGATGATCGCGCGCGCTGTTCGACAGTTTGCGGTGGTCGATGAACACGGTGGGGCGGCCGTCCTTCGGCACCAGCGCATAGGACAGCGGCAGCGGCGTATGCGAGACGTCGGCGCCGCGGATGTTGAAGGTCCACGCCACCGCGTGCGAATCCGACAGCACCAGCGCATCGACCCCGAGCCTGATGATTTCGGTGCGGATACGCCTGAGCTTGTCGGTCTCGGCTTCGCCCGAAAACTGCGGGCCGTGAACGGTGACGGGCGCAAGCGGCGGCGGCGGGCGCTCGGTCCACACCGAATCCAAGGGGTTACCGTCGACTGCGATCAGTTCCGCGCCGGCCTTGGCGCAGGCCGCGGCCAGCCGTTCGGCTGCCGCCGAAGTATGCAGCCATGGATCAAATCCGAAGCGGTCGCCGGCGACAAGATGCTTCGCCAGCCAGTTTTCGGGCGGCGGATCGACCAGCGGCTCGACGCTCCAGGCCTTGCGATCGACCTGTTTCGCGGCCTGCAGCGTATAGCGGCCATCGACGAACACCGCGGCCTCCCGGCTCATCACGATCGCCAGTCCAGCGGATCCGGTAAACCCGGTCAGCCAGGCCAGCCGCTCTTCCGAGGCCGCTACATATTCGTTTTGTTGCTGATCGGCGCGGGGAATCACGAATCCGGTCAGCTTGCGGCGCGCCAATTCCTCGCGAAATGCGGCCAGCCGCGCCGTCAGCGCGACGCCGCCCTCAGGCTCCTCGAATGTCTGGAAATGGGCTTCGAACATCGCCGGTGATCCTAAGATTGTATGGAGAAGTCCGCAATGCGAGGCAAATTGCCATAATTTGGCATAAGTTGTGCTTGAATTATTGCACCTGCGTTAGACGGGATGGAACGGTTTGCTGTCACAGGCAGTCCGTCTAACGATAACTCGGGGGAAATCCAGGAGTGTTTCAACTCAATGATGGGGGGATACACAATGCCTGCTTTCACGTTTGAGAAGATATCGCCGCCGACCCGCCGCGGCCCGATTCCTCCAATCGTCAAAAAACAACGCGGTGTCATCGTCCAGATTCTGGATCGTTTCGTCGAGGCGCGCGTCAAGCGTACACTGCGCGAGGACAAGGGCGGCATCGTCCGCCGCCAACGGAAATCGCCGGACTAAAGCGTTTTCAAGCGAAGTGGAGACCGGTTCGCGTTAAGAAAACGCGTCAAATCAAGAATCTAGAGCCCCGTTTCGATTCAATCGAAACGGAAAAGGCTCTAGGTCTTCACTCTACGTTGCGCATCAGCAGGCTGCTCCAGCCTTCGATCCTTAGATGCCGTAGCAATACAAGCCCGCGCGCGCGGTAGGCGGCGATCACGCCTTGAGCCTGATACGGCAGCAGTCCCGAAAGAATCACCAGCGCCGATGGTGCGAGGTGCCTCGCCATCGGCGTCGCCATTTGGCGCAGCGGATTGGCGAGAATATTCGCCAGCACCAGATCGAATGGACCATGCTTGGCGAATTCTGGCGCTGAAAATCCGGTCGCCCGGATCGTCTCCACCAGATTTCCCGTGCCATTAAGCCGGGCATTATCCCGCGCCACCCGAACCGAGAGCGGATCGATATCGCTCGCCAGCACTTTACAGTGCAGCGCGTTCGCTGCAGCAATCGCGAGGACGCCGGTGCCTGTTCCCAGGTCGAGCACGCGCGCAGGATGGCGAGCCTTCAGCACATCATCGAGCAGCAACAGGCAGCCGCGCGTGGTGCCGTGGTGGCCGGTGCCGAACGCCAGCGCCGCCTCGATCACGATGCCGAGCTTGTTGGACGGCACCTTTGAGCGGTCATGGTGCCCGTGCACGACGAAGCGCCCCGCGCGGACGGGGACGAGTTCTTCAAGGGTGGCCTTGACCCAATCCTTGGCCTTCACCGTGTCGAAGGCGATGTCCCGCGCGACGTCATCGCCGGCGGCGATGCCGACAAGTTCGCGGACCGAGGTTTGATCGGGCGCCTCGGCGAAATGCAGGGTGATGCCCCAGCGTCCGTCTGATCGTTCGAACGCGGCGATGGCGGCCTGGCCCTCAAAAAAGCTCTCGGTCAGGAGATCGACGACGCGGCGCGCCGATTGTTCGCTGCCGATAGCGAAAGTCGCGCGGCTGGTGCTTGGGGTGATGGTGGAAGTCATCAATGGTCCGGAGAATCGAGCTGGCGGGTCGGATGTTCGGTGGTGTTTCAGTTTGGATCGAATTACCAAAACCGCTCAGGCAAATCCTTTGCGTGGTCGCTTCCCCGCGCGTTCGGCAAAGATACGCGACCCGCAATTAGAACAAAAACGCCGGGATTTTCCCGGTGATGACTCATAACCAACTAAAAACCAATTAAAAGATCCTCACCCTTCGTCCATTCTCACCGAACTGGAACTAAATGAACGCGATCAATCGTTCCGCCACTCGCAGCAAAACTGTTCATTGCGGCATCAATCAAGGCATCAACCTTGGCAACATCAAAAGCCGGATCGGCAGCATTCAGTTCAAGATCGGTTTCCACAACCAGGACTGTCTCCACACCGTCTTTGTCTACTTCAATCGTCGTCCAGATATTTTTGGCATTGGGATTCTCAACCGTCATGGCATTCCCTCCCTGCTTGCCACTAAGCATATCATAGGTTGGGGCAGGAGTGCGACCCGGCTTAAGAGGCTGATTTCAAACTGAGACACTACCGCTTGTTCACAGCCCTATACACCGAAACATACCGTGGTTTTCCACAGGCCCGCGCCCGCGATTTTGCACGACAAATGCACCGGATTCTCCACGGAATCATCAACCGGTCTTCCACAGTTTATCCACTGACTTATCAACCGGCTGCACTCGTTGCTGCGAGGAGCAGAGCGACAAAGCAATGCAGTTGAAGACATGGCTGCACCTACGGCCATCACCCAAACAGCGCCCGGTGATCCCCAAGGATCACGCGGGCGGCGTTGTGGCCGGGAGCGCCGGTGACGCCGCCGCCGGGATGTGCGCCGGAGCCGCAATGGTAGAGGCCCTTCAGGGGTCCGCGATAATCGGCGTAACCTAGCATCGGCCGCGCCGAGAACAGCTGGTTCAGCGTCAGCGCACCGTGGAAGATATCGCCGCCGGGCAGGCCGAACTGGCGCTCCAGATCGAGCGGCGACAGGATCTGGCGGCCGATCACGCTTGCCGCGAAGCCCGGCGCGTACTTGTCCACCGTCGCGATCATGAGGTCGGCGACTTCTTCGCGATGATCGTCCCACGATTGGCCATCGGGCAATTGCGGCGCGACGTGCTGGCAGAACAGGCTGGCGACATGCTGGCCCGGCGGGCAAAGCGAGTCGTCCATGGTCGACGGGATCAGAACCTCGACCACCGGCTCGCGGCTCCAGCCGTACGCCCGCGCGTCCTGCCAGGCGCGATCCATGTATTGGAGATTCGGGCCGATGATTATGCCGGCCGTGAGATGATCGCCGGCGCCCGGCAGCGCCGTGAACGAGGGCAGGGCACTCAGCGCGACGTTCATCCGGAAGGTGCCGGAGCCGTTACGCCAGTTCTTGATGCGTTCGAGAAAGTCTGCCGGCAACGCACCCGCCGGCAACAGCTGCGTATACAGCAGTTTTGGGTTGACGCTGGAGGCGACATATTTGGCGCGAACGGTCTCGCCGTTGTCGAGGATCACGCCCACGGCGCGTTCGCGTTCGACGATCACCTCGCGGACGCCGGCATCGAGTTCGATGTCGGCGCCATGCCCGCGCGCGGCGCTCGCAATCGCCTGTGTGATCGCACCCATGCCGCCGATGGCGTGGCCCCAGACACCCTTCTTGCCGTTCACCTCGCCGAACGCATGATGCAGCATCACGTAAGCGGAGCCGGCGGCGTAAGGGCTGGCGTAATTGCCGACGATGGCGTCGAAGCCGTAGAGCGATTTGACCAGATCGCTCTCGAAGGCGTCGTCCAGCATCTCGCCGGCCGAACGCGTGAACAGATCGAGCAGGCTGCGCTGCTGCTCCAGCGTCAGCCGGCGCAGAATGTTCGCTGCGCCGAGCGCGTTGAAGGCTTCGCGGATCGTGCCGACGCCAAACCCTTCGACGATATTCGGCGGCGCGCGCAATACGAACTGGCGCAGCACGTTTGCAATGGATTCGAGTTCGCGCGTGAACGCATCGATGCGGCCGGCGTCGCGTTCGCTGAGTTTTGCCACGGATTGCCGGGTGCGGCCTTCGCCCGTCAGCAAATAGCTGCCATCGGGGGAGGGCAGGAAATTCTGCGCGCGGCGTTCGACGATCCGCAGGCCGTGATCGCTTAATTTCAAATCTGAAATAATCTGCGGATTGAGCAGGCTGACGGTGTAGGCGGCGACTGAATTGCGGAAACCGGGATGGAATTCCTC
>DASXJV010000154.1:0-42115 GCA_036497205.1 Bradyrhizobium sp.
GCGCTTCAAGGGCGAATTTCTGGCGCAGAACGTCTTTCTCACCGACGAAGCGGCGTTCAACGACGCCAAAGCATACGATCCTGCATCGGGACGCGTGTTCAAGCCGGCCATGATCAAGGAGATCGGCGGCCACCGCGTCGCCGTGATCGGACAGGCATTTCCCTATGTCCCGGTCGCACACCCGAAGCGATTTACGCCAGACTGGACGTTCGGGATCCGCGATGACGAATTGCAGAAACTGGTCGACACGCTGCGAAACGATGACAAGGTCGATGCCGTGGTGCTGTTGTCGCATAACGGCATGGATGTCGATCTCAAGCTTGCGAGCCGCGTCAGCGGTGTCGACGTCATCCTCGGCGGCCATACCCACGACGCCATTCCGCGACCGATACCGGTGACCAATGCCGGCGGCACCACGCTCGTGACCAATGCCGGCTCGAACGGAAAATTCCTGGGCGTACTCGATCTCGATATCGCCAAAGGCCGCCTCAGCGATGTGCGTTACCGGCTGCTGCCGGTGTTCTCGGAATTGCTGAAGCCGGATGCAGCGATGCAGGCGCTGATCGAAAAAATGCGCGAGCCACATGCGCCGGCCTATGCCGAGAAGATCGCGACGGCGGACCGCCTGCTCTATCGCCGCGGTAATTTCAGCGGCACCGTGGATCAATGGATCTGCGACGCGTTGCGCGGCGAATTGGATGCCGAGATCGCGCTGTCGCCGGGCTTCCGCTGGGGTACCAGCGTACTGCCGGGCCAGCCGCTGACAATGGAAGACGTGCTGTCCGAGACCGCCGTTACCTATCCCGAAACCTACGTCCAGCGCATGACCGGCAGCCAGATCAAGGATATCCTGGAAGACGTCTGCGATAATCTCTTCAATACCGATCCGTATTATCAGCAGGGCGGTGATATGGTTCGCATCGGCGGCTTCGCTTATACTTGTACGCCCGCGGAAAACGTCGGGCGCCGGGTTTCCGGCCTGACGCTCGAGAACGGCCGCTCGCTCGATGCCGAAAAGAGCTACAAGGTGGCGGGATGGGCTTCTGTCAATGAGCAAAAGGGAATGCCGATGTGGGATGTCTTTGCCAAGCATTTGCGTTCCGGGAAAACGCCGGATCGGCACGGCGCCGGTGTCACGTTAAGGGGTGTTGACGATAATCCGGGCATCGCAGGACAGGGATGAGACAATTCCGGACATATCGATTCCTTAGGTATCGACAGTCGATGGTTCGCGCCTTTGGCAACGTCGCGATGGCAGCATTGATGGCGGCAACGGTCCCGTCCGTCGCCCGAGCCCAACAGGCGTCGCTGCCGGACAAACCGTTCGCCGAGCACCGCGTTGTGTTGCAGCTCTCGGACAATGATCCCAGGAAACAAGGCCTCGTGATCAGCGTCGCCTATAATCTTTTGAAATTCTACGATCCCGACAAGGTTGCCATCGAGGTGGTGACATTTGGTCCGGGCATCGATTTACTGCGTCCGGACAACACCAGCCGCAAGTTGGTGGAGAGTCTGGTCGCGCAAGGCGTGCGCTTCGATGTGTGCCTAAATACCGTCGATAGCATCGAGCGCGAAACCGGCAAGCGGCCGGACATCATACCCTCCGCCACGCCGGTTCAGGTCGGCGTCGGGCAAATTCTGACTCTGACCGAAAACGGATATACATTGGTTCGGCCGTAGAAAATTCGCGTGCTAATATCGGGAATCAATTCGAGGCGAAACCAGCCATGATCTTTCGCCAGCTGTTCGACAGCGTTTCGGGAACCTACAGTTATCTGCTGGCTAGCCGCACCGGCGGCGAGGCGCTGATCCTCGATCCCGTGCTGGAGAAAGTCGATCGATATTGCCAGTTGCTGCGCGAACTTGATCTCAGGCTGGTCAAGGCCGTCGACACCCATCTGCACGCCGACCACGTCACCGGGCTTGGCGAACTGCGCGACCGTACCCACTGCGTCACCATCATGGGCGAGCAGAGCAAGGCCGACGTGGTGGCGATGCGGGTCGCCGATGGCGACAAGGTGATGATCGAGGGTCTCGGTCTCGACGTGATGTACACGCCCGGCCATACCGATGATTCCTACAGCTACCTGATGGGAGATCGCGTATTTACCGGCGATACCCTTCTCATCCGCGGCACCGGCCGCACCGATTTCCAGAATGGCAGCGCCCGGGCACAATACGATTCGATCTTCGGCCGGCTGCTCAAACTGCCCGATGAGACGATGGTGTTCCCAGCCCACGACTACAAGGGCGACACCGTCTCCACCATCGGCGAGGAGAAGCGATTCAATCCGCGGCTGCAGGTCCGCTCGGTCGACGAATATGTCGAACTGATGGGCAATCTGAAGCTGCCCAACCCGAAGTTGATGGATGTAGTGGTGCCGGCCAACATGCATGTCGGCCTGCATCAGGACGATCTTGCCAAACAAGGCCTGGCGCTCAACGCACGCGAGGGAATCGAGAGCCTCGGCCGGCCCGATATTCTTCTGGTCGATCTTCGTGAAAACAGCGAACGCGTTAAGCACGGCACGCTGCCGGGCGCGCTTCACGCGCCCTATCCCACGATCGGCGAAAGCCTGCAGCCCGGCGGGATGTTGCGCGAGGTCGCCGCGGCGAGCGGGCGGCGCATCGTATTCTTCTGTGCGTTCGGCGAGCGCTCTGCCATGGCGGTAGCCGCCGCCAAAGACGCGGGCCTCGTTAACACCGCGCACATCGCAGGCGGCATCGACGCCTGGAAGAAAGCTGGCGGGCCGGTGCTGACGGGGTGAGGGTAGCCGTCCCTGCGAACGCAGGGACCCATACTCCATAGCATCAGTCGTGGAAAGGAAAGAAGACCCGCAGCCCGCAAAGCATCAACGCCAATGGTTATGGGTCCCTGCGTTCGCAGAGACGACAGAACGGTTCATTCGAACGTCCCTGACGAGCAGTCACGAGGTACCTTCTACCGCTCTACGCGCTTCAGCTCCGAAACCAGCACATCCAGCGCGTCCGCGAGCATCACGCCAGCGCACTCTGTCAGCCGTTCCGGAATGACGATGCGCTTTGATGCCGGATAGAATCGCTCGAGCGCCGGATGCAGCAGGAAGGCCTCGCCGTCATCGCCGGCATAATCGCCGGCCTGCGAAACCAGGATGAAATCCGGCTTCAGGTTCACGATCGCCTCCAGCGAAGCGAAGCCGCCCATGCCGAAGCCCAGGTCACCGGCCGCGCTGAGCAATCCGGTTTCGGTCAGGAGAGCGCCGAGAAAATTGTCGCTGCCCGCCACCCAGCCGCGGCGGGTCAGCGGCAGCACCCGATAATGCCTGTCGGCGACCGCCTGCCGCGCGCGCGCCAGTGCGGCGTCCAGCCGGACGATTTCCGCCGCCGCGCGATCGGGATGCCCGGCGATCTCGCCCATTTCGCGAATCTGGGTTTTGGCCTCAGCAAGATTCTGCGGCACCGCGAATTCGGCGAGATGAAGCCCGTTGGCTTTCAAAAGCTCGCGGGTCGAGCGCTTGTCGAACACGCTCGCGACCACGATATCAGGCTTGAGTACCAGCACATCCTCGGCGCTCCCCGAGAGGATCGGATAGCGGCGCGCATCATCAGCCGCGAAGGATTGCCAGGCGTCACGCGAGAAACGGCTGAGACCGAGGATTTGCTCCGGATTGGCGAGCGGGATCAGCAATTGATCCGTGCACAAATTCATTGACGCAATGCGCGGCAAACCCGCCGCGAGCGCAGGTGCAAACCCTGCGCCACCGAACATCGCAAGAGCTGCGGCGATAATCGAACGGGATAAACATTCGAAGCGTCTGCGCATGCTGCTCCCTAGATTTCCGCCCATGGCACGATCACCGCCTCGCGCTGATATTCTGCGCGATAGGCGCTGATCCGGAACACATCGCTCATGACCTGCTCGGAGAGCGCCTCAGTGGGAGCGCCTTGCGACACCAAGCGGCCTTCCGACAGTACCAGGACCGTGTCCGCAAACCGCGCGGCGAGCCCGAGATCGTGCGTCACCACCATCACCAGCGTGCCCTGATCGGCGGCGGTCCGCAGGCTCTTCATCACATCGATCTGGTGACGCGGATCGAGCGAGGATGTCGGCTCATCCGCCAAAATCACCGGCGCCTCCACGGCGAATACGCGAGCCAGTGCGACGCGGCTGCGCTCGCCGCCGGATAGTTCAGTCACCCGACGGTCGCTGAATTCAACGATATCGGTCGCCTGCATCGCCCGCAGCACCGCCTCGGTATCTCTCAGCGTCAATCGCGCCGGGTTGGTCGCACCATGCGGATAACGGCCGAGCGCCACGATATCCCGCGCCGGCAGCGGCCAGTGCACGATGTGGCCTTGCGGCAGATAGGCAAACCGCCGCGCGCGTTCGCGTAAAGAGAGCGACGATAGCGCGACGCCGCCGACGTGGACGGCGCCGCTGGAGGGCACCAGTCCCGCCAAAGCACGCAACAGCGTGGTCTTGCCCGCACCGTTCGGTCCCACCAGCGCGACCAGATGCCCGGGCGATAGCGAGAGCGAGATATCTTTCAGCACAATGCGGCCGGCCAATTTCACGTTCAGACCCTGCGCGGTGAGGAAGGCGGCACCAGTCATGCGACACCTCCGCCGAGCGCGCGCCGTTCGCGCTTGATCAGATAGAGAAAGAACGGCACGCCGATGATCGAGGTCAAGACGCCGACCTTGATATCGCTGGTCGATGGAATGATGCGCACGGCGATATCGGCTGATAGCAGCAGCGCAGCACCCGTGAGCGCACTCGGAACCATTAACCGCGCCGGATCGTGGCCGATCAGCGGCCGCATCAAATGCGGCGCAACCAGGCCGATGAAGCCGATGGTGCCGGCGACGGCCACCGCTCCCCCGACGCCGAGCGCGACACCGACAATCACAGTGAGCCGCAGCCGGCCGATATCGACGCCCAGGCTTTGCGCGGTCTCCTCGCCGAGGCTGAGGGCGCGGAAGGCGTTGCGCTGGCTGAGCAGAATGATCGCGCCCACGACGATGAACGGCAGCGCCAGCATGACGTGACGAAAGCTGCGATCCTCCAGCGAGCCGAGCAGCCAGAATGCAATTTCGAGCACCACGAACGGATTGCTGGAGAGATTCATCACCAACGCAGTCGCAGCGCCCGCAAGGCTCGAAATCGCAAGGCCCGCCAGAATGAGGATCAATAGCCCCGCGTTGCGGCCCGCGATCATCAGCAGCACGAACACCGACGCGAATGCCATGGCGATCGCAGCGACCGGGAGTGCCCAGGATCGCACGTCGGCAAGACCCAGCGCGATCACCAGCACCGCGCCGAAGGCGGCCGATTGCGGCGCGCCGAACAGCGAAGGTGACGCCAGCGGATTGCGCAGCAACCCCTGCAATGCCGCGCCGGACAGCCCGAGAATAGCGCCGATCGCGAATCCCAGAATCATGCGCGGCAGCCGAATCTCCCGCACGATCACCTGCTGCACGTCGCTGCCGCCGCCGAACAAGGCGTCGATCACGGTCAGCGGCGACAGCCGCACCGGACCGATTCCAAGCGAGATAAGCGCCAGCAGCACGACGAGGACGACAAGCGCCGCCAGCACGCCCGAGCGCCGGCGCGCCGCGATGTCTGGCGTCACCATGACGTTCTGAATGCTCATCAATCGTCCTCAAGCAGCAACATCGCGTCGCTGCACTGCTCATACAAGGATTGAGATCGGGCACAAGCGGGATGCGAACAAAATACGTACCCGCGGGAGCGGGGTCCGCCAGAACGACGGCATTGACACTTCGCCCGACAAAATCCTAGATGATCGAGACGGTTCCCTTGTTTTGGGATCAAAAGGGAATGCGGTGCGGGAAGGTTTCCCAATGCCGCGGCTGCCCCCGCAACTGTAAGCGGTGAATCTTTCGTCAGATGCCACTGGGAATCTCGGTCCTGGGAAGGCGACGAAGGGTAACGACCCGCGAGCCAGGAGACCTGCCGTCAGCCGTGGTCACACGCGAAGATGTCGGTCGGGGATTACAGACATTAGCTTCACCTGAGGTGCGTAAAGCACAATGGTGAGACTTGGTTCGCTGTGACGTGCCACTGACGTCATACCGAGGTCTAACCATGTCTTCCACCATCAAAGCCGCAGCGCGGCGTCGCACCTGTCTAATTGCGTCAAGTTTCCTTGTGCCGGTTCTTCTGCTGGGCGTTTCCGCTGCCGATGCACAGCAGACCGCGTCGGATCAGTTGCCGCCGATCGAGGTTAATCCGCCCGGAGACCAGAATCGGACCCGGGCAAAGCCGATCACCGACCGCGAGTCGGGTTCGCGCCGCGTGGTGCCACGTGCATCTCCCACGACCAACACCGTACCGGCGCCTGGCCCGGACGTATCACCCGCGACGGGTGTAGCGCCTGTCCGGCAATTCGCAGGTATTGTCGGCGCAGCCACATCCGTCATCACGGCAGAGGATATCGCGCTCTCCCCGGCTCAGACCGTGCAGGAAATCATCGCGCAAACGCCTGGTGTGCAGCTGACATCATTGTTCGGCGGCGTGAACGGCGTGGGCACCAACGTCGATCTCCGTGGATTTGGCGCGTTTGCCACCGCCAACAGCCTCGTGCTCATCAACGGGCGAAGACTCAACGATATCGATATGGCCGGGGTCGATCTTTCGACCATTCCGCGCGATTCGATCGAGCGTATTGAAATTACAAGGGGCAACAGCGGCGCGGTGCTCTATGGCGACAACGCCATCGGCGGCGTCATCAACATCGTCACCAAGACCGGCGTCGGCGGCCGCCCGGTCGCGATCCGCGCCGAAGGCGGCATCGGCTCCTTCAACCAGCGCTTGGCTTCGGTCTCGACCGCGGTCAATTCAGGACCGTGGTCAGCATCTTTCTATGGCAACGGTTTCAAATCCGACGGATATCGGGTCAACAACGCCCTCGACCAGCGCAACGGGATAGGCAACCTCAACTACTTTACGCCCGATCTCACGGCGTTCCTGACGATATCCGGCGACGATCAAAAGCTGGGATTGCCTGGCGGGCGATTCGTCGATCCCTCCATTGGCCTGAATGAGCTCGCCACCAACCGAAGAGGCGCGACCACGCCATTCGATTATGCCAACAAGCAGGGCGTCAACGTCACCGCCGGTTTCACCAAGACATTGTGGAACGGCGCCGAGCTCATTGTCGATGGCGGCCTGCGGGACAAGAAACAGCAGGCCGGCTTCTTTGGCGCAACTCCGTTTCCGAGTTTCAGCTCAAGCTATGTCGACACGGCGCTGCAAACGTGGTCGCTGACCCCACGATTGAGTATCAAAAACCCGATATTCGGGACGCCATCAACTATTCTGACCGGGATCGACTATTACGACGCTACCTACCACTCGAATCGCAGCCAGTTTAACGGCTTCCCGCCAATTCACGTCTACGATTTGTCGCAACAGACGCTTGCCGGCTACTGGCAGCAAACGGTCGGACTGTTGCCGACGACCGATTTCTCATATGGCGCCCGGGCTCAGAATACCAGGTTGAGTGCGCGAGATCGCTTCGACCCAACGGCACCGGGAGCCTTCGACACCCAGGCCATTCCGCTCGACAGCAGCGAGACGCAATATGCGCTGCACATTGGTTTCGAGCATCGTTTCAACGAAGTGTTCTCGGTGTTCGGCCGCGCCGCGCGCGCGTTCCGTACGCCCACGGTCGACGAACGCGTCGCCTCGGGTCCCGCCTTCGATGTCTTCTTTAATCCGATTCCTGGTAATTTCACGCTGAAAACCCAGACCTCTCACGATATCGAAGGCGGCTTTCGCGTCAATACGGGAATGTTCCAGGTGCAATCAAGCATCTACAGTATGGACCTCGTCAACGAGATCCATTTCGATCCTGTCAATTTCTTCAACTACAACCTCGATCCGACCCGCCGCTATGGCTCCGAGACCAGCGCATCGCTGCGTGCAAGCGATACCGTGCTATTGCGCGGCGGTTTTGCGTATACCCGCGCGGTCTTCCGTGAAGGACCCTTCGCGGGCAATGACGTTCCTCTAGTGTCGCACTATACGGCAAATGTCGGCGTGACCTGGAACGTCTGGCAGAAGTACCTTGTCGTCGATGCGACTGTGCGGGGCTGGAGCGAACGCTACATGGACAACGATCAGTCGAACAGACAGCCGTTAATCCCGGCCAACGCTACCATCGATTTCAAGCTGAGCGGAGAATATGAGCACTTCTTTTGGTCGCTCAGCGTCAACAATGTCCTGAATGCGCTATATTACGATTACGCGATCGCGAGCGCATTCACCGACGGCCGGTTCAGCGCCTATCCGCTGCCAGGCCGCACTTACATGGTGAAGGCGGGCGCGACGTTCTGATCGGAAAGCCCGGTTGAGGCCTGCGCGACCGGCGTGATCCGGTCGTGCAGGACAGCCGCCCTTCACCACAATTGCTGATTCAGCCTGAAAAGCGGCTCTTTTCTCTCGGAACATGACCTAATGTTACCCTCCGCCAGTGCGATGCATGGTAGGATTGGGCTTAAAAGTCGCCGCACGATGATGCGCGGCCTGCGAATTTCGAGGCATCCGATGAATGACGAACCGAAAAGCGCCGCCGAACTGAAAGAGATCAGGCTGAACCGAAAGCTCGCCCAGGACGCCGAAGGCATCAAGGCCATGGCGGATATCGCGGCAGCCGACATCGCGATTCGAAAGCGGACGGCGAACCTGCGCGCGATCCGATTGGCCAAAGAAGCCGCCGACCGCGACAAGCCGGCCGAACCCAAGACCAAGCTCAAGAAAAAGAAGTCGACTTAAATGAAATCAGAAGATCGCAACCGCGCCGATGCGCGTTTCAACAAAACGAACCAAGCCAGGACCGGCCAGACCGATAGCGATGTCGCCGCGAAGGCTGTCCTCGACAACATGGCGAGGCTGAAAGCTTTGCGGCTTGCTCGCGAAGCGGCCGAACCGCCGCGGTCGGCCACGGTGAAAAAGACGCGCGCCAAGCCGAAGAAGTCAGGTGAAAAGAGCCCGGCATTGTCGGATTGGCTGGCGAGTCAGCAAAGCGGCGGGCGCCGGACTTAAGAACGCATTACGCCGGCGCGGGCCATTCGATCATCGAGCGCGTCTTGGTCGCGGCGTCGTAAACCTGCACCTGAAGCATCTGGAACTGATTCTTCAAAGCCATGCCCGCCTCTTCGGCGGCTTCCACTGTGTCGTGATGCGATTTGAAGTGACCGTCCACCACTAGCGAGTAGCCATTGGTTGGCGCTTTATCGGCGCGAACGATTTTGCGCGGCTGCTGTTCTTCTGCCTCGATCTTCGGCTTTTTCATGATTGGCTCCTTGTTGCACTTCCCTTTACACTGAATGCTTGAAAAATGCAGGAAAGATTGTCCGATACCAGCTAATGTGTCGTCAAAAGCGGTGATATTCAGGTCAGTACGCAGATGTGACCGGGCGACTTGGCAAGAGTCGATTCATCCGACCAAGAGGAATAACATGGGTAGAACCGGCAAAAAGAGCGAGCTTCCCAACAAGGAGGACGGGAAATCAAAGAAACCGCCGCCCGCACCGGTCGAGGACGACGATTTCGAGGATGGTGACATCGCCACGCCGAAGCGCGATCGCCACGGCGACGACGATCAACCGTTATAGGACCTTGCTAGAGCCTTTTCCGTTTCGCTTGAATCGAAACGGGGCTCTAGATTCTTGATTTGACGCGTTTTTCTTAACGCGAACCGGTCTCCACTTCGCTTGAAAACGCTCTAGCGGAAATCTTCGCTCTCGATCAGCCGGATGCTTCCGAGATCGAGCAAATGTGAGCCCCAGCCGTCTCTCGCCAGAGTAACTCCGAGCTTCGGGGCGAGTAGCAGCAATATCGCAATCATCGCAAGCGGCACCACGCTGATCCAGTCGAGCCGTACCGGCGTCAGCTCCTCGGCGCTATCGGCATATGGTCTGCCGCCGGTCTTAAGGCGCCAGCACTCGCGGATAATATCGCGCCGCGTACCGCCTCGCGACGCGCATCCAAGCAGGGCCTGCATAGCGAGGTGTGTCCGGACCCCCACGCGGCTTTCCGACACCGCCGCCGGCGTTTCGCCCTGAGAGACTTGAAGCAGCAGCCCAAGGAGATCGACCCCGGCAAGATAGGCGCTCATCGGTTCGACCAGTCGCGGATTGCAATCGATCAAGAGCGGCGTGGCGCTATCATCGGGTACGACATAATCGACCGACAACGCACCGTGCCAGGCGAGCTTTTCTCCAATGGTCGCGAGGAGCGTTCGCACGTTGAGCCGGCTGACGCTTTGTTTGATCGCCTCGCCGCCACCGGCCCCGGCGGCAATTTGCCGAAAGGCATGAAATCCAATCAGTTTGCCGCGGCAAAACACGGCCTGCGCCTTCTCGGTCGTGCCCGAGATTAGATCCTGCACCAGCACGTCGTCGGCGAACGCGCCCTTCGCGCTCAGCTCTTGCAGGGCGCCATCCAAATCGCTGTCGTTTCGCACAAACCAGTTGCCGCGGCTGGCGGTGCCCACCGAGGTTTTGACGACACAAGGAAACCGGCCGGCGTCGCGTAGCTCATTTGCGGATTTCACGATCCGCGTTGCCGGCTGCGGCAAGCCTAATTGATCGAGCAGCCGGCTAAACCCGGCCTTGCTGTGCGCGGTGCGATAACTCGGAAAGCTCGGCAGCGCCAACCCAATGCGACCTTCGAGTCGTTGCTGCACGCGCGCAAACAGAAATCCCTGTTCGTGAATTGGCAGCAGCACATCGAAATGTCCTGTGGCCAATAGCTCCTCTACGAAGGCAAGAAACCCGGCCGGATCGTCTCGCATGGCAGGGCAACGATGAAACTTATCGATAAACCGCGAGAACCTCGCGAGACAATATGGACCGGGATCGCAGACCTCCACGATGTGCCCCGACAGCCCCAGGATCGTGATCGCCTCCCGCGACGAGGTGCTGTTTCCCTCTGAAACGAGCACCCGGAGCGGCTTTGACACATGCGCGGAATCGGCCATATCAGATCATTGCCGCATCGTCAGTCTTTGTCTTCCGAATTTAATGACGCATCTCCCCGTTCCGGTGCATTGGCGAGGGCTGCCATGCAGCGGTATTCATGGACAAATAACCGGCAGCCGGTAAATCTTGGCGGGCCTTGCCGGGCCGTTACATCTAGACGGGTCTGAATCCAACATGGTCGACGTTCTGGCCGCACCGCAACATGCGAAGACGGATACGTCGCTGCGCACGCTGGTCTCGATTTCGACAGCCCATTGGGTCAGCCATTTCCATTTGCTCGTGCTGCCGATGCTGTTCCCCTTTCTGAAGGAGCAGCTCGGCGTCGGCTACATCGAGCTCGGCTTTGCGCTGACCGTCTTCGCCGTCATATCCGGCCTGACGCAAGCGCCGATGGGCTATCTTGCAGATCATATCGGCGCCCGCAAAATCCTGCTGATGGGTCTCACCCTGGGCGGCTTTGCGCTGATCCTGCTCGGCCTGCATCTAAGTTACCCTTGGCTGATCGCCAGCGCCGTCCTGCTGGGGCTCGCCAACAGCGTCTATCATCCGGCCGATTATGCGATCCTTTCGGCCCATATGGATGAGGCGCGGATGGGCCGCGCTTTTTCGATTCACACCTTCGCTGGGTTCCTCGGCGGCGCGGTCGCTCCCGCCATCGTGGCCGCGCTGGTTGCCATGACCGGAGGCCATGGCGCCCTGATCGCGGCCGGCTCAGTGGGTCCGCTTGTGGCGCTGCTGCTCGTCGTCGTCGACATCCCCGATGCCAGCGCCGCCGATCGCAAGGTCGATGGGGTGCGGGCACCGCAGCAAAGCGTCATCACGCCCGCGATCATCATGCTGACGATCTTCTTCATGTTGCTTGGCCTGTCCAACGCCGGGATCGGCAATTTCGGCATCGTCGCGCTGATCAGCGGCTACGGCGCGTCATTCTCGTCGGCCAATATTGCGCTGACGGCGTTTCTCGGCTTTGGCGCGATCGGCGTGCTGGCGGGCGGCTTTCTCGCCGACCGCACCCAACGCCACGGCCAAGTCGCCGCCGCCTGTTTTGCGATCAACGCCGCCATCGTCTTTATCATTGCGACCATCACGTTGCCGTCGCTGCTGTTAACGGCGGCAATGGCATCAGTGGGATTCCTCGGAGGCGTGATCGCCCCCTCGCGCGATATGCTGGTTCGCAACGCGGCGCCTGCAGGCGCGGCCGGCCGCGCATTCGGCATCGTCTCCACCGGCTTCAACCTTGGCGGCGTCGTCAGCCCGCTGCTGTTTGGCTGGATCATGGACCAGAATTTGCCGCACTGGGTGTTCGGCGCATCGGTTGTGTTCATGGTTCTCACGGTCTTGCTCGCGCTGGTCACCGACCGCAGCCCGCAGGCCTGTTCCGATGAGCCTGACGCCAGGCTTATGCAGCCCTGAGCTTCGTCCCGCGGCGGTTGACAGCATCGGGAGACCACCCATGATGCGGCAACAAAACCCATGATGCGGCAACAAAATTCACGTTGGGACGAAACGCCATGACCTTTAACCCAGACCTCGTGATCCGCGGCGGCAGCATTGCCGACGGGCTCGGCGGGGAAATGCTCGAAGCGGACGTGGCGATATCAGACGGCCGCATTGTGGAAGTTGGCCGTGCCTTAAGCAGAGGCAAGGAAGAGATCGATGCCCGCGGCAAACTGGTTACGCCGGGCTTCGTCGACCTTCACACCCATTATGACGGTCAGGTCACCTGGAGCCAGGACATCACGCCCTCGTCGCAGAATGGCGTGACCACGGCCATCATGGGCAATTGCGGGGTCGGTTTCGCGCCCTGCCGTCCAGCCGATCGTCAGCGGCTGATACAATTGATGGAAGGCGTCGAGGATATCCCCGAACCGGTGCTGAGCGCCGGACTGCCCTGGGCCTGGGAAAGCTTTCCGGACTACATGGACTGGCTGTCGCAGCGCGCCTTCGACATGGATATCGGCGCACAATTGCCGCACGCGGCGCTGCGCGTCTACGTCATGGGCGAACGCGGCGCACGCCGCGATCCTGCCACGTCTGAGGATAACAGCGCCATGGCGGCGCTTGCGGGAGATGCCGTGCGGGCCGGCGCATTGGGCTTCTCGACGTCACGCACCCTCAACCACCGCACCAGTACCGGCGACTTCACACCAACGCTGAAGGCCGGCGAGGATGAACTGACGGCGATCGCCGGGGCGATGCACCGGGTCGGCCGCAGCGTGCTGCAATTCGTGCTCGATCAGGGCAGCATCCACGAAGATCTGCCGATGATGCTGCGGGTGGCGGAGAAGACGCAGTGCCCGATCTCGTTTTCCGTCACGCAGGCCGACAACGCGCCGCGACGCTGGCGCCAGACGCTGGACAGCATCAATGAGGCTTCCGCCCGCGGCCTGTCGATCACGGCACAGATCGCCGCGCGCCCGGTGGGCCTATTGCTCGGACTGGAACTATCCCGCAACCCGTTCCAGACCCATCCGAGCTACAAGGCGATCGCCAAGCTACCGCTGGCTGAGCGCTTGGTGCGGCTGCGTCAACCCGAGGTGCGCGCCGCCATCCTGAGCGAGACGCCGACCTCGACCGACGATCCGCTGTTCTTCCGCCCGAACTACGACAAGATGTACTTGCTCGGCGATCCCCCGGATTACGAGCAGCCGCCGGAAAATGCCCTGGGGGCGCAGGCCCGCCGTCAGGGACGGCAGCCAGAAGAACTGGCCTATGACGCGATGCTCTCCGATGACGGCCGCGGCATGCTCTATGTGCCGTTCCTGAACTACGCCGACGGCAACCTCGATGCCGTGCACGAGATGCTGCGCGATCCGCATTCAGTGCCGGGACTAAGCGACGGCGGCGCCCATTGCGGCATTATCTGCGACGCCAGCTTCCCGACCTATCTGCTGACGCACTGGACCCGCGACCGGAAGCGAGGCGAAAAGCTGTCGATCCCCTTCGTCGTGGCGGCGCAGTCGCGCAAGACCGCGCTTTCGGTCGGGTTGTACGATCGCGGCGTGATCGCGCCAGGCTACAAGGCCGACATCAACGTCATTGACTACGACAGGCTTCATCTGCATCCGCCGAAAGTTCACTATGATCTTCCGGTGGGCGGCCGCCGTTTGCTGCAACAGGTCGATGGCTATGACGCCACCATTGTCTCGGGCGTGGTGACGCAACGCAGCGGAACAGCCACCGGAGCGCATCCCGGCCGGCTGGTGCGCGGCGCGCAGGGTACTCTGCAGTAGGTTTTTAGGCGCATACGATCACCCAGTGCCGGTACCGCGAGGATCAGGCCGGACGCCGATCCCTGCGACAGGATAATTGTGGGCAGGTTCCGCTTCTCGTCGGGAAAACATTTGTAGATCGAGTAAAAACGAGGAGCCGAGCAGACCGAACTGCTCCGGCTCGAGTTTCAGTTCGGTCATGGTCGGCCCGCCGGCGAGGGCCGACCACGATCCTGTCCGCGAAGTTCGCCGGCATCAAGAGAAACAGGAGATAGGGTGATTTTCCAGGCGCCCTTTGCGCGTCGGTTGTGCGGTCATGATCGCTACCCGATCATCGTTTTCCAGCCCTGTTGACCGGCCTGACCCATGCCACCTGTGGGTCACCGCCAATGCAGCTTGCATTTGGCCGGACGCGTGCCCTGCACCTCAACATGCGCCTCGCGGAGGCCGCGTGACGCTGTTTCAAAATCGAACTGCAGATCACGATCGCGTCGCCTACACAATTGAGACCGTGATCTCCAGCCTTGGACTTGGTATGTTGAGGAGTATCAGAGGCCGTTGTGAGGATCGCATACGCTTGGCATGGCAACCGGCAACCAAATCATGCTGAGCGTTCGGAATCTGACCAAGACCTATCGCACTGCAGGAGAGGAAATCGTGGTGCTCCGCGGCGTGAACCTGAGTGTCGCGGCGGGCGAGCGCGTCGCGCTGACAGGAGAATCCGGCAGCGGCAAGAGCACGCTACTGCATCTGATTGCCGGGCTCGATCGGGCTGACGGCGGCGAGGCTTGGCTGGCCGACACGCCCCTCACCGAGCTATCCGATGCCGGCCGGGCGGCATTGCGGCGCAACCGGTTAGGTCTGGTATTTCAACAGTTCAACCTGATCCCCAGTCTGAATGTCGAAGACAACCTCGTGTTCCAGTCTCGCATTGCCGACCGTCACGATGCTGCCTGGCATGCCGAACTGATTGAGCGGCTCGGGCTCGGCGGTTTGCTCAAGCGCTATCCCGAACAATTGTCGGGAGGCCAGCAGCAGCGGGTCGCGATCGGTCGGGCGCTGGCGGTGAAGCCGCTGCTTCTCCTCGCCGACGAGCCCACCGGCAACCTCGACGAGGCGACGGCGGATGACGTTCTCGCTCTCGCGCGCGATCTGGTCGCGCGAACCGGCTGCGGCTTCCTGATGGTGACCCACAGCGCGCGCCTCGCCGCCACGCTCGACCGCCAGGTCAATCTCCATGCGGGGCTGATCGCATGAGCCGAATCCTCTGGATTCTCTCGGTTCTGTTGAGCCATTGGCGCCGGCATCCAATGCAGCTTGCGACATTGCTGATCGGACTGATTTCCGCTACCGCGCTATGGAGCGGCGTGCAGGCACTGAACCAGCAGGCTCGCGATAGTTATGACCGCGCGGCCGCCATTTTCGGCGGCGCCAGAACGGCTGTCCTGGTCGGCCGAGACAGCGTGATCTTCCCGCAGCAACTCTTTGTCGACCTGCGCCGTGCCGGCTGGCCGGTATCTCCCGTTCTCGAAGGCCGGATCCAGATCGGCGGACGTTCGTTCCGGCTGTTGGGCATCGAGCCGATCACGATTCCTGCGGAAGTCGGCAACGCACCGGCGATCGGACGAGCTGGCTTGCAGGCGTTCGTGACGCCGCCCGGCGAAACGCTGGCGGCAGCCGAGGTACTTTCCGATCTCAACCTGCCGGAAGGCGCGACGCCGGTGGCGAGCGACGGCACGTTGCTGCCGCCGCTGCGCGTGCAGGCGCAACTCGTGCCTGACGTGCTGGTGGTCGATATCGGCATTGCCCAGCGGCTTCTCAAACTGCCGGATCAGGTTTCCCGGCTTTTGATCGGCAAGGCCAAAGGCAAGCGCGTGCCGCTCAAAAACGTCGCCGGCGACAAACTCCGCCTGGTCGAACCGGACGCGGAGAGCGATCTTGAACGCCTCACCGATAGTTTTCACCTGAACCTGACGGCTTTTGGCCTGCTGTCCTTTGTCGTCGGGCTGTTCATCGTCCATTCGGCTATTGGCCTCGCATTCGAGCAGCGCCTGCCGATGCTGCGAACACTGCGCGCATGCGGGGTGTCCGCGCGGATGCTGAATGCGGTCTTGCTGGTCGAGCTGGTATCGCTGGCGCTAGCCGCGGGCGTAGTGGGGCTGGTCTGCGGTTACCTGATCGCAGCATCCCTGCTGCCCGATGTCGCAGCAAGCTTGCGCGGCCTCTACGGCGCCCAGATTCCCGGTCAGTTGACGCTCAAGCCGCAATGGTGGATCGCCGGCATCACCATCAGCGTCCTCGGCGCGCTGGCGGCGGCGACTACGAGTCTTATGAAAGCGATCCGCCTTCCGGTGCTGGTTGCCGCGCAACCCTATGCCTGGCAACAGGCGCAGCACCGATGGTTGATTTTCCAGGGCGCGCTGGCGCTCACCGTGCTCGCTGCTGCGGGGTGCTTTCTGTGGTACGGCGATTCGCTGGTGTCAGGATTTGCCGTGCTCGCGGCCTTGCTGCTCGGCGCCGCGCTCGGCCTGCCCGCGATCCTGGAGCTGGTGCTTGCTCTCGGCCAGCGAAGCGCGCATCGCACGCTCGCGGTTTGGTTCTGGGCCGACAGCCGTCAGCAGCTTTCGGGATTGTCGCTGGCGCTGACGGCGCTATTGCTCGCGCTCGCGGTCAATGTCGGCGTCGGCACCATGGTGGAAACTTTCAGCCGGACTTTTGCCGGCTGGCTGGATGGACGACTCGCGGCAGACGTCTATCTCAATGCCGCTGACAATACGCAGGCTGCCGAGATCAAGGCATGGCTACGCCAGCGTCCCGAGGTGGAGGCGATTCTGCCGGGTGGCCGGGCCGAGGCACAAATCGGTGGAGCGCCGGTTGAGATTTTGGGTATCGCGGATCACGCTACGTACAGGGATCACTGGCCGCTGCTTCAAGCAGGCGCAAACGCCTGGGCTCGCCTTCGTGCCGGCGATAGCGGCCTCATCAGTGAACAATTAGCCCGGCGTTTGAAGCTCGCTATCGGCGACCGGATCGAGGTCCCCGCGCCAGGGGGAAACTGGACGCTTGAGGTGGTTGGCATCTACGCCGACTACGGCAACCCAAAGGGCCAGGTTGCCGTCAATATCGCTGCGCTGATCCGCCGTTTTCCTGAGATCCCGCTAACGCGATTAGGCCTGCGCGTCGCGCCTGCGGCAGTGCCGGCGCTGATATCAGCCCTACAGGACAAATTTGGTCTCGATCGCCGCAACCTGCTGGACCAGGCCACGCTGAAAGCCGAGTCGACGCGAATCTTCAACCGGACCTTCGCAGTGACGGCTGCGTTGAACGCCTTCACGCTTGGAGTCGCCGGTGTCGCCTTGCTGACCAGCCTGTTGACCCTGAGCAATTCCCGCCTCCCCCAGCTCGCGCCGCTATGGGCCATCGGCATCACGCGGCGGCGGCTTGCGGCCATTGAGCTCTTGAAGACCATGTCCGTTGCGCTGATCACGACGCTGCTCGCGCTGCCGCTGGGCTTACTGGTGGCGTGGTGCCTGATCGCGGTGGTGAACGTGAAGGCATTCGGCTGGCGGTTGCCGTTTGATGTCTTCCCGCTTCAATTACTTGAGCTACTGGGCGTGGCGATGGCGGCTTCGCTGTTCGCCGCACTGCTTCCCGTTCTCAAGCTGGCGCGCATGCAACCGGCGACCCTGATCAAGATTTTCGCCGATGAACGCTAATATCCGGATATCCCGCCGCGCCTTGGTTGGGAGCGCGCTTCTTCTCGGGCTCGGCGGCAAAGCTGCGCTCGCCCAGGGCTTTGCCGGACTTGGCACGAACGTGGAAGGATTCGCGCCTGTCATTCCCGGCAAGACATTTGCTTTTCCTGCCGATCACGGTCCGCATCCGGACTACCGGATCGAGTGGTGGTACGTGACAGCTAACCTGGTGGATTCTTGGGGCGTCATCTACGGCGCGCAGTGGACCTTGTTTCGGCTGGCATCGAGGCCGGGCGCCCAACAGGAAGGTTGGGCCAACCAGCAAATATGGATGGGCCACGCCGCCGTGACCCGCGCGGACACTCACAGATACAGCGAAGCCTTCGCCCGTGGCGGCGTTGGACAAGCCGGCGTCGAGGCAAAGCCGTATCTAGCCTGGATCGATTCATGGGAAATGCGCGGGTCTGACCGGACGCACGACGACACCCTCGCGCCGCTCGATCTCACCGCATCGGGTGCGGATTTCAGCTACGCGCTACGGCTTGACGCCGCTCGAGCATTGGTTCTGCAGGGCGATGCCGGCTACAGCAGGAAATCGGAGCGCGGACAGGCCTCGTATTATTTCAGCCAGCCTTATTTCAAGGTGACGGGCAGCGTCACCATCGATGACAGGCCTACAGAGGTCACTGGACAGGCCTGGATGGATCGGGAATGGAGCAGCCAGCCGCTCGCTTCGGACCAGACCGGATGGGACTGGCTCGCGCTGCATCTGACCTCAGGCGAGAAGCTCATGTTGTATCGGCTGCGCCAGAAAGATGGCCACAACGATCTTTTCGGCAACTGGATCGAGCCGGACGGCCGTTCCATCGAAATCGCGTCGAGCGCCAACAGCATGACGCCGACGGTTTTTACCGACATCGAAGGCCGCAAGGTACCGACCCGATGGAGCATCGTTATTCCCGCGCGCGGTCTGAGGATCGAAACCGCTCCGCTCAATGAAAAGAGCTGGATGGGAACGAGCTTTCCCTATTGGGAAGGGCCGATCAGCTTCCGCGGCAGCCACAGCGGGCTGGGATATCTCGAGATGACCGGCTATTGAGATCGCTGCTATCGCATAAAGGGGGATTCTCGCGATGTTTCATTTCACAGCACTCGTCACCTGCCTGACCATCCTGTTTTACTTTTTCACCAGCATTCAGGTGGCGAAGGCGCGCGTTGCATTCGGCATCAAGGCGCCGGCCATATCAGGCAATCCCGATTTCGAGCGGGTATTTCGCGTGCAAATGAACACGCTGGAATGGATGCCGATTTTGCTGCCCTCGCTCTGGCTGTTCGCGATCTACATCAGCGACGCAATCGCGGCAGTGCTGGGCCTGTTCTGGATCGCCGGCCGCATCCTTTACATGACCGGCTATTCGGAAGCCGCCGGTAAACGCGGGCGAGGCTTTGGGATTCAGGCCGCGGCCGCCATCCTTCTCTGGCTGGGCGCGCTGGGCGCCATCGTCTGGCGCCTCATTCATGCTTGAGGACCGGTGAAGCGCATTCCGGACCCAAGGCAGAGATCGCGCCGTATCCGAGACGTGCCAATTCCGGAACTGGCTTTCGCAGAGAGGCCTCGATCGCTGCTGCGCCTCGACTTCAACTTCCACCCATCGGTCGTGCCCACTCTTCCGCATCCGCTGGCGCCCGGCCTGTTGGCAATTTGAACACCATATGGCGCCCCAAGGCTTGCCAGGTTGTTCTCCAGATCCTCGAGGAGGGCTCATAGATTGCAGCACCAGTCTCTTCAATCAGCGTCCTGACCCGCCTGAGTTCTTCTTCAACAAGTTCGATTTCCTCGGATACCAAAAGTGTTTGGGCGCGTACGATGCGGGCCAAACATTCGGCGACCCGCGTGTGGCGAGTAATTGAAATTTTTATCGCGTCATCGGCCGTGCTCAAGGCAACACTGAAATCGCCCTAAACAAACGCCGCGCTGTCTCCGGAAGACAGCGCGGCGTTTGTTGTCGGATAGGCCGCGATCAACCGGTCGGCCCTGGTTATTTCGTAAGCGGGCAGCCGCTGTCCTTGGCCGATGGAAACGCCTTGTCGCCCTGCACCACGGCGAGCTGCTTGTAGTAATCCCAAGGCTTCTTGGACTCGGATGGCTTCTTGACCTCGAACAGATAGAGGTCGTGCACCATGCGGCCGTTTTCGAGCACCTTGCCACCCTGGGCGAACATGTCGTCGACCGGCAGCTCCTTCAGCTTCTTAGCCACCGCGTCGGGATCCTTGGTGCCGGCTGCCTTGACGGCCTTGAGATATTGCAGCGTCGCCGAATAGGTGCCGGCATGAATCATGTTGGGCATGCGGCCGGTTCGCTTCATAAAGCGGCCCGAGAACTCGCGGGTTTTGTCATCATGGTCCCAATAGAAGCCCTCGGTCAGCACGAGACCCTGCGCAGCCTGCAGCCCGAGGCCGTGGACCTCGGCCAAGGTCAGCAGCAGACCGGCCAGCTTCTGGCCGCCGGCAACGATGCCGAATTCCGCCGCCTGCTTGATCGAGTTGGTCGTATCGAGTCCGGCATTGGCGAGCCCGATGATTTTCGCTTTTGAGCTTTGCGCCTGCAGCAGGAATGACGAAAAGTCCGAGGAGTTCAAGGGAATGCGGACCGAACCCAGCACCTTGCCACCCTTTTCCTTGACCAGATCGCCAGTGTCTTTTTCAAGCGCATAGCCGAAGGCGTAGTCGGCAGTCATGAAGAACCAGGTATCTCCGCCCGCTTCAACCAGCGCGCCGCCGGTGCCGACCGCGAGCGCATGGGTATCGTAGGCCCAGTGGAAGCCGTAAGGCTGGCACGCGTCGCCAGTCAGGCGCGATGTCGCCGCACCGACAACGATGTCGATCTTCTTCATCTGCTTCGACAGATCGTGAATTGCGAGCGCGACCGAGGACGTCGTCAGCTCGGTTATCATGTCGACGCCTTCGACCTCATACCAACGCCGCGCGATGCTGGTGGCCAAATCAGGCTTGTTCTGATGGTCGGCGGAGGTGATCTCGATCTTCTGACCGAGCACGCTGCCGCCAAAATCCTCGATGGCCATTTTGGCCGCCTCGAAGGAATATTTGCCGCCGTAATCCGCGTAGACCCCGGACTGATCGTTCAGAATGCCAATCTTGACACCCTGTGCCGACGCCGGAACTGCAAGCAAAAGGCCGCATGCCGCAACGGCAGTCGACAATAATCCCGATTTCATATTTGCCTCCCTGAAGCCTTGGTTCTGAGCATGATATTTTATAACCCTGCGGCTGCCCATATATTTCGAGTTAGCCAATAGTATCGAAGGCTCGCGGGCCGGACATCGATGATCATTGCCCGCTATACCGTTGGAGCCGGCTTTTTACCGTGCTGCCGATCTGCCAGATTGCGGACAATGATGTAGAAGATCGGCGTGAAGATCAGCCCAAACAAGGTCACGCCGAGCATCCCGAAGAACACGGCGACGCCGACCGCCTGCCGCATTTCCGATCCCGAGCCGGTTGAAATCACCAGCGGCAGCACACCGAGAATGAACGCAAACGACGTCATCAATATGGGCCGCAGCCTCAGCCGGCAGGCCTCGATGACGGCTTCCAGACGCTCGCGGCCTTCAATCTCGATGTCGCGGGCGAACTCGACGATTAAAATCGCGTTCTTTGCAGCAAGGCCGACGAGAACCACAAAACCGATCTGGGTCAGGATGTTGACGTCCTGCCCCATGATCCGCACGCCGATGGTCGCGGCGAGCAGGCACATCGGTACGATCAGGATCACCGCGAACGGGAGACTCCAGCTGCCATATTGCGCGGCCAGCACCAGATACACGAACAGCACGCAGATCGGGAAGACATAGAGACCTGTATTGCCGCCGGTGACCTGCTGATAGGACAGGTCGGTCCATTCAAAGGAGAATCCGCTCGGCAGCGTCTCCGCGGCGAGTTTCTTCATGGTGTCGATTGCGGTCGCCGAACTCGTGCCCGGCAGCGTTTCGCCCTGCAGTTCCGCCGCCGGATAGAGATTGTAGCGCGCCACGCGGTCGGGGCCGGAAACGTCGCGGAAATCCACCACGCTGCCGAGCATCACCATGTCGCCTGCGGCATTGCGGGTGCGCAGCCGCGCCAGATCGGACCTCTCCTTCCGAAACGGCAGGTCGGCCTGTGCGGTGACGTGGTAGGTGCGGCCGAACAGGTTGAAATCGTTGACGTAGGTCGAGCCGAAATAGGTCTGGATGGTTTCATTGACGTTCGCAATCGGCACGCCGAGTTTCTGCGCCTTGACCCGATCGATATCGACGAAGAGCTGCGGCGTGTTTGCAGTGAAGGGCGAGAACACCTGCGTCAGTCCGGGCGCCTTGCGCGCCGCGGCGACAAGTTCGTCGTTGGCGGCTGCCAACAGTTCGGCGCCGCGTCCCTGGCGATCCTGGACGCGCATCGTGAAACCGCCACCGGTGCCGATGCCCGGCACTGGCGGCGGCGGAATGACGATGATGAATGCCCCCTGAATCGCAGACAGTCGCTTGCGCAAATCGGCAGTGATCACCGCCGCGGTCAGCCTCTTCTTCAGGCGCACTTCCGGCTCCTCGAACACCGGGAAGAGAGCCGCAGCATTGCCCGCCTGCGTTCGGGTCGCGCCCGAGAAGCCGGCGAATGCCGCGACGCGAATGATGCCCGGTGTATCCAGCGCCGTTTTCTCGATCTGACGGACGATATCGGTGGTGCGCGCCAGCGACGCCGCGCCCGGCAACTGCGCCGATATGATGACGTAGCCGCGGTCCTGCGCGGGAATAAAACCTTGCGGCGTCGTGACGATCAGCCAGCCTGCGCTGCCGATCAGCGCCACATACAGCAGCAGCATCACCGCCGAATGCCGGATCACGAAGTCGGCCGCGCTGGCGTAGCCGTGCGACAGCCAGTCAAAACCGCGATTGAAATAGCCGGTGAATTTGTCCCAGCCGCGCGCGATGAAATTCCAGCTTGCCGGTCGACGCTTCTCTCCATGCGGCTGCAGGATCTGCGAGGCCAGCGCTGGCGAAAGCGTCAGCGAACAGAAGCAGGAAATCGCCGTGGCTACCGCAATCGTGACCGCAAATTGCTGAAAGAATTGTCCGGAGATGCCGCCCAGGAACGCGGTCGGAACGAACACCGCGCACAGCACCAGCGCGATGGAGACCAGCGCGCCGCCGACCTCTTCCATGGTCTTGAGCGCCGCATCGCGCCGGCTCATGCCCTGGCCAAGATGGCGCTCGACGTTTTCAACCACCACGATCGCGTCGTCGACCACGATGCCGACCGCGAGCACGAGGCCGAACAGCGTCAGATTGTTGATGGAAAACCCGAGCGCCGCCATCACGGCGAAGGTGCCGACCAGCGACACCGGGATCGCAACGATCGGGATGATCGCAGGCCGCCAGCCCTGCAAGAAAACCAGCACGACGATGACGACGAGCAGCATCGCCTCGTAGATCGTCTTGATCAGCTCGTGGACGGATTGCGCGATGAATTCGGTAGGGTTGTAGCCGATGTTGTAATCGAGGCCCTTTGGAAAACTGGCCTTCAGCTTCACCATCGTGTCGGAAATTCTTTTCGCGGTTGCCAGCGCGTTCGAGCCGGGCCGCTGAGTCACCAGCAGCGCGACCGCTGACTTCCGCAGCAGAAAACTGTTTGTCGAATAGGACAAGGCACCCAGTTCGACTCGCGCCACATCGCGCAGCCGCACCGTGCGGCCATCGGCGCCGGCCCTGACCACGATGTCCTCGAATTGCTTCTGATCCTTCAAGCGGCCGGTGAAGGTGAGATTGGGCTGGAACGCGCGGTCGGCGATCGGCGGCTCCCCGATCTGGCCGCCGGTGATCTGCAGGTTTTGCGCGCGGATCGCGGCCACCACCTCGGCGGAGGTCAAGCCAAGCGTTGCGATCCGGTCCGGATCAAGCCACAGCCGCATCGAGTAGTCGCGGGCGCCGAACATCTGGATGTCGCCAATCCCATCGAGGCGAAGCAGCTCGTCCCGCACCTGCAGCAGCGCGTAGTTGCTGATGTAGAGCTGGTCGAAGCTGTCGTCAGGCGACAGCATGAACACGACCATCAGAATGTCGGGGCTGTTCTTGCGGGTGACCACGCCGTTGCGCTGCACCTCGTCGGGCAGGCGCGGCTGCGCGATCGCGACGCGGTTCTGCACCAGCACCTGGGCCTTGTCGAGATCGGTGCCGAGTTTGAAGGTGACCGTGATGGTGAGATTGCCGTTCGAGGTCGCCTGGCTGTAGAGATACAGCATGTCCTCGACGCCGTTGATCTCCTGCTCGATTGGAGCTGCAACCGTATCGGAAACCGTCTGCGCGGTGGCGCCGGGATATTGCGTGGTGACGACGACGGTCGGCGGCACCACTTGCGGATATTCCGAGACCGGCAGCGTCGTGTAGGCGATGGCGCCGACGATCAGCAGCACGATCGACAGCACCATCGCCAGAATGGGCTGGTTGATGGAAAGCCGGCCAAGGTTCATGACTTGCCACCGGCCGGCGCGGTCTGCGGCGTCACTTTTGCGCCGACGCGGGCGCGCTGGATGCCGTCGATGATGACCCGGTCTTCCGCCTTGAGCCCGTCGCGGATCACTCGCAGGCCTTCGTCAAGCGGTCCGAGCGTGACGGGTCTTGCTTCGACGGTGTTGTCGTCCTTGACCACGAACACGATCTTGCGCGACTGGTCTGTGGCGATCGCGGTGTCGGGCAACAGCAAGGCTTCGTAAGGCGAGCTGCCGATCAGCCGCACGCGGCCGAATTGCCCGGGAAGGATCGAAAGGTCCTTGTTGGGGATGACCGCGCGGCTGCGCAACGTGCCGGTGGAGACATCGAGGCGATTGTCGAGAAAGTCCATCTTGCCGTCGTGCGATGGCTTTGTCTCGCCGGTCAGCGTTACCTGGACCGGGTTCGGGGTGTCGCGCGAACTGGGCCGGTGGCCCTCGAACCACAGCTTGTTGTTCTTCAGGTAGGTCGCTTCATCCACGTCGAAGTAGATATAGATCGGATCGAGCGTGACGATCGAGGTGAGCAGCGTAGCATTGCCCTCGCTTCCCTGGACGAGATTGCCGACGCTGACCAGATGGCGGCTGACGCGGCCGGCCATCGGCGCGAGAACGTGGGTGAACTCGATGTTGAGATTGGCCGCCTTCAGGGCGCCTTCGGCCTGCATCTCGGCTGCGCGGGCGGCCTGCAGAGCCTGGCGGCGCTGGTCGACGATGGATTCTGAGACTGCACTGGTCTGAACCAGGGTCAGCCCGCGGTCGAGTTCGCGCTTGGCCAGTTCCGCCTTGGCGCGTGCGTCGGACAACTGGCCATCGGCCTGCAGGGCCGCCGCGTCGAACGGTCGGGGATCGATGATGTAGAGCAGATCGCCGGCATGGACGATCGCGCCGTCGCGGAATTCGACATTGGTGACGAAGCCGCCGACCCGGGCGCGAACCTGAACCTCTTCCACCGCCTCGAAGCGTCCGGTGAATTCGTCCCAATCGGTGACGGTGCGTTTGGTGGGCTGTGCCACCGTGACCGTCGGCGGAGCGGCCGCAGCCTGGGCCGGCGGCTTGTCTCCGCAACCCGACAAGGTGACCGCGAGCAGAACGATCAGCGGCCTGAGATCGCAGAAAGAATGGACATTGAAAATTGCTGTTTGAGCTAAACGCTCCGATTTCTCAGCCGCGCTCAATTGCATCTCCTCCGTACTCTTGCCGCAATCGATCGATGCGGCCGCCATGGTCATCCGCGGCAGGGATCAAGATGAGATCGACCCCCAGTCTCTTCAAGAAGCGGCCGGGATCAAGTAAAATAGTTATGCGTCCGCGACGCGGACCTCCAAACACGGCTAAACCGGCCGACAGTATTGGAATAATTTGCTAGTCTGGAGCCCTTCTGACCAAACAGCGGCAGTGCGTCCGCTTCGTGTCCGCACTACAAAAAGGTGGCCACTTTTCAGTGCGAACGGCGCGTCTGCTTCATGTTATCAACGGCATCCATTTTACGCAGAAGCGATCCGGAGCAGCATGTTCGATTCAGGGCAACGGCTGCGGACGATACAAGGTGTAGCGTCCAAAACCGGGATAGTCTTGATTGTAGGTGCAGGAATTTTTGGTGACACGAGCAGGGCCACTGAAGACAAGGAAATCGATGAAAACGGCACTCGTTGTGAAAGATCTCCGCAGCGAGTTCGCCGGCCCGTTCGAACTAAACCTCGGCGCGGGGGTGTGCGCCGCCATCACCGGTCCGTCGGGATCCGGTAAAAGTCTCTTTCTTCGCATGATTGCCGACCTCGACCCCAGCCAAGGCAAGGTTTGGCTGAATGGGACAGAGCGCGCCTCTATTTCCGCCCCGGAATGGCGAAAACAGGCAATCTACGTATCCGCAGAATCCGGTTGGTGGGCCGATACGGTGATCGAGCATTTTGCCTTATACAGGCGAAGCGAGGTCGCAGCCTTGGCAGCCCGCATTGGACTTCACATCGATCTTCTGGACGCATCGATCGCGCGGCTGTCCACGGGAGAGAAGCAACGCTTGTCGCTGGTCAGGGCCCTGCTGCCGTCTCCACCCGTCTTGCTTCTGGACGAACCGACCGGCCCATTAGATGAGGGGTCGGTCGCTCAGGTCGAAGCGCTGCTTCAGGAGCGAATGGCAACAGGGACATCCGTCCTGCTGGTGACTCACGATCCAAACCAGGCCGAACGTTTAGGCAATCAGCGTTACCGAATGGTGGCGCGACACCTGGAAACGCCATGAACCCGATTCTGCTGACACCGTTGGACATCTCCATCGCCGCCTCTTTGATCATCCTGGATGCGGTGCTTTCAATTTGGCTCAGGATTCGGCTGCACCGGCAAATCGCCGTCGCCGGGGCAAGAATGGTCGTTCAACTGGTCGCAATTGGCTATGTGCTCCGTTTCATTTTTTCTCTGAACAACCCGGCGGCGACACTGCTGCTCGTTCTCGTCATGGTGCTCGTTGCCGCGCGCGAGGTTGCGGCCCGGCCAGAACGCCGGTTCAAGGGCCATTCAAACCTCGTCATCGGGTTTGTCAGCGTCGGCTTTGCCACCTTCGTAACGTCGATCCTTGCATTGACAACGGCGATCCGGCCGCAGCCTTGGTTCGATCCACATTATGCGATCCCGCTTGCGGGCATCATTCTTGGCAACGTTTTGAATTCCGCCAGCCTGTCGCTGGATAGCTTTCTCGGGTCAGTCCGGCGCGAGCGACAGGCAATCGAAGCACGACTGTCCCTCGGTGAAACTTATCGTGAAGCGATCGCGCCGCTGGTGCGTGAAGCCATCCGGCGCGGCCTGTTGCCCATCATTAATCAAATGTCGGCGGCAGGAATCGTGACGTTGCCGGGCATCATGACGGGACAAATTCTCGCGGGTCTCGATCCACTAGAGGCTGTCAAATATCAGATACTGCTGATGTTCTTATTGTCCGGTGGCAGCGGACTGTCGGCATTGGCCGCGTCCTATCTTGCGGCGTGGCGCCTTACTGACGAGCGTCAGCGGCTTCGTTTAGATCGGCTGCAGTAATGCGGCGCCAGCTCTCATGGCTGCATTAGAACATCGACGCCCGTCCGTGCTTGCAACAGACATTGAGCAAAACAGCTCGCGTCGCCACCGCAGATATTTGCGAATCCGCAGCATCGATTGACTAACGCGCCTTTACGACTTTGTCGCAAACCAGATTACATGGCGCGCGCCGCTGCGCTTTGCGGTAGCGCGCACGGCAACCTCGTTGACATCGAAGCCGGCGTCGCGAAGCCGTTTTGAAAATGATGGATTCGGCCCCGATGACCAAACGGCGAGAACGCCGCCCGGTCGCAGTGCCCGGCGGATCGCCTTCAGTCCCTTCAGGTTGTAGAGCGCATCATTGGCTTTGCGAATCAGCCCCTCCGGGCCGTTGTCGACATCGAGCAGGATCGCATCGAATGCCGAGGGATGAGATCGAATCACCTCAATGACGTCCGCGCTCAAAATACTGGCGCGCGGATCGTTAAGGCTATCGGCGAAGATGTTTGCCATGGGACCTCGCGCCCACGCGATTACGGCAGGCACCAGCTCGGCCACCGTGATCCGCGCGTCGGTTC
This sequence comes from Bradyrhizobium sp., assembly GCA_036497205.1. GTDB lineage: Bacteria > Pseudomonadota > Alphaproteobacteria > Rhizobiales > Xanthobacteraceae > Bradyrhizobium. Next base: position 28,019 of record DASXJV010000154.1, read on the forward strand.
CCAGCACAGCAAGCGCGGCACGGAGCGTGAACCCCATGCCCAATCCGCCGATCAACAAGTTTGGGCGCTTGACGGCTTCGATTCTTCTGCAGGCCAGTGTGGCAAGCGCCTCCTCGGATCCGCTGAGGCGACTGCTCATCAGTTCGTTCGGGCCCAGCATCATGGAGAAATCAGCGCCTCTTCGCATAAGGCGAAGCTCGACGTCTGCGCCAGGCACCCGTGCGGTATCGATCTGCAACCACGGAATCATACGATGCTTTACTCTGTTTTAGCTGAATGGCATGTGATCTATCCCAGCATCTGCGTATCGCCGCAAATCGAGATCGCCTGCCCCGAAATCGTCCTGCCGCGCGGGCTGCACATGAACAGAATCTGATCGGCGATCTGCTCCGGCGTCACGTAGTCCTTGATCGAGGTGTAGGAAAACGCCGTGTGTTCCATCTCGGCGTAGGAGATCCCGCGCTGCTGCGCCTTGGCTTCCAGGACGCGGCGCTGCCGGTCGCCGGCAACAAGGCCCGGCAGGATAGCATTGACGCGGATATTGTCCGGCCCGAGCTCGATCGACAACGATTTGGTGAAACCGATCACGCCCCATTTCGCCGCCGCATAGGGCGTGCGCATCGCAAAGCCGAGCCGGCCCGCGGCCGACGAAATATTGACGATCGAGGCGTTCCTGCTGTTGCGCAAGAGCGGCACCGCAAGCCGCGTGCAGTTGAATTGCCCGGTGAGGCAAATTTCCAGGCAGCGGTCCCAGTCTTCCGGATTCATCTCCTCGACTTTGGACGTCGGTCCGGCAACGCCAGCATTGTTGACGAGCACATCGAGGCCGCCGAGTTTTGCCACGGCGTCCGCGAACAGGCTTTTCACGGCCGATCGGTCGGAGACATCGCAAGGCGTCGAGGTGATCGCGGGATCGCTGGACGCAAGTGCGGACAACGCCATTTCATCGACATCGCAGGTGTGAACTTTGGCGCCTTCGCTTGCGAATCGGCGCGCAATTGCGAGCCCGATGCCGCCTGCGCCGGCGGTTACCAGCACGCGCAAACCCTTGATATCGAGATCCATGATCACCCCAAAATGGCGTTTGGAAAAACATCAGGTGCGCGTATTCCGCAAAAGTGGGAACCGGTTTTGCGGAATACGCGCAGTTATGGTTTGAGAGCATTTTCTTGCAGGTAACGGTTCCCGCTTAGCCGGAAAATGCTCTAGCGAGACCGCCGCGAGACAGAATGAAATCCGCCGCACCGCTGATGTCAGCTTCTATTCCGGCAAGCGCCGCAGCAGCATTGCCGGCGACAATGGCTTTTCGCACGTCGGCGTGAAACCTGATCGCGTCGCCCTTCGCCAGCCGTTCGGGATTGGCACGCAGATCGAGATTGATGACGGGCCCGGCTTTCAGCCAGAGCGCGCGGATGATCTCCACCAGGATCGGCGAGTGCGCCGCTTCATAAACCGCAAAGTGAAAGGTCTTGTTGAGTTCGACCGCGCGCGGCAGGTCGGGCGTCAACGCCTCGCTTTCCGCCCGCATCGCTTTTTCCGCACTCACGATCGACACGAGGTCGCCCTTGTCACGGTGCTCGGCTGCTTGCGCCGCCGCGTGGCCCTCGATGGCAATACGTACTTTGGTGAGATCGCGAAATTGCGCCGCCGACATCAGGGGTACGCGTACCGCGCGATTCGGCGTCACCTCGAGCGCCTTGTCGGCGATCAGCCGCGACACCGCCTCGCGCACCGGCATGATGGAGACGCCGAGCACATCCGCCGCCGCCCGCAACGACAGTTTTTCGCCCGGCGCAAGGCGGCCGGAAATCAGCAAGTCCGCCAGTTTCGCGTAAGCGCGCTCACCCAGCGTCTGACGGTCGAGCGGCTCTACCAGATTGAGCGCGACGGGCAAATTCAACGCGGTCTCCTGCAAGCAGGCCGATTTTCGAGAGAGGACTCGACAACGGCCTAGTCTTTTGCAACTCTAACTGTGATCACAGATCACGGCAAGCGAGACAAAGCGCTTCTCAAAGAACAGCGCGGCGCCGGCCGGAGAACAAACAGCCGCTTCGTGCGGCCGTATCAGGGAGACCAAGGGTGATGTCAGACAAAAGTCAATTCACGCGCCGCCACCTGTTGAAGACCGCCGGCGGCATTGCGCTGATGTCGGGAATTTCCGCACCGGCGATTTTGCGCGCGCAAACCGCCGACGTCATCAAGATCGGCCATTTGACGCCGCGCACCGGCTTTCTCGGGCCGCTCGGCGAATATGCCGTGATGGCGGTCGATCTCGCGGTCGAAGAGATCAACGCGTCCGGCGGCATGATGGGACGCAAGGTGGAACTGCTCAAGGAAGATTCGGTCAATCCGCAGACCGCCTCGACCAAGGCCGAGCGCATGATCGAGCGCGATAAAGTCGCCTGCATCATCGGCGAGATTTCTTCCGCCTCGTGCCTGACCATCGCGCAGGTCGCCTCGCGCAACAAGGTCCTGTTCATCAACACCGGCGGCAATTCCGATGCGCTGCGCGGCAAGGACTGCCAGCGCTACATGTTCCACGTCGAGTCGCAGAATTCGATGTACGTAAAAACCGTCGGTCGCTCATTCCTGCGCGATGGGCTGGTCAAGGGCAAGAAGTGGTACTCGCTGACGGCGGATTATGCGTTCGGCCATGACCTCCTGAAAGTCTCCAAGCGCTTCATGGAAGCCAATGGCGGCAATTTCGCCGGCGACGATCTGGTACCGACCGATGCCACCGATTTCTCCGCTTATCTTTTGAAAATCCGCGAGGCCAAGCCCGATTTGGTCGTGATCAATCTCGCGGGCAACCAGATCACCAACTTCCTCAAGCAATATGCCGAGTTCGGCCTGACCTTCCCGGTCGGCGGCTTCGGTTTCGACACCGCGCTGGCCTGGGCAGCGGGCAAGGGCAACTTCGTCGGCACCTGGCCGGTGGTCTGGCACCATCTGATCGACACGCCCGGCTCCAAAGCGTTCGTGGCGGCGTTTTCCAAGAAATATTCCAAACCGCCGGAAAACCAGGCTTGGGGCGATTACATCGCCACCAAGATCGTGGCGCAAACCGTCAACGAACTCAATTCAGCGGAATCGCCCAAGATCATCGAGCACTTCGAGAAGGGTGCGAAATTCGATGTCCTGAAGACCCGGCAAGGCTACTTCCGCGGCTCGGATCATCAATTGATGCACGAAATGTATGCGGTCACGGCGCTGCCCGCCGACAAGATCAAGAATCAGTGGGACATCTTCACATCGAGCCCGGCGGTGCCGGGTCCCGACGAAGACCTCGAAGTGATCGCCGCCACCAAGGAAGAGAACAGCTGCACGTTCCCGAGCTAAGCTAACCGAGTGACGTCGGCGTCTCTCCGGAATTTCCAGAGAGACGCTGGTACATTCTGCCAACCTCGTTCGTAACTCTCACTGGCGCGCAGCCCGCGCGTGCTCCAGCAGCGGGGCCAAAGATGTCCGCCATATTGTTAGCGCAGCAAATCCTCAACGGGCTGCTGGACGGTGTCTACTATCTCTTGATCGCGCTTGGCCTGTCGCTGATCTTCTCGCTCGGCGGCATCGTCAATCTCGCGCATGGCGCATTCTACGCGATCGGCGCTTATCTCACGCTGGTAATTTCGCCCTATCTCGGCTTCGGCGGCGCCTTCGTGGTGGCGCCGGTGACGGTGGCGCTGCTTGGCGTGGTGATCGAACGCACGCTGTTCCGCCGCTTCTATCGCTCTGATCCGATCCTCTCTTTGCTGCTGACATTCGGACTGGCAATGGTGGCGGAGCAGGTATTGCGGATGATCTTCGGCGCGCCGCCATTGTCCTATTCCATACCGCCCTGGCTGCGCGGACAGGTCGCCATCGGCAGCTTCATCTATTCGTTCTACCGCGTCGTCCTGCTCGGTATCGCTGCGACCTGCGTCGTCGGGCTTTGGCTGTTGCTGCAAAAGACTTCATTCGGCCGCGTGGTGCGCGCCGGCGTCCAGAACCCGGATATGGTCGGCGCGCTCGGCATTTCGCTACAGCCTTATATGTCCGCCGTGGCTGCCCTGGGCATCGGCCTTGCGGGACTAGCCGGCGTGCTGCTGGCGCCGATCTATTCCATCCATCCGGCGATGGGCCAGGAGATCATCACACCCGCCTTCGTCGTCGTGGTGATCGGCGGCCTCGGATCGTTCTGGGGCGTCGTTGCCGCGGCGTTGCTGGTTGGCCTCGTCAAAGGCGTCATGGTCGGCATCGGCTATTCCGCGGCCTCGACCGCGGCGATCTATCTGCTGATGCTGCTGGTGCTGCTGTTCCGGCCCCGTGGCCTGTTCGGCGAGCGCATCATGCGGTTCGAGTGAGGCGCTCAAGATGGTGAAGCGCCTGCCAATTCCGCTGCTGATTACCGCGCTCGGGCTGATAGTGCTGCCGCCGGTGCTGCTCGCGCTCGGCCTCACCATGACCTCGGCCACGGAAGTCGTGGTCTACGCAATCGCCTGCATGGCGCTGAACATTCTGGTCGGGCATACCGGCCTCGTGTCATTCGGCCACGGCGCCTGGTTCGGCCTCGCCGCCTACGCGGCTGCGCTGATCCAGCGCAACCTAATGCCCGACTCGTTTTTCGGCCCGACCATCGCGGGCGTTCTGATCGTGGCGGTGGCCGCCACCGCCTTTGGATTTTTGATCCTGCGGCGGCGCGGCGTGTATTTCTCGTTGCTGACGCTCGCGCTGGCGGCGATGCTTTATGCGGTGTCGTTTCGCTGGACCGAAGTCACCGGCGGCGAGAACGGCCTCGGCGGCATCACGCGGCCGATGTTGCTCGGCTTCAACCTGGAATCCTCGACCGTCTATTACTGGTTTGTGGCGCTGATCGCGCTGCTGGTGCTGGCCCTGTTGTGGCGCTTCCATAATTCGACCGTCGGCACCGTGCTGGTGGCGATCCGTGAGAACGAGCAGCGCGCGCGCTTTCTCGGCTATCCGACCAATCGCTACAAGCTCGGCGCGTTTGTGCTGTCCGCCGCCGTCACCGGGCTTGCCGGCATTTTGTTGCTTTACCAGAACCGCATGACCTCAGCCGATCCGATTTCCGTCTCGTTCTCCGGCGATTTGCTGGCGATGGTCGTGATCGGCGGCATGCGCAGTTTCTTGGGTCCCGCGCTCGGCGCGCTGTTCTTCATCCTGTTCCGCGAATTCCTCGGCATCTACACCGAGAACTGGTTGTTCTGGTTCGGCCTGGTATTCGTCGGCTTCATCGTGTTTTCACCGGGCGGTCTGGTCGGCGTCGGCGAGCGGCTGATCGCACCATTCCGCAAGAAGACAACAGAAGATGCCGCGATGTCGGCGCGCCGGATCGAAGTGCTGCCGCTGCCTGAATTTCTGCGGCCCGAATCTCATGTCGACGGCGCGGTGCTTTCCGCCCGCCACATCGTCAAGAGCTTTGGCGGCATCAAAGCCGTGCAGGGCATCGATATCTCGATTGCCGACCGCACATTGCACGCGCTGATCGGCCCCAACGGCGCCGGCAAGACTACGGCGTTCAATCTGTTGTCGGGGATGTATCCGCCGGACGAAGGTACGGTGTCGCTGATGGGCCAGCCGATCGCCGGACATACTCCGGAGGAGATCGCCAGCGCCGGCATCGGCCGCTCGTTCCAGATCACCAATCTGTTCCCGGCGCTGAGCGTCGGCGAGAACATTCGCCTGGCCGTGCAGGCGCGGCATCCCCGCCGCTTTGATCCCCTCACCAATGCGTTGTCGATCGATGCGATCAATGACGAGACCGACGCCACCATCCGCTATCTCGGCCTTGCCGGCATCGAAAAAGCCGAGGCGGGCATGCTGTCTTACGGCGGCCAGCGCCTGCTCGACATGGGCGTGGCGCTCGCCACCGCGCCCCGCATTCTGTTGCTTGACGAGCCGCTCGCCGGGCTTGCCGCGGCGGAGCGCGAGCGCATCGGCGCCATCATCAAGCGCATCTCGGCCGACCTGCCGGTGCTGCTGGTCGAACACGACATCGACCGGGTGTTTCAACTCGCCGATCAAGTCACTGTCATGAATGAAGGCCGGGTGCTGCTCGATGGCTCGGTCGAGGACGCGCGCGCCAGCACCAAGGTGCAGGAAGTGTATATCGGCTCCGGCGCGACCGAAATTGCCGCGCGCCCGCGCGAGACCGCCGCCCGCGTCAACGCGCTGCTGACGGCAACGCATGTCGACACCTTCTACGGCAAAAGCCACATTCTCAACGATGTCAACTTCACGCTGCATGAAAACGAGATCATCGCGCTGCTCGGCCGCAATGGCGCCGGCAAGTCGACGCTGCTGAAGACCCTGATTGGGATCGCGCCGGCCTCGAATGGATCGATCAAGCTGGTGGACAATGAACTGATCGGGCTTTCGTCCGCAGAGCATGCCCGCCTCGGCATCGGGTATGTGCCGCAGGGCCGCGGCCTGTTTGCCGGCATGAGCGTCGGACAAAATCTCGAGCTCGGCGGATTGAAGCGTCAGACCGGCAACGGCGTGCACTGGACGCGCGAACGCATCTACGAATATTTCCCGCGAATTCGCGAGCGGCTCGACAGTCCTGCGGATTATCTCTCCGGTGGCGAGCAGCAGATGGTCGCGGTGGCGCGGGCGCTATCGGGCGACGTGCGGGTGCTGCTGCTCGACGAACCCTTCGAGGGCCTCGCGCCGACCGTGGTGGAGCAATTGTTCGAAACGTTCGATCGCCTGCGCAAGGAAATCGCCATCATCATCGTCGATCACAATCTCGATCTGGCGCTGGCATTATCCGACACTACGGTGGCGCTGGAGCGCGGCCGGGTGATTCACCAAGGGCCATCCAAGGCACTGCGTGACGATCTCGATCTGCGTCGCGAGGTGCTGTGGCTGTGAGAGGAAAATGAAAGAGCAAAATCGAAACGTCGCCATCGTCGGCGTCGGCCTGATCGGACGCGCCTGGGCCACGATCTTTGCCCGCGCCGGATGGAACGTGCGGCTGAGCGATCCGCATAGTCCGACACTGGCGGCGGCGCCCCGCCTGATCCGCGATGAATTGCACGCGCTGGCACACCACGGGTTAGCCGACGACCCCGATAGCGCTGCCGCACGGGTCTCAGTTTCGGCTGGTCTCAAAGAGGCCGTGATGGACGTTGAGTTCGTCCAGGAAAACGGGCCGGAGAACGTCGAAGAAAAGAGAATCATCTTTACTGAGCTCGACAAGCTTGCGCCGCCGGACGCGCTACTGGTCTCCTCGACCTCGGCCATAACAGCGTCGCGCTTCACGGAAATGCTGCCGGGCCGGGCGCGATGCCTTGTCGGTCATCCCGTCAATCCGCCGCACCTGGTGCCGCTGGTCGAATTGTGCGGCGCCCCGTGGACCGCGCCCGAGACAATCGACCGTGCGCGCAAGGTCTATCGCGAGATCGGGCAGGTGCCGGTCACTATCAACCGCGAGATCAGCGGCTTCGTCCTGAACCGGCTGCAGGGCGCGTTGCTTGCCGAAGCGTTCCGGCTGGTCGGCGAGGGTTATATCTCGGCGGAGGATCTCGATCACACAGTGAAGGATGGCCTCGGGATACGCTGGTCGTTCCTCGGGCCATTCGAGACCATCGAACTCAATGCGCCCGGCGGCATCCCGGATTATTGCGCGCGCTACACCGGCTTCTACAAGGAGCTTGCGTCGGCTTCCGCCGGTCCCGAAGTTTACCAGAGCCCGAATGTGGACCGGGTGATTGCAGCGTGGCCGCATCAGCCGACCCCGGAACGCATCGCCGCGCTGATGCAGCGGCGCAACGAGCGCCTTGCCGCGCTGGCGGCGCATAAGGCTGTCCAGAACGACAAATCCTGAAGTATCGACCCGCAAGAAAGAGAACCAAGCATGAGCCGCAAAGTCATCATCACCTGCGCCGTAACCGGCGCGATCCACACCCCCTCGATGTCGAAGGCGTTGCCGGTGACGCCGCAGGAAATCGCGGACGCCGCGGTCGACGCGGCGGAAGCGGGCGCCGCCATCGTGCATCTGCACGCCCGCAATCCCAAGACCGGCCAGCCGGACCAGAGTCCGGAGGCCTTTGCGCCGTTCCTGAAAGTCATCAAGCAGCGCTCGAATTGCGTGATCAACCTCACCACCGGCGGCGCGCCGACCATGACGGTGGACGAGCGCGTCCGTCCCGCCGCGGTCTACAAGCCGGAAGTCGCTTCCCTCAACATGGGGTCGATGAATTTCGCGTTCTTCGGAATGCTCAATCGTTTCAAGAAATTCGATCATGAGTGGGAGCGCAAGCATCTTGAGAACAAGGATATCGTCTTCCGCAATACCTTCCAGGACATCGAATACGTATTGAAGACGCTGTCGGAGACCGGCACGCGCTTTGAGTTCGAATGCTACGACACCGCGCACCTCTACAACCTGAACTACTTCCTCGAGCAGGGCATGGTGAAGCCGCCGTTGTTCGTGCAGACGGTATTCGGCCTGCAGGGCGGAACCGGCGCGCATCCGGAGGACGTGCTGCACATGAAGCGCACTGCCGACCGTTTGTTCGGCGACAAATTCGTCTGGTCGGTGCTGGGCGCCGGGCGCAATCAACTGCCCATTGCGGCAATGGCGGCGGCGATGGGCGGCAATATCCGCGTCGGGCTCGAGGACTCGCTATGGGCGGCGCCCGGCCGAATGGCGGCATCGAACGCCGAGCAGGTGCAGCTCGCCCGCAAGATCATCGAAGGTCTCGGCCTTGAAGTCGCGACCTCGGACGAAGCCCGTGAAATTCTCGATCTGAAGGGCGGCGACAAGCTGGAAGTTTGATGGATTCAGGTAAGCGTGGCTGCGCTCGGTCGCACCGGCAAGCGCCTGCATAGGCTCCCGACCGCACCGCCTCGCGTTAGTCCGAAGTACCAATATCGACATCAGTGCTTGCTGGTTGCGCAGACGCCCCGCCATGGTATCGTTTGACATAATCGGCCCGATATAAGGTCGAAATATCGAGGGAGGAAAGCATGCGGAGCGTGCGAGTGGTTGCCGCCGCGGTGTTGTCTGTGCTGGCGGTCTCCAGTGTTGCGCTTGCGGGAGAGAAGCAGGGCGGCATCTTGCGGGTCTATCATAGGGACAGTCCGGCCAGCGCCTCTATCCACGAGGAGGCGACCTACTCGGTCAACGTTCCCTTCATGCCGGTCTTCAATAACCTCGTCATATACAAGCAGGACGTGGCGCAGAACAGCATGGACTCGATCGTTCCGGATCTGGCGGAGAGCTGGGCCTGGAGCGGCGACAAGAAGACGCTCAGTTTCAAGCTGAGACAAGGCGTCAAGTGGCACGACGGCAAACCGTTTACGTCCGCCGACGTGAAATGCACATTCGACATGCTGATGGGCAAGTCGCAACAAAAGTTCCGCAAAAACCCGCGCAAATCCTGGTACGAGGAGGTCGTCGACGTCACGCCGAACGGCGACTTCGAGGTCGCTTTCAACCTCAAGCGGCCGCAGCCCGCACTGCTGGCAATGCTCGCTTCCGGTTATACGCCGGTCTATCCCTGCCATGTTTCGCCGGGAGACATGCGCACCAAACCGATCGGCACCGGCCCGTTCAAGTTCGTGGAGTTCAAGGCCAACGAGTCTATCAAGCTCATCCGGAACCCGGATTATTGGAAGAAGGGCCTTCCGCATCTCGACGGCATCGAGTTTACCATCATACCCAATCGTTCGACGGCTATTCTGGGATTTATCTCCGGGCAGTTCGATATGACATTCCCGACCGAAGTGTCGATCCCGCTTCTGAAGGACGTCAAGTCTCAGGCTCCGAAGGCCGTATGCGTCGTCGAACCGAACAACGTCAGCACCAACATCATCGTCAATTCCTCCTCGCCTCCCTTCGACAATCTCGACATTCGCCGTGCGATGGCGCTGGCGCTCGACCGCAAGGCCTTTATTTCGATCCTGTTCGAAGGCCAGGCTGATATCGGCGGCACCATGCTGCCGGCGCCGGGCGGGCTATGGGCCATGCCGAAGGAGATGCTGGAAACGATTCCGGGCTACGGCCCTGACATCAACGCCAACCGCGAGCAGGCGCGCAAGCTGATGCAGAAGGCGGGCTATGGACCGGACAAGCATCTCGCGGTCAAGGTCTCCACGCGCAATATTCCGGTCTACCGCGATCCCGCCATCATCCTGATCGACCAGCTCAAGAGCATTTATATCGATGCCGATCTTGACGTCGTCGAAACCGCCAACTGGTTCTCGAAGGTTGCGCGCAAGGATTACGCGCTTGGCCTCAACCTTACCGGCAATGCGGTCGACGATCCGGACCAGGCGTTCTACGAGAATTATGCCTGCAATTCGGAGCGGAATTACACCAACTACTGCAACAAAGACATCGAGAAACTGTTCGATCTGCAATCCCAGGAGACCGACATCGGCAAGCGCAAGAAGCTGGTCTGGGAAATCGACAAGAAACTCCAGGAAGACGTCGCTCGTCCGATCATCTTCCATAGCCGCACGGGCTCGTGCTGGCAGCCCTATGTAAAGGGCATCACCATCATGGTGAACAGCTCCTACAACGGCTATCGATACGAGGACGTTTGGCTGGATAAGTAACCTCCATCGAATGTAGAACCTCGCGCCGGCCAAGGGGAACAGTCAGGTGTTTGCTTATATCGTGCGGCGCCTCGGACTGATGCTCGTGACCCTGTTCGGGATCTCGGTCATCATCTTTGTGCTGCTGCGCGTTGTGCCAGGCAACATTGTCGACATCCTTTTTGATGCCGCGGGATTCGTCGATCCCGCAGACAAAGCCAATCTGGAGCGGGAACTCGGGCTCGATCAATCGATCGTCGTGCAATATTTGCACTGGATCGGCGGATTGCTGCGCGGCGACCTCGGCTATTCCTATGTGTCCGAGAAGCCCGCGCTCGATGAGATTCTGCCGCGAATTCCGATCACCGCGCGTCTGGCCGGGCTTGCACTGTTGTTCTCGGCGTCGATCGGCATTCCGCTAGGCGTGATCAGCGCGGTAAATCAGGGCACGCGGCTTGATTATGCCTTGCGCGTCGTCAGCCTGAGCGGCCTGTCGCTGCCCTCCTTCTGGCTCGGCCTGTTGATACTGATGGCCTCGGTGTCCCTGTTCGGAACCATGCCTATCTTCAATCCGAATCCGAAAACGTGGGCCGAGGCATTCGCGATTTATTGCATTCCGGCGATGGCGGTCGGCTTTCGCAGCGCCGCACTTACGATGCGAATCACGCGCTCTTCGATGCTTGAAATCTTGCGGCAGGATTACATCCGCACCGCTCGCGCCAAGGGAGCGTCCGAGGCGGCCGTCAACTATCACCACGCCCTGAAGAACGCCATTCTGCCGGTCATTACCGTCATCGGCATCGAGGCGGCGTTCCTGATCGGCGGCTTGATCGTCACCGAAACCGTTTTCAATATTCCCGGCGTTGCCCGTTTCCTGGTCGAAGCGCTGCGCTGGCGCGACTACCCGATCGTCCAGAACCTCGTGATGCTGATTGCGGTGGTCGTCGTGGTCGCAAACTTTACGGTGGACATGCTCTACGCGGCGGTCGACCCGCGGATCAGGTATACGGACTAGGAGCGAGCTTGGACGCGATCAACTACGATACCGAACTGAGACGCGCCGGCGCCCATTCCACGAACGGCTGGCGCAAGCTCGCCTTCCTTGCGCAACGTCATATCCTCGGCGCTGTCGGTCTCGCCATCATGGTGACGTTCGTGCTGGTCGCAGCGTTTGCCGATATCATTTCCCGCTTCGACCCTCTCTCCGTTGATTCCTTGCATCGGCTTGCGGCTCCCGATGCACGGCACTGGATGGGCACGGATTCGTTCGGCCGCGATGTCTGGAGCCGGATCATTCACGGCGCCCGCATTTCGCTCGCCGTCGGCATCGGATCGACCGCGCTCGGCTCATCCATCGGCGTGATGGTAGGCCTCGCGTCGGGTTATCTGTCCGGCTGGGTCGATCTGGTTTTCCAGCGGATTACCGATATCCTGCAGGCCTTGCCGCTATTGGTCCTTGCGCTTGTCATGACGGCTGCCCTGGGGCCTTCGCTTCCGAACGTGATCATCGCAATCGCTATCCCGCTGATCCCCACCGTCGCCCGCGTCATCCGCGCCAATACTTTGGCGCTGCGCGAGCTCCCCTTTGTCGAGGCCGCCAAGTCGATCGGCATGAGCGAGACGCGAATTGCGCTTCGCCACGTGTTGCCCAATACGCTCGCGCCGCTGATCGTGCTGGCGACCGCGCAGCTCGGTTCCACCATTCTCACGGAAGCGTCGCTGTCGTTCCTCGGCCTCGGCATTCCCGAACCCTACCCGTCGTGGGGGCGCATGCTGTCGGAATCGGCGGCAGAATATGTCCGCGTCGCGCCATGGCTTGTGATTTTCCCGGGCGTGGCGATCAGCCTGGCGGTGTTCGGAACCAACCTGTTCGGCGACGCGCTTCGCGATATCCTCGACCCGAGGCAGCGCGGCTGATGAGTGAGGCGCAAGTCGAAGAGACGGTTCTCGACGTGAAGGGCCTGCAGACGGTTTTCTTCACCAACTCGGGACTGTTCAGGGCTGTCGATGACGTTTCATTCAATGTTCGGCGCGGCGAAACCCTGGCGATCGTCGGCGAGTCCGGTTGCGGCAAGAGCGTGACCGCGCTTTCGATCATGCGCCTCGTGCCCGACCCGCCGGGCAGGATCGTCGGCGGCTCCATTGTACTCGAAGGGACCGATCTTCTTGGTCTCGACGAGGCCGAAATCCGCCAGATCCGCGGTAATCGCATTTCAATGATTTTCCAGGAGCCGATGACCTCGCTCAACCCGGTGATGCGGATCGGAGACCAGATCACCGAGGCGGTCCGCCTGCATCGACCGATGACCCGGAAGGAAGCATGGGACCAGGCCGTCGAAATGTTGCGCCTCGTCAGAATTCCCGTGCCCGAGCGGCGGGCGCTGGAATATCCGCATCAGCTATCGGGGGGAATGCGCCAGCGCGCCATGATCGCCATGGCGCTGGCGTGCCGGCCGGCGCTGTTGATCGCCGACGAGCCGACCACCGCGCTTGATGTCACGATTCAGGCCCAGATACTGGCGTTGATACTCGAGCTGCAGAAAGAGCTCGGCATGGGACTGGTTCTCATCACCCACGACCTTGGCGTGGTCGCCCAGACCGCGCAGCGCGTCGTCGTCATGTATGCCGGAAAGAAAGTCGAAGAGGCTGATGTCGAAACCCTATTCGCTCATCCGAGGCATCCCTACACCCGCGGTTTGATGGCCTCGATCCCGGCCGTGCCCTCGCTCGGCACGAAAGCCGATGCGCGCCTGGTCGAAATTCCCGGCATGGTGCCCTCGTTGACAAGGCTGCCAAAAGGTTGCGCGTTCGCGCCGCGCTGCGAGCTCGCGATTCCGCGCTGCCGCGAGGAATATCCGCCTCTCGAGAGCTGGGGCGCCGATCATCTGGCGGCATGCTGGCGCGCGGCCGAAATCGCAGGCCCGCCATGACCGAGGCGCGCGCCCTGCTCGAGGTTTCGGACCTGGTCAAACATTACCCGGTTCGAAGCGGCATTCTTCGTCGCAAAGTCGGCACGGTGCATGCCGTGGACGGCGTAAGCTTCACGGTTGCCGTAGCGGAAACCCTCGGGCTTGTCGGCGAATCCGGCTGCGGCAAATCGACGGTAGCGCGCAGCATCCTGCGGCTGGTCGAGCCGACCAGCGGCAGCATCGCCCTCAATGGCATGGATATCACCCATCTCGGCAAATCGGACTTACGTCCGCATCGGCGTTCGATGCAGATCATTTTCCAGGATCCGTTCGCCTCGCTCAACCCGCGCATGAGGGCCGGCGATATCGTCGGTGAGCCGCTCAGCGTCCACGGTATGGCTACGGGGAACAAAAAGCGGGAGCGGGTCGCCGAACTGTTCGAGCAGGTCGGGCTCAGGCCGGATCAAATGCACAACTACCCACACCAGTTCTCCGGCGGCCAGCGCCAGCGCATCTGCATCGCGCGGGCGCTGTCGCTCGGGCCGAGCCTGATCGTGTGCGACGAGCCGGTATCGGCGCTCGACGTATCGATCCAGGCCCAGGTGATCAATTTGCTGATCGATCTGCAACGCAAGCACGAGTTCTC
>DASXJV010000155.1:0-3861 GCA_036497205.1 Bradyrhizobium sp.
GCTGCAGCAGATCATGACCGCGATGCGGGCGATCACATCCGGCGATTATGATCGGCATGTACAGGGCACCGGCGCCAACGATGAAGTCGGCGCCATGGCGCGCGCGGTGGAAGTCTTCCGCGAAAATGCCATCGCCAAGCGCAAGACCGAAGACGAGTTGCGCACGTCAAAGGAGAAGGCCGAGAGCGCCCTGTTCGAATTGAACGCCGCCCAGCAAAACCTGATTGACGCGGAGCGCCTGGCGGCGCTCGGCGGCCTGGTCGCCGGCGTCGCCCATGAAGTCAACAATCCGATCGGCATCAGTCTCACTGTGGCGTCCAGTTTTGCCCGCCGCGCCGAAACGTTCGAGGCCGAATTGAAGTCCGACACCCAGTTGCGCCGGTCCCAGCTCGAGGAATTCGTCCGGAATTCGCGCGACGCAGCCCAGCAGTTGGTAGCGAACCTGCATCGCGCCGGCGAGCTGATTCAGTCCTTCAAGCAGGTCGCGGTGGATCGCTCGCGTGCGGAACGCCGGCAATTCAGCCTCGGCGAGGCGACCGACCAGATCATCGCCAGCCTGCGGCCTGTTCTGAAGAAGGCGTCGATTGCCCTGTCGGTCGATGTGCCGGAAGGCCTTGTCATCGACGGCTATCCGGGCTCGTATGGGCAGATTCTGACCAATCTCTTCCTCAACGCCGCAAATCATGCGTTTGCCGACGCGCGTACCGGGGCAATCTCGATCTCGGCGAGGCCCCGCGGCCATGACGACATCGAGATCGTTTTTGCCGATAATGGGGCCGGAATGACGCCGGACGTGCAGCGGCAGGCGTTCGACCCGTTCTTCACCACCCGCCGCGATCAGGGCGGCACCGGGCTTGGCCTGCATATCGTCTATAGCCTTGTCACCCAGCAGCTCGGCGGCCGAATGATGCTGGATTCGAGTCTGGGACAAGGCACCACATTTCGCATTATCATGCCGAGGGCCGCCAAGGGCGGCTCCACGACCGCAGACTCAGCAGCGACGGGATCCCGCAATGGCCGAACAGGACGATGTCCTCCACCTGATTGACGATTCCGGAACCGCTCCGGAGGCATCGACCGAGCGCAAATGGAAGGTCGCTGTCATCGACGACGATCAGGCCGTGCACGAAGGCACGCGGTTTGCGTTGAGCGACTACAATCTCCATGGGCAGACCCTTGAAATCCTGTCAGCCTATTCAGCGGCCGAGGGCCGGACATTGATGCGCGCGCACCCCGATATCGCGGCCGTGCTGCTCGACGTCATCATGGAAACCGACGCCGCGGGCCTCGATCTCGTCGAGTACATCCGCAACGAAATCAAGAACGAGACCGTCCGCATCATCCTGCGCACCGGGCAGCCCGGACAGGCGCCGGAGCGCCGCGTGATCGTCCAATACGACATCAACGACTACAAGGCGAAAACCGAGCTGACCGCCGACAAGCTGTTCACCTCGCTGACCGCGGCGTTGCGCGGTTATCAGCAGCTTGAGCGCATGGTTCAAACCCGGCGCGGACTGGAAATCATCATCGACGCCGCCTCGACCCTGTACGATTTCAAATCAATGCAACGCCTCGCCGAAGGCG
This sequence comes from Bradyrhizobium sp., assembly GCA_036497205.1. Classification (GTDB taxonomy): domain Bacteria; phylum Pseudomonadota; class Alphaproteobacteria; order Rhizobiales; family Xanthobacteraceae; genus Bradyrhizobium. The sequence continues at coordinate 1,585 of DASXJV010000155.1, forward strand.
TGCTGACGCAAATTGCATCGCTTCTCAATGTCGATTGCGCCGGCATTCTGGTGCTGCGCGACGGCGGCGTGGTCGACGATGATTTTTCCGTACTGGCCGGCTCGGGCTGCTATAGCCGCTTCATCGGCGCCGCCGGCTCCAAATCGCTCGACCCCGACCTGCGATCGATGGTCGAAGCCGCATTCAAGCGCCGCAAGCACGAATTCATCGATCACCGCACCATTCTCTATATTCGCACCGGTAGCGGACGGGAAGTCGTCGTGCTGCTCCAGGCAGAGCACCAGCTGTCCGAGACCGACCGGTCGCTGGTCGAGATTTTCGGCAGCCGGCTTTCGATCGCGTTCGACAATGTCATTCTCTATCAACAGCTGCATGAGGCCAATACGCAGCTCGAGGACCGCGTCGCCCAGCGCACCCGCGCGCTGATGCAGGCCAACCGCAGACTGTCAGCGCAGTGGCTGCGACTGCAGCGCGCCAACGGCTTCAAGAATGAAATTCTCGGCACCGTCGCCCACGATCTGAAGAATCCGCTCGGCGTGATCCTCGGCCGCACCGAAATGCTGACCGAATTGATCGGCGCCGATTCTTCCAAAGAAAGCGTCACCGCCCAGGTCGAACACATCCGCGATGCCACCAAGCGCCTGACCGCGATGGTCGATCATCTGATTTCGGATGCGATGGCCGATGCCTTCGACATCAGCATTCGTCGCGAGCAAATCGATATCGCGGGTCTAGTCAACGAAGTCGTCGACGCCAATCAGCCTTTGGCCACAAACAAGCAGCAGACTATCACGGTGTCGGCACCGCCGAATTTCATCACGATGTGCGATGCCGACCGGATGCGGGAGGCGATCGACAATATCGTCAGCAACGCCATCAAATACAGCCCGATCGGCGGCAAGATATGGGTAGTGGTGAGTCACGAGCAGAACAGCACCGTTATCCGCATCACCGACGAAGGCGCCGGCCTGTCTCCCGAGGATCTGGGACGATTGTTCGGCCGCTTCCAGCGGCTTTCCGCGAAACCCACCGCCGGCGAAAGCTCGACTGGCCTCGGGCTTTCGATCGTCAAGCGTATCATCGACATGCATTGCGGCCAGGTGACCGCGGATAGCGGCGGGCCCGGACAGGGATCGACTTTCACCGTCATATTACCCGCGACAGAGATTTCATGAGCCAAAATCAGCACATCATCATTGTCGACGACGAAGCGCCGGCCCGCGAGATGGTCGGCGATTATCTCAAGATGCACGGCTTTACCGTGACGCTGTGCGATGGCGGCAAGAGCCTGCGCGGCGCGATCGAATCTGGCATGCCCGATCTCGTGGTGCTTGATCTGAACATGCCGGAGGAAGACGGGCTTTCCATCATCCGCGATCTGAAAAGCCGCACCAATGTCCCTGTCATCATGCTGACGGCGACCGCGAGCCCGATCGACCGCGTGGTCGGACTAGAACTCGGGGCCGACGATTACATCGCAAAGCCCTGCGAATTGCGCGAATTGATGGCGCGTATCCGCTCGGTGCTGCGGCGCAGCTCCCCGGCGAGGGCGCCGGCGGCAACGCCGGAGGCCGCAGCTGAGAAGGCGGCCAAAGAGCAATTGGTACGGTTCGGAACGAAATGGCTCGATCTGGAAGCGCAGGCGCTGCGCGACGACGGGGGTAATGAGCATCCGCTGACCGCTTCCGAATTCGGCCTGCTCAAGGTTTTCGCGGCCAATCCGAAGCGGGTACTTTCGCGCGAGCGCCTGCTGGAGTTGGCCAATGCGCGCGACAGCGAAGCCTTCGATCGCGCCGTCGATCTGCGAATCATGCGAATCCGGCGCAAAATCGAACCGGACCCGACCAAGCCCGCGGTAATCCGCACCATCAGAGGCGGCGGCTATCTGTTCTCGCCTGCCGGCGACAAGGCCTGATTACGTTGAGCGAGCCGTGAATTCCTCGATCGCCCAGCTCTTGGGGTCGAGACCAGCGAAGCTCGGCGTTAGAGGGGGGTAAGCCTCTTCCTGCGAACGCCGAAATACAACGGGTGCGGCGAATCCCCCCGAATTCGCGCTTTGGCGCGGATTTGACCCTTCCCGCAAGAGGGCGAGGTTGGGAAAACGCCCGCCGATACTTCCCGGAATGGGCAGCCCTCCCCCCCTGCGCTGCCAACCTTCCAATTTTAGGATCATTGAAATTGCTTTGAATTTCCGCCCGAATGTTTCGTCGCGGGCATGGCGACGAAACAATTCTCCTGCGCACGAAACCATTTTCCACTTTGCGTGCAGACGTCCCG
>DASXJV010000156.1:0-9846 GCA_036497205.1 Bradyrhizobium sp.
ATGGTTTCACGGATAACCGTGCCGAGCACGACAAGGTCGCAGCTGTCGGATTTCATCTTGGCGACCTGCGCGCTGAAGTCGGATGCACCCCTCTTGTAGCTGGTGATGGACGCCGGCGTTACTTTCATCGCCTCGAGCTGCAGCGTGAAACCGTCAAGCACGTTTTTTCCGTACTCATCGTCCTGATGCATGATGCAGGGCTTCTTGAAATTCTTCGCCTCCATGATGTATTTGAGTGCGGCGCGCGTGCTCTCGACGTAAGGCAGCAGGTTGTTGAACTTCAGCCTTTCTTGCGGCTTGGCTGGATCGAACTTGAAGGTGAATTCGGCCGCGGTGAGCGGGAACAGCTGCAGCACCCCGGCATCGAACAGAACGTCCTGCGCGGCGAGCACGGTCGGCGAACCCATCGGACCGACCATGGCAAAGATCTTGTCGCGCTCGACCATCTTCTGCGACGCCAGCACCGCGCGTTTCGGATCGTAGCCGCTGTCCTCAAGGATCAGACGAAGCTTCCGGCCGTTGATGCCGCCGGCCGCATTGATTTCCTCGACGGCCATTTTCATGCCGTTGGAAACCGGCACGCCCCAGACCTTGATCGGGCCGGACAGGTCCTGGTGGGTACCGATGACGATCTCGGTGGCCGAGATGCCTTCATTGGTGACCTTGGTTTGGGCTGCGGCCGGCAGATGGGTCAGCGCAAGGGCGCTCACCGCAAGGCCCAGCGCCTTGAACGATTTCGACATTGCAGTCTCCTCTTCGTTGGCCCGCGTTGAGCGAAGGGTGGGGCCCTTCAATCCTTCGCCGTTTTCAAATCCCTCGCGCTGCTCAAGCCACCGCCCGGTCGCCATACATGGCTTCGATCTCGATCGCGTAACGCTTGTTCACGAAATTCCGCTTCAGCTTCATGGTCGGCGTCAATTCCTCATCCTCCGGCGTCAGCTGGCGTTCGATCAGGAAGAACTTCTTGATGGTTTCGGCCCGCGCGAAATTGGCGTTCACCGCCTCGATCTCGCGCTGGATCAAATCCTGGATCTCAGCCGCCTGGCAGAGGCTGGCGTAATTCGTGAAGGGAATGTCATGGTCTTGGGCGAACTTCTCGACATTCTCCTGATCGATCATGACAAGACAGGTCAGATAGGGCCGCTTGTCGCCGATCACCACGGTGTCGGAAATGTAGGGCGAAAACTTGAGCTGATTTTCGATTTCCGACGGCGTGATGTTCTTTCCGCCCGAGGTGATGATGATGTCCTTCATCCGGTCGATGATCTTGACAAAACCCTCATTGTCGATCGAGCCGACGTCGCCGGTGTGCAGCCATCCCCCGGCGTCGATGGTCTCCGCGGTCTTTTCGGGCTGGTTGAGGTAACCCATGAACAGGAAGTCGCCCTTGATCAGGATTTCACCCTGCGCGGAGATCCCGACTTCACCCCACGGTACCGCTTTCCCGACCGAGCCGAGCTTGACGCGATCGGCCGGCATCAGGGTGGCAACGCCGCAGTTTTCGGTCTGGCCATACACTTCGCGCATGTCGATGCCGAGCGCGAGATACCAGCGGATCAGGTCAGGCGCGATCGGTGCCGCACCGGTAAAGGCCAGGCGGCAGCGATCCAGCCCGAGCATGCGCCGGATGTTGCGGAACACTAGCCAGTAGGCGGCCCGGTTGGCGAGACGCAATGACAAAGAAGGCGTTTCGCCCTGAAGCCTGCAATCGGTCATGCGATAGCCCGTCGCCAGCGCGTGGCGGTACATCCAGTTCTGGAACGGAGTCGCGTCCTTCAGCGCTATCGTTATGCCCGAATAAAACTTTTCCCAGATCCGTGGTACCGCCAAAAATGCGGTGGGCTGCACTTCGCGCAGATTGTCGGGCACCGTTTCCGGGCTTTCGGCGAAATTCATGACTGATCCCAATGCCAGCGAGATGTAGTAGCCGCCGATCCGCTCAGCCACATGACAGAGCGGGAGGAACACCAGCCGCTCTTCGCTGTCGGTGGATGGAAACAGATCGTTGGCGTGGCGCATCTGATGGGTGACGCCGCGGTTGCAATGCATGGCGCCTTTGGGGGGGCCCGTCGTACCGGAGGTATAGACCAGGATGGCGAGATCGTCGGCGCCACGGCTCGCGATCATCTCATTCCAGAGCGCTTCGCGGCCCTGGATGTGATTGCTCCCGAGCGCCATGAGCTCTGCAAGCGACATCACCATGGGGTCGCTGAAGCCGCTCAAGCCCTCCATGTCGAACACCACAATCTTCTGCAAGCTGGGACAGCACGCGCGGCACGAGAGGATCTTGTCGAGCTGCTCCTCATCCTCGGCAAAGATCACCCGGGTAGCGGAATCATTAATGAGATAATTCACCTGCGGCGTGGAATCGGTCGGATAGATTCCGGATGAAACGCCGCCGGCGCACAGGATGCCCATGTCGGCAAACACCCATTCCGGCACCGCGTTCGCGATGATCGAGGCGACGTCCCCGGGTCGGAAGCCAGTGGCGTGCAGTCCGTAGGCAATTTCCTTCGATATCTGCAGCCACTGCCGCCAGCTGGTCGGCTGCCAGACGCCGAACTTCTTCTCACGGATCGCCGGCCGGTCGCCGCGCGTCTCCTCTGCAAGCAGAAAGCTCTTCGCGATGGTGTCGGCGACAGTCAGCACCGCCGGTCTGGCCATGCCCTTTCCCTCCCTCTCCTCACCCGCTTCGGATGCCGGCTTTGAGAACCAGTCTCCTTTTCCGAAACAGAACCCGCATTTAACGCCACGTTTTCTTCTTTTTCCAGCGCCGTTCGCCCCGCGCGCCTGCTTCCTTGGCGCCGAGATAGAATTCCTGAATATCCTTGGAATGCATTAGCCGCTCGCAACTGTCGTTCATGACGACCCGGCCGATTTCCAGAACATACCCATAATGCGCCGTTTCCAGCGCGACCTTGGCGTTTTGCTCGACCAAGAGGATCGACATGCCCTGCTCTTCGTTGACGCGCCGGATGATCGTGAAAATTTCTCTCACCAGGATTGGCGACAGGCCGAGCGAGGGTTCGTCGAGCAGAAGCAGCGTCGGCCGGTTCATCAGCGCGCGCCCGATCGCGAGCATCTGCTGCTCGCCGCCAGAGAGCTGCCCGGCCGGTTGGTTGAGCCGTTCCCTGAGCCGCGGAAAATATCCGTAAACGCGCTCCAGATCCTCAATGACCGCCTCGCGATCCTTGCGCGGATAGGCGCCCATCATCAGGTTCTCGCGCACGCTCAGGAACGGAAATACCTCGCGTCCCTCGGGCACGTGGCTTAAGCCTAGCCGCACGATCTTGTCGGCTTCCATGCGCTGGATCGGCTTGCCCAAAAATTCGATGGTGCCCTTCTGCGGATCGAGAATGCCGGAAATAGTCTTGAGCACCGTGGTCTTGCCGGCGCCGTTGGCGCCGAGCAGGGTAACGATCCTGCCGCGCGGCACCTCGATGCTGATGCCGCGGATGGCCATGATCGGGCCGTAGTAACTCTCGATGTTGCTGAGCTTCAGGATGATCTCGGGAGCGCTCATGCCATCATCCCTCAGGCGCCGAGATAGGCTGCGACGACGTCGGGATGGACTTGAACTTCGGCCGGCGATCCCATCGCAAGCACCCTGCCGTAGTTCAGCGCGATCACGCGGTCGGAAACGCGGTTCACCAGCGCCATGTCGTGCTCGACCATCAGCACGGTGACGCCGAGTTCGGTTCTCATATCCCGGATCCAGAACGACATGTCGTCGGTCTCCTCGACGTTCAGTCCGGACGACGGCTCGTCGAGCAGGATCAGCTTCGGCTCAGAGCACAGCGCACGCGCAAGCTCGATCACCTTTCGCACGCCATAGGGCAGCCCCGAGATCAGCTTGTCGCGATAGGCGGCGAGATCGAGAAATTCGATGACCTGCTCGACGCGGCGGCGATGGACTTTCTCGGTGCTGCGCACGCTCGGCAAGAACAGCAGTTCCTGCCAAAGCTGCGTGGTGGAATGTCTGTGACGGCCGACCAGGAGATTGCTGAGCACGGTCGCATTCTCGAACAGTTCGATGTTCTGGAATGTGCGGGCGATGCCGAGTTTCGCGATGCCGAATGCGGGCGCCTCGGTGATATCCTGATCTTCGAAATAAATCCGGCCCGACGTCGGACTATAGATCCGCGAGATCAGGTTGAAGATCGAACTTTTTCCCGCCCCATTGGGACCGATGATGGAAAGTATCTCGCCCTTCTCCACGGCGAAGCTGATTGCGTCGACCGCCTTCAGGCCACCGAAATGCAAAGAGAGATTTTCGGCGCGGAAATAACTCATCGGTTCCGCTCCGACTTCACGTAGATCTTCTGCCGTTTGAAGGTCGCCCGCTTGTAGAGCGGGAAGAGCTGGAAGAAGAGTTTTATCTTCAACCAGCGCCCGTAGAGACCGAGCGGCTCGAACAGCACGAACAGTATAATGATCACCCCGTAGATGGCACCTTTGAGGCCGTTCGCGGAAGCAAACGCGGCGACGCTATTCTGAATGTGCCCCGCCCGCTCAGCGCCCGCGCCAAGCGCTGCTGCCACGGCGGCAACGACACCGGGAATGTCGTCCTTGAGGTAGGTCAGGAACGGATCGATCATGACGATGAAGATCGCCCCCAACACCGCGCCGTGCGGACTGAATGCACCGCCGATCAGGATCACGATGATGAACTCGATCGAGAGCTGCAGCGTGAACATTTCCGGACTGATAAAGGACAGCTTGTGGGCGAACAGACAGCCGGCAAATCCGGTGATACCAGCGCTGATCGCAAACGATTTGACCTTGTAGAGCGATACGTTGACGCCCATGCTTCGCGCGGCCGTCTCGCTGTCGCGAATCGCGACGAAAGCGCGTCCGGTCGGCGAACGCAGCAGATTGAGGGTGCCCACGATCGTCAGAATCAGCACGCCGAGACAGAGGAAATAGAAAGCCGGACTGTCGCGCGGCACGCTGGTGCCTAGCAACTGGATGGTTTTGACGCGCATGCCCTCGTTGCCCCGCGTCACGCTTTCCCATCGCGCCAGGATTTCCTCGACAATGAACGCAAAGGAAATCGTGGCGATGACAAGATAGATGCCCTGCAGCCGCAGGGCCGGGAATCCGACAAGCGCGCCGATAATTCCGGTAAACAGCCCGGCGGCGAGAAAATAGACTGGGAAGGGGACGTTGAATTGCTGCAAATAGGCAGTTGTATAGGCGCCGATGGCGAGAAAGGCGGCATGGCCCAAGGACGCCTGGCCGGTGAATCCCGTCAGGATCATCAATCCAACGCCGACGGTGGCATAGATGCAGACGAAGACCAACTGACTTACGATATAGCTACTCAGAACAAACGGCGCGATCGCCAGCAGCACAAGCAGGGAGCCATAGGAGACAACGTAGCCGCTGTGCGGAAACAGCCTTATGTCGTCTTCATAATCGGTCTTGAACATGAAGCGCATGGCCAGACCCTAGACCTTCTTGCGCATGTGAAGGCCGAACAGGCCTTCGGGTTTGAGCAGCAACACCACGAGAAGAACGATGTAGGGCGCGACGTCCTTCCACCCCTGCGCCAGATAAAACCCGGCCATGCTCTCGATCACGCCGATCAGCACGCCGCCCACGACCGCGCCGGGAATCGAACCGAAGCCTCCGAGCACAGCCGCCGGAAACGCCTTTAGCCCCAGCACCAGGCCGACATTGGAATGAATGAACGTGATCGGCGCCAGCAGCACGCCGGCGCAGGTCGCCACAGCGGCGCTGATCGCCCATACGATCGACACCACGCGCTTGACCGGAATGCCCATATAATAGGCCGCCAACATGTTCTCCGAACTCGCGCGCATCGCGGTGCCGAGCGTCGTCCGGTTGAAGAACAGATATAGCAGCGCGCAAAGGATGATCGTCGCCGCGATCACCGAGAGTTTGTCATCCGCCAGCACCAGGCTGCCGATCCTGACCACGCCCTGGCTGAACGGGGTCTCGATCTTGAAGTCGTCGGTGCCCCAGATCATCCCGACGACGGAGCGCAGGAAATATCCAAGCCCGATCGTCGCCATGATGATGGAGAACTGCGGATAGCCGAGGATCGGGCGCACCACCAGGCGCTCTGCCAGCATGCCGAACAGCGCCATCGCCGCGACCGCAGCGGCAAACCCGATCCAGTAATTAAGCCCGAGAATGCCGATGAAGGTGAAGGCGAAAAATCCGCCCAGCATCATCAGGTCGCCCTGCGCGAAGTTCACGACTTCGGTCGCCTTGTAGACAAGGACGAAGCCAAGCGCGATCAGGCCGTAGACGCAGCCGAGCGCAATGCCGCTGACCAACTGCTGAACGAAGTCCAGCATTGCCACCCTCCCCGATGCGCGGCGATTCTATCGATCGCCTTTCCCGCATCTTGTTTCCAGCGCTATTCAGCGTCGCTGGCGCTGAAAGCGTCGCATTGTCCGACGCTTATACAGCCCAAAGCGCCGATCCATGTCAACAAAGCGGTGGGTTGCCGCCCTACGCTCGGGTTGCGGACAAATGCCGCAGCTTTGGGCAATTTGCGAGCATTCGCGGGATTTGCGGCCCTCGATTCACCGCGCCGAAATATCTTGGGTGCATGGTTCGCATCCGATGCAAAACCTGGATTGTTCCGCATCATGAAGCCAGTTGAGTCCGCGCTGCAAGTGCGAGGGTTAACAAAGCGTTTTGATCGTCTCGCGGTCGACGCGCTCGATCTCACCGTCCGTTCAGGCGAATTCTATGCGCTGGTCGGGCCCAACGGCGCCGGCAAGACCACGACCTTGCGCATGGTGGCGGGCCTCTCGCGGCCCGATGCCGGTTCGGTTGCGGTGTTCGGTATCGACGCGTTGACCGATCCAGTCGCAGCCAAACAAGTGATGGCGTGGGTCTCCGATGAACCGATGATCTACGACAAGCTGACCCCGCTGGAATACCTCGAATTCGTCGCCGGACTCTGGGGCATCGATCCTGCAATCTCCGAACCGTCCGCGCACCATCTGCTGGTTTCGCTCGGACTCGAGCCGCATCTGCACGAGCGCTGCGAGGGATTTTCCAAGGGCATGCGCCAGAAGGTCGCGCTCGCGGGAGCATTGGTCCACGATCCGCGGCTGATCATCCTCGACGAACCGCTTACCGGCCTCGACGCGGTGTCCGCGCGTCACGTCAAGGGATTGCTCGGGGATCGCGTCCGCTCCGGATGCACCGTAATCATGACCACGCACATCCTCGAAGTCGCCGAACGCATGGCCGACCGCATCGGCGTCATCGCATCGGGACGGCTTGTCGCCGAGGGCACGTTAACCGAACTGCGCCAGCAGAACGGGCATAACGACACCAGCCTCGAAGATCTGTTCATCGCGCTCGTCGATACCGAGGCCGCCGCCGCATGAGCTCAGCCGACGTCCTGACGTGGTTTGCCCGGCACGAACTACGGTTGGCCTGGCGCGAGTGGCTCGCGATGGTGACGGCTGGACGTCACGGGCCAAAACGCCGCGCGGTAGTTGGACTAATTGCCTTTGCGGCGATCATGCACCTGCCGGCCTACGCCGTGATCGGCCGGTTTGCGGATCTGCAGACGTCGCTCGACAAACCCAGCCTCATCGTCATCACGGCGACCATATTCCTGGCGTGGGCCTTAATGCTGTCGCAGGCCATCGAATCCGTAACGCGTGTATTTTACACCCGTGCCGATCTCGATCTGATCATGTCGTCGCCGGTCGCGCTGGCCAACGTGTTTTCGGTGCGCATCGCGGCGATTGCGCTATCGGTAATTGCGATGGCGCTACTGTTGTCGACGCCTTTTGTCGACGTTCTCGTGATCGGCGGCGGTATCAGATGGTTCGCGGCTTACGGCGTCGTCATCGCGATTGGCCTGTCAGCCGCAGCGGTTGCGATCGCCGCCACGGTCGTGCTGTTCAGCTTGATCGGCCCGAGCCGGACACGGCTGGTCGCGCAAATTCTTGCCGCAATCATCGGCGCCGGATTCGTCATCGCACTGCAGATCGCCGCCATTCTGTCCTACGGCACGCTGTCGCGGTTCGCGGTGCTGACTTCGGATGCCGCTGCCGCCTTTGCACCTGACATTGAGAGCATCGTCTGGTGGCCGGCGCGCGCGGCGCTCGGCGATGGCGAGGCGCTGCTGCTTCTCTTGGCCGGCGGCCTCGTTCTGCTCGGCGCCGTGATGGCGATCTTCTCGCCGCGGTTTTCCGGCACCGTCGTCAGCGTTTCGGCGAATGCCTCGCCGGCCCATCAAGGCTTCCACGCCAAGGCGTTTCGTGGAGGCTCGCGGCAGCAGGCGCTGCGGTGGAAGGAATTCGTGCTGCTGCGGCGCGATCCGTGGCTGGTGTCGCAGACCCTGATGCAACTGCTCTATCTGGCGCCGCCGGCGCTGATGCTGTGGCGAAGTTTCGCCGAAAGTTCGGCCGCCATCGTGCTGATCACGCCCGTGATCGTCATGGCGGCAGGACAGCTCGCGGGCGGCCTCGCATGGCTGACGATATCAGGCGAAGACGCCGCCGATCTGGTGGCCACCGCGCCGTTACTGGCCGCGCGCGTGATACGCGCCAAGATCGAAGTGGTGCTGATCGTAATCGGTGTGATCTTCGCGCCGCTCTTCATCGCGCTGCTATTTGCCTCGCCGTTGCAGGCGGCGGTCACCGCTTCAGGCGTCGCCATCGCTTCCGTCTCGGCCACCGCGATACAGCTCTGGTTTCGCGTGCAGGCCCGGCGCAGCCAGTTTCGCCGCCGCCAGACATCCTCGCGGCTGGCTACATTCGCGGAAGCCTTTTCCTCGATCGGATGGGCCGCGACCGCGGCGCTGGCGCTGGCGATCCCCATCACCGCGCCCATCAGCGGCCTGATGACCGCCGGCATACTCGCGGCAACGTGGAAGATCAGCCCGCGGCGGGCGTAATCGGCGGACCGCGAGACCCAAAGCGCTCTCGGACAAGTGTATGATGGCCGCCATGACGGCCGCAGGATTCCGCGATACGCTGTCATTAGAGCGTTTTCAAGCGAAGTGGAGACCGGTTCGCGTTAAGAAAACGCGTCAAATCAATAATCTAGAGCCCCGTTTCGATTCAATCGAAACGAAAAGGCTCTTGGCGACACTGGACACGGGCCCTGTCATGTTACGAACCTTTTCTGCCGTGCTTGCTTTGCTGAGTTGGGTGATCGCACCGGCTGCTGCCCAGGACACCTTACGCAGCAGCGAATGTCTTGCGATGTCCAATGCGCAGCCGCGCGCCACGCCGGTCGGCCTTCGGCGGATGGCCGCGAATACGGACGAGGTCGCGATCACCTATGCCGGCCATTCGACCTATTACATCGACACGCCGGGCGGAGTGCGGATCGCGACCGACTACAGCGGCGCCTACAGGGCAGGCCGCCTGCCCGACGTCGTCACCATGAATCGCGCGCACGGCACGCACTACACGCTGTTTCCGGATCCACGTATTCAACATGTGCTGCACGGCTGGGGCGATGACGGACAGCCTGCACGAATCGCGCTTCGCATCGGCGATGTGTACATCCGCAATGTGACGACCGACATCCGCCGCTATTTCGCCGATGATTCGAACGCCGAAATGATCAGGGATGGCAACTCGATCTTCATCTTCGAGGTTGGAGGCCTCTGCATCGGTCATCTCGGGCACCTGCATCACAAGCTCGACGAAAGCCATTTCGCGGCGATCGGCCGGCTCGACATCGTAATGGTGCCGATCGACGGCAGTTATACCATGTCGCTCGACGGCATTTCGGAAATCACGCGGCGGCTGCGCGCGTCCGTGGTGCTGCCGATGCATCGCTTCATGACGCCGCTTGACGAATTCATGCGCAGGATCGGCCAGCAATTCGAGA
>DASXJV010000157.1:0-2066 GCA_036497205.1 Bradyrhizobium sp.
CAACCTTGCCCGGTTCACCGGAAACCGCTCGCTATCTCCCGATCAGGCCGGCCGCATGGCGAGGATCAGATCGGCGGCGCGGTTCCCAGACCGCACCGATCCTTCGATAGTTGCCGGCAACCCCGTATCAGTCCAGTCGCCCGCGAGAAACAGGTTTTTCCAGCTCGTGACAGCGCCCGGCCGCAGCGCGTTTTGTTCCGGCGTGGCCTCGAATGTCGCGCGGCGCTCACGCACGATCTGCCAGGGCGGCAATTCGCCCTGCACCCCTCCCGCTTTGCAGATATCCCGCCAGATCACCTGCGCGAGTTCCTCGCGCGGCATATCCACCAGCCGGTCGGCATTGCTGACGGTGACCGACAGGCGCTGTGGGAACGCGAACAGCCACTCCACCAGTCCACCGACAACCCCGGTTATCGGGGGCATATCCCTGGGGGGATCGAAGCGGAAATGTGCATTCACGATCGCCCGGAACTTGGACGGCGTTTTCAGGCCCGGAAGCAGCGACGCAGCCGGGCGCGGCGGAACAGCCATCACCACGGCTTCAGCCGGGTCGATGGCGACCGTGTTATCGCCAAATTTCAATTCGCCAACGCTGCCTGCCGACATACCGAACTCGCGCAGTTCATGTCCAAACTGGATATTGGCGCCCTTGTCCTGCAGGAGCTTGATTGCGGGTTCGACCAGAACCGCGCTTAAGCCGTCGCGCGCGATCAGCGGCCGGCAAGCCTGTCCCCCCGCCAGCAAAATTTCCCGCACCACCGCGCCGGCAAGGCCCGCGGACCCCTCGGGCGGATCGACGTTCAGCGCCGCAAGCAGCAGTGGCTGCACCAGCCGCTGGTAAAGCGTTCCCTCGCACGGGATGGCATCGCCGACCAGTTTGCTTTGCGCTGCCCAGATCAGAGGCATCAATGCGAGATAATCGAACAGGCCGGTATCAGGGACACGGCGAGCCTTATCGAAGACCCACAGGGGCAGCCGGCTGTCTCCGAGGTCGAGCTGCCAGCGCTGCCCGGTCGTGAGATCGACGAACGGAAATTGCGCGCGCTTCGGCCCGACCAGCCCCGCCTCGGTACCGATCGATCTCGCGTAAGCCACCGCGTGACGGTTGCCCGAGAGCAAGAGATGATTGCCGTTATCGATGGTCAGGTTGGTCGCCGCGTCGAAATATGACCGGCAGCGGCCGCCGGCCTGATGCGTAGCCTCGTGGACGTGCACCTTGAAATTCGCATTCGCCAGCCGAACGGCTGCCGAGAGGCCCGAAATGCCGGCGCCGATGATGTGGACACTCTTTTGCATCAGATGAATGCGTAGCGAAGAAGAATGGCGATGCGGGCCATCTTGTTGAGGCGAACCGGCGCGCGGGGCGGTGCGAACCCTCTGGCGACCAGCAATTCCAGAATGGCGCGATAATATCGCGACATGATCCTGGGTGCGCGCACCAAGCGCCGTGGATTGCGACTCATGACTTCGTCGGCTTTCTGAAAATGCGTCCGCGCCCGCTCGACCAACGGCGCGCACACTTTCGGCAGCGCCGGATCAGAGGTGACCTTGAGCGGATCAAAGTTGGTGATTCCGGTATGCAGCAGACCTTCACGCGGCAGGTACAGGCGGCCAATCGCGGCGTCTTCATCGACGTCGCGCAGAATATTGGTCAATTGCAGCGCACGGCCAAGATGGTGCGCGAGCAAGATGCCGTCGTCCCGCGCCACACCGAACACCCGCACCGACAGGCGTCCGACCGCGCTGGCCACGCGGTCGCAATACAGATCGAGCGTTGCAAGATCCGGCGCCCGGATATCCTGAGGCACATCCATCTCCATGCCATCGACGATGGCCAGAAAATCCTCGCGCTGCAGATCGAATTTTCTAACCGACGGGACGTAGTCCCGCAGTCGCGCCGGCGGATGGCCCGCATACAGCGCGTCGATATCGTCGCGCCATTGTTGAAGCGCGGCCAGCCGTTCGGGCCGCGGGCCATCGGAATCGGCGATGTCGTCGACCTGACGGCAAAAGCTGTAGATCTGAAACATCGCCTCGCGCTGCTCGCGCGGCAGAATGCGCATCGC
>DASXJV010000158.1:0-2298 GCA_036497205.1 Bradyrhizobium sp.
GTCAAGCGCGGCGAGCTGGAAGCCTGTCACGTCACAAAGGGCAAACAAAAGGGCTTGCGCATCAAGCTGATAACCCGGCAATCCGAACTCTTCGATCTAAACCCATGAACCAGGGGGCAGTATGAAGCAGGATCCAAGAACGCATTCAAATCGACGCCGCGATCAAGATCGACCGGCAAGACGGCGCCGACTTGCCAGCTCAACCCGGGCGCAATGGCTCCCCAGAAGTCTGATCCGCGCCGCAGCGCCTCGCTTGCGGTCCAATAACGAAAATTCGCGCTGCCGGGCGGAAAGGTTGACGGCGGCGGGCCTGACGCGGGATGCGTGATCTTTGTCGGTAAAGGCTGTGCGTTCAAAGCGGGTGTGGGCCGCTGGATGAGGGGGCCGCCGCTGGCGCTTGCGCCATTGCCGGGGTCGTTTTCCCAGGCATTGACGATATCGCCGGCCGCCGCACGTCTGCGTGTTGTTCGCGCCGTCGTTCTTTTCGACCTGGGTCTTTTCTTCTTTTTCGCCGCTGCCCGTTTCCTCGCCATGAGATGTCCCCGCGCGTTGGCCGCTGGACTTATCCTCCGTCCGCGGATTCAGATCGTTCAAGGGGAAAGAGGTGTTATCGGGGCGTGCGTGATCGCAATGACGCCTTGCGCATCGAGAGGTATTACGCGGTTGACATAAACGCGAACGGCTCAGTCGCCCGGCGTCCAGTGCAGATCGGTGATCTGGTTGCCGGAACGGCGATTGAATTCGATGGTGTGCTGCTTATCGGCGACGGCCGAGGCCTCGTCGTTGCTGTGCGGGCACTGCACGTCGTCATGGCGCAGATGCATTCGGACCAACACACCGTCGAACCTTGACTCGAAATCATCGGGTTCGCTGGTCACCGAAAATGGCGCGCTGATGTAAATTTTGTGGTCGGTTTGCGATGTCGCCAGGCAATAGCGCCAATCCCCCGCATTCGCGGTGGACGCGCTCATCATGACCAGAACAAAGCCGAGGGCACCCTTGACCGACATCGTCGTGTAATTTGCTGTGTGCCCTTCGGAAGTCGTGTTGGGCTTTCGGCCCGTACCGACTAATGTGCCGCGTCAATTTCCCGCCGGCACCTAAAAGTGTCATAAAACCGCGCAATCGTTTCGCCGTCACGCGGCGATCTCTCGAGCGCCAATTTACGGATGCGACGTTCATGGCTGATGCTTGTACAGGGGGCGTCGATACGGGCTTTGTGGCGCTCGGATACGCGAAAGTGGCGGTGCTGGGCGTTGTTCAGGGCATCACCGAACTGATGCCGATTTCTTCGACCGCACATATGCGCCTGGTGCCGGCGGTGCTCGGCTGGCCCGATCCCGGTTCGGCCTTTTCGGCAGCGATGCAAATGGCGGCGCTGGCCGCCGTGGTGAGCTACTTCTGGACGGACGTTCGCGGCCTCGTTGTGTATTCGCTCAGCGCCGCCGCGCGTGGTCAGTTCCGCGACCTCCATTTTCAATTCGCACTGCGGATCGTCTTGGCGACGATCCCGATCGGCATCGCCGGGCTGGCGCTGTCGCACGTTCTGAACGCGTGCAATTCCCCGCTGCGCACGCTCAGCGTCATCGGCTGGGCCTGCATGGCGATGGCGCTGCTGCTGGCTCTGGCCGAGATCAGCGCCCGCCATCGGCGGGTGCTCGATCAAGCGACGGTTTGGGACGCGCTGTTGGTCGGGATCGCGCAGGTTGGCGCGCTCATTCCCGGCGTCTCGCGCTCCGGCTCGACGCTGACCGCGGCGCTGGCGCTTGGTTTCAAGCGCGACGAGGCCGCGCGTCTGTCGTTCCTTCTCGGATTGCCGGCCATCGCGCTGGCGGGTCTCAAGGAGATATGGGAACTGCACAAGGTCCACCTCGACGCCCATGGCTGGTCGGTGCTCGCCGTTGGGCTGGTCGTCGCGTCTATTTCGGCCTTCTTTGCGATCTGGGGCCTGATGCGGATCCTCGAGCAGTTCGCCAGTTGGCCCTTCGTGCTCTACCGGTTTGTGCTTGGCGTCGTCCTGCTGGGCGGGGTGTGGCTCGGCTGGCTGGCGTGACGGATGGGTCATGCACTGGACGCATTGCGTCTGGCGCATGCGGCCGTGAGCGGAGCTCCGCAAAAATGGCGGGGCGTCCGGCGGGTGCTCCGCCGGACGCCCCTCACATTATCAGCCGGCCTATAAGCCGGGTTCTGTATGGCCTGCGGCTCGCACCGCAAACGTGACGGCCATTCCTCTAGCGCGCCGGTTGCCCGGCGCATCGTGCAACCTACCCGAACGGCAGATCAGGACTGATCCGGGAT
>DASXJV010000159.1:0-5077 GCA_036497205.1 Bradyrhizobium sp.
TCGCGATTCCCTTCCGTGCATGGCGCGCCGGTCCATCTCGGCCACCCGCATTCGATCGGGATCGCAGATATCTCAAAACCCGACTACGGGGACGCGGTGCCGGTGGAAGCCGATGAGATTGCCGTGTTCTGGGCGTGCGGCGTGACGCCGCAAGCCGTGATCGCGGCGGCGAAGCTGCCGTTTGCGATTACGCATGCACCGGGATTGATGCTGGTGACAGACCTCAGGAACAAACAACTTGCCGTGCTTTAATAGGCAGCTTTTGCCGTTCTTTGAGGCTTTACCGTAACCTTCAATCGTTTCATCGATAGCCGCGATAAACAAAGGATCTCGTAATGACCATCACTCGCCGAAATGTACTGCTTGGAGCCACTGCCACCGCCGCGCTGCTGCCGATCGCGGCCCGCGCGCAAACATCCGAAGTGGTGATCGGTGTGATCTATCCGCTGTCCGGCGCCAGCGCGCAGATCGGCGTCGATGCACAGAAGGCGTTCGAGACCGCGGCTGACCTGATCAACAAAAACTACGATTTCGATCTGCCGCTGGCGCGAGGCGAGGGATTGCCCGGTCTCGGCGGCGCCAAGGTCCGCCTCGTATTCGCCGATCACCAGGCCGATCCGCAGAAGGGTCGCGCCGAGGCCGAGCGTCTCATCACGCAGGAAAAAGTCTGCGCCATCATTGGCACCTATCAGAGCGCGGTCGCTGTCACCGTCAGCCAGATCTGCGAGCGCTATCAAATCCCGTTCATCTCGGCCGACAATTCCTCGCCGAGCCTGCATCGCCGGGGCCTCAAATTCTATTTCCGCGCCGCACCCCATGACGAGATGTTCTCGGCCGCGATGTTCGACTTCTTCGATGCGCTGAAGAAGAAGGGCCAGAAGATAGAGACGTTGGCCTTGTTCCACGAGGATACCATCTTCGGCACCGACTCCTCCAACGCCCAGCTCAAGCTCGCCGCGGGTCGCGGCTACAAGGTCGTTGCCGACATCAAGTATCGCGCCAACTCGCCCTCGCTTACGGCCGAAGTGCAGCAGCTCAAGGCAGCCAACGCGGACGTGCTGATGCCTTCGAGCTACACGACTGATGGTATTCTGCTGGTCAAGACCATGGGCGAACTCGGCTACAAGCCGAAAGCGATCGTGGCGCAGGATGCCGGCTTTTCCGAAAAGGCGCTGTACGACGCGGTCGGCGACAAGATCGAAGGCGTGATCTCGCGCGGCAGTTTTTCGCTCGATCTCGCCGCCAAGCGGCCGATGGTCGGCAAGATCAACGCCATGTACAAGGAAAAGTCGGGCAAGGACCTCAACGACTATTCGTCGCGCCAGTTCATGGGCCTGATCGTGATGGCCGATGCCATCAATCGCGCCAAGTCCACCGACGGCGACAAGATCCGTGAAGCGCTGGTTGCCACCGATATGCCGGGCGAGACCACGATTATGCCGTGGAAGCGCGTGAAGTTCGATGAGATGGGCCAGAACAATGACGCCGATCCGGTGCTGCTGCAATATATCGGCGGCAAGTTCGTCACCGTCTTCCCGCCGCAAGCCGCGGTCGCCGAAGCCACTTGGCCGATGAAGTAAAATGCGACTTGCGCGTTACACTGCGACGCGCGCCCTCATCCTGAGGAGCTTGCGAGGCAAGCGTCTCGAAGGACGAGAGCGGCTGCATCCTTCAAGACGCGCGCGAATGCGTGCTCCTCAGGATGAGGCCATTGGCCGGGAGCAATATCTTTGACAGCCGAAACCATCATCCAGAGTCTGGCGAGCGGCCTTTTGATGGGGCTGCTCTACGGCCTGATCGCTGTCGGTCTCGCGCTGATCTTTGGCCTGATGGACGTGGTGAACTTCGCCCACGGCGAATTCCTCATGATCGCCATGTACGCGACGTTCTTTCTGTTTGCGTTCTTTGCCATCGATCCGTTGTTGGCAGCGCCGCTGGTAGCGGCGGCGCTGTTCGTGTTCGGTGCGGTGGTCTATCTCCTGATCGTGCGCTTCGCGGTCAGGGCGAAGGCCAATGCTGGCATGGTGCAGATCTTTTCGACGTTCGGGCTGGCCATCGTCATGCGCGGCCTGGCGCAGTTCTTCTTCACGCCGGACTATCGCAGCGTCACGCATTCATGGCTTGGCGGCAAAACCGTCTCGATTGACGGCATCTTCCTGCCGGTGCCGCAGCTGGTCGGCGCGCTGGTGTCGATCGCGGCGTTCGGCGCGCTGTACTTCTTCATCAACCGCACCGATTTTGGCCGCGCCCTTGAGGCGACCCGCGAGGATGCCGGCGCGGTGGCGCTGGTCGGCATCGACAAGAACAAGGTGTTTGCGCTGGGCTGGGGCCTCGGCGCGGCGCTGGTGGGACTCGCCGGCGCGATCATGGCGATGTTCTTCTACATCTATCCCGACGTCGGCGCGTCGTTCGCGCTGATCGCCTATGTCACGGTGGCACTGGGCGGCTTCGGCAGCGTGTTCGGCGCCTTTGCCGGCGGCATCATCGTCGGTCTTGTCGAAGCTTCCACGGCATTGATCCTGCCGCCCTCCCTGAAATCGGTGGGCATCTACGCGGTCTATCTGCTGGTGGTCTTCGTCCGGCCGCGCGGCCTGTTCGGGTCGATCTAATGGATACCGCCTTTGCCCAGCGCCGCCGCCGCGATTTGATCGTCGCGGCCTGTCTTGCGGCGATCGCCGCCGTGGTACCGCTGTTCGTGAAAGACGTCTACGTCCAGAACATCATGGTCTTGACCCTGATGTACGCAGCGCTGTCGCAGAGCTGGAACATCCTCAGTGGCTATTGCGGGCAAATCTCGCTCGGCCACGCGCTGTATTTCGGGCTCGGCGCCTACACCACCGCAATTCTCTTCACCAAATTCGGCGTGCTGCCGTGGTTCGGCATGCTTGGCGGCGGTCTGATATCGGCGGCTATTGCGATGGCGCTCGGCTATCCCTGTTTCCGCCTGCGCGGACATTACTTCGTCATCGCTACCATCGTCATAGCCGAGATCGCGCTGCTCTTGTTCCAGAACTGGGAATGGGCCGGCGCCGCACTCGGCATCGATATTCCCGTGCGTCGCGATAGCTGGCTCTATTTTCAGTTCACGCGCAGCAAGCTGCCATACTTCTATTTCGCGCTGGTGCTGGCCTGCGTCGCCTGGGCCGTGACCTGGTGGCTCGAGGATTCCAAGTGGGGCTATTGGTGGCGTGCGGTGAAGGACAATCCGGACGCCGCCGAAAGCCTCGGTGTGGTCGTGTTCAATTCCAAGATGGGCGCCGCGGCGGTCTCGGCATTCCTCACCGCGGTCGGCGGCAGCTTCTACGCGCAGTTCGTGTCCTACATCGATCCCGAAAGCGTTATGGGCTTCCAGTTTTCGCTGCTGATGGCGCTGCCCGCGGTGCTTGGCGGCATCGGTACGTTATGGGGACCGGTGCTCGGCGCCGTCATCCTGATCCCGCTCACTGAACTCACGCGCTCCTTCATCGGCGGCTCCGGCCGCGGCGTCGATCTGATTGTCTACGGCAGCTTGATCGTGCTGATCTCGCTGGCGCGGCCGGAAGGGTTGGTCGGACTGTTCTCGCGCCGGCGCAAGGGAGTGGCCCGATGACACCCTTGCTGGAAACCCGCGGTGTCTGGCAACGTTTCGGCGGTCTGATCGCCAATAGCGATATCTCGATTTCGGTCGGACGCGGCGAGATTGTCGGGCTGATCGGCCCCAATGGCGCCGGCAAGTCGACGCTGTTCAATCTGATTGCGGGCGTGCAGCCGCCGACACAAGGTTCGATTCTATTCGACGGCGAAGACGTCACCAGGCTGCCGGCGGCGGAACGATGCCAGCGCGGCATCGCGCGCACGTTTCAGGTCGTGAAAAGCTTCGAGACCATGACTGTGATCGACAACGTCATCGTCGGCGCGTTGGTCCGCACCACCGTCATGCGCGAGGCGCGCCGCAAGGCCCATGAGGTGCTGGAATTTGCCGGCCTCGCCGCCCGCGCCGACGCGCTCGCCAGCGGGTTGATCCCGTCGGAAAAGCGCCGGCTTGAGGTCGCACGTGCGCTCGCGACCGAGCCGAAACTGCTGCTGCTGGATGAAGTACTCACGGGCCTGACGCCGATCGAGGCGCAGACCGGCGTCGAACTGGTGCGCCGGGTCCGCGCTACCGGCGTCACCGTATTGATGGTCGAGCACGTCATGGAGATCGTGATGCCGCTGGTCGACCGCGCAATCGTCCTCGATCTCGGCAAGGTGCTGGTCGAGGGCAAGCCGGCGGAGATTGTTCGCGATCCGAAAGTCATCAGCGCCTATCTTGGGGATCGTCATGCTGTCGGTGCATGAAATCACCACTGCGTATCAGGGACTGGTCGCCATCTCGGCGGTCAGTATCGAGGTCGCCAAGGGCGAGATCGTCTGCGTCGCCGGCGCGAATGGTGCCGGAAAATCGACGCTGCTGAAGTCCATCGCCGGCGCCGAACGTCCGCGCTCCGGCGCCGTCACCTTCGATGGTGCGCGCATCGATGGCATGGCCCAGCACATGATTACAGCGCGTGGCATCGCCTATGTGCCGGAGAACCGCCGGCTGTTTCCGCGGCTGTCGGTGCGCGACAATTTGCGGCTCGGCAGCTACCTCTATCGCAGCGAGGCGGATCGCGACCAGCCGCTGGCGTTGGTGTTCAAGCTGTTTCCGCGATTGTCGGAGCGTCTGGAGCAGCGCGCCGAAACGCTAAGCGGCGGCGAGCAGCAAATGCTGGCGATCGGCCGTGCGCTGATGACGCGGCCGCGGCTCCTGATGCTGGACGAGCCGTCGCAGGGCATCATGCCGAAACTGGTCGACGAAATTTTCCAGGCGGTGAAGCGCATCCGCGACGCCGGCATGACCGTGCTGATCGTCGAGCAGCGCATGGCGGAGTGCCTCGACATCGCCGACCGCGCCTACATCCTGCAGACCGGCCGCGTGCTGATGCAGGGCGCCGCTAGCGACATCAAGGGCAATCCCGATGTGCGCAAGGCGTATCTGGGACTGTGACCATTACGGTATCTCCGCACATGCAGCCCTCATCCTGAGGAGCCGCGAAGCGGCGTCTCGAAGGATGGCGGC
>DASXJV010000160.1:0-3523 GCA_036497205.1 Bradyrhizobium sp.
ACGGTTCGAATGAACGAAACCGTCGCTATTGCCGCCCAATTGATGCGCGCCAGTAACATCAGCGCGCTTGTGGTCAAGGATGTGGTCCGGACCGAAGGCAATACCGCGGTTGGCATGTTTACGGAACGCGACGTCGTCCGCGCGATTGCCGAGCACGGCGCGGCCGGAGTCAATCTGAAGGTTTCGCAATTCGTTTCAGTGCAGCAGCTGGTATCATGCTCATCGACCGATACGCTGGAACACGTTCGTCACCTGATGAACAAGCACCATATCCGCCATCTGCCTGTCATCGACAATTACAGCCTGACCGGCGTCATCAGCATCCGCGACATTTCGACCGCGTTCGATGACGAGGCTACAACCGCGGCGCGATCCGTCTCTGCTGCCTGAAAAAGCTCCCCGTCTGCTCGCCCTGGCTTTGAGAGACCGCTCAAGCCGGTGAGTGGTTTGCGCCGAAATTTCCGCAAGTTTCATGAAAATCTGTATCTACGGCGCTGGCGCGATCGGCGGATATCTCGGTGTACAGCTAGCGCGCGCGGGCGCGAAAATCGCCGGACTCTGTGAAAACACCCGTTCGGTCGAGACAAAATCACCTGTTTTTGCATGATCGCCTTGCCTTGACCTCTGTTGTGCCCCGTGGACATTTGCTGGGCGCGACGGCATCCTGCCTCTGAAAATTTGAATAAGCAGAGCATGCGCGGTTTGTCCGCGCGTGCGTATTCCGCAACCGGTTTTGCGATCAGAATACGCGCGAACCTCAAGGGAGAGCATTTTCCTGTTGGAAAATGCTCATGGAAACAATCAGGGGTCAGGAATGATCAAGACGCGATTTACCGAACTCGTCGGCGTCGAACACCCCATCGTGCAGGGCGGAATGCAATGGGTCGGCCGGGCTGAGCTGGTTGCTGCGGTCGCCAATGCCGGCGCGCTCGGCTTCATCACCGCGCTGACGCAGCCGACGCCTGAGGACCTGACCAAGGAAATCGCGCGCTGCCGCAGCCTGACCAACAAGCCGTTCGGCGTCAATCTGACCATTCTTCCGTCGATCAAGCCGCCACCTTATGCGGAATTTCGTCAGGCCATCATCGAGAGCGGCATCAAGATCGTCGAGACTGCTGGCAACAAGCCGCAGGAACACGTGACCGAATTCAAGAAACACGGCATCGTGGTCGTGCACAAATGCACCAGTGTCCGCCACGCGCTGTCGGCGGAGCGGATGGGGGTCGATGCGATCTCGATCGACGGCTTCGAATGCGCAGGGCATCCCGGCGAGGACGACACCCCCGGCCTTATCCTCATCCCGGTAGCTGCCGATAAAGTGAAGATTCCGATGATCGCCTCGGGCGGCTTCGGCGATGGCCGCGGCCTGGTCGCAGCCCTCGCGCTCGGCGCCGAAGGCATCAACATGGGAACGCGCTTCATGTGCACCAGGGAGAGCCCGATCCATCAACTGATCAAGGAAAAAATCGTCGCCAACGACGAGCGCGAAACCGAACTGATTTTCCGCACCATGCGCAACACCTCGCGCGTCGCCAGGAACGCGGTCAGTACGAAGGTCGTCGCCATGGAGAAGGAAGGTGCGACCTTCGAGCAGGTCCGCGACCTCGTGGCCGGCGCGCGCGGCAAGATGGTCTACGCCACAGGCGATGCCGACGAAGGCATCTGGTCCGCCGGACAAGTGCAGGGACTGATCCACGACATCCCCACCTGCGCTGAACTGGTGTCGCGCATCATGCGGGACGCGGAAGCCATCATTCGAAGCCGGCTCGAAGGCATGATGTCCGGCGGCCGCCGCGAAGCCGCGGAATAACTAGCTTTGCATCACCCCCAAAGAGAATGATCCCATGAAAGCATATGTCTACGGCGCCAACGGCGCTGAAATCACCGATGTCGCCAAGCCAGCGCCGAAAGGCACGCAGGTGCTGATCCGCGTGCGCGCCTGCGGCCTCAATCGTGCCGACCTCGGCATGACCAAAGGCCATGCGCATGGCAGCGCCGGCGGCCTCGGCGCCGTGCTGGGGATGGAATGGGCGGGCGAAATTGCGGAAGTCGGCCCCGACGCCAAAGGCGTCAAGGCCGGCGACAAGGTGATGGGTTCCGGCGGCGCCGCGTTTGCGGAATATACGCTGGCCGACCACGGCCGGCTGTTTCGAACGCCCTCGAATATGAACTTTGAACAAGCGGCCACCCTGCCCGTCGCGCTCGCAACCATGCATAACGCGGTGGTGACCAACGGCGCATTGCAGCCCGGCCAGACCGTGCTGATTCAAGGCGCCAGCTCAGGTGTCGGCCTGATGGCACTGCAGATCGCAAAGCTCAAGGGCGCGAAAACCGTGATCGGATCGTCAACCGACGCGACCCGTCGCGGAAGGCTGAGGGAATTCGGCGCTGACCTCGCGGTGGATTCCAGCGATCCCGGCTGGGTCGATCAGGTGCTGAAGGCCACCAATGGCGAAGGCGTCGATCTGATCGTCGATCAGGTCTCCGGCAAGGTCGCCAGCCAAAATCTCGCGGCCACCAAAATCAAGGGCCGTATCGTTAATGTCGGCAGGCTCGGCGGCACCCACGCCGACTTCAATTTCGATCTGCACGCCGCGCGCCGCATCAACTATATCGGCGTGACCTTCCGCACCCGCTCGATCGAGGAGATCCGCGAGATTTTCGACGAAGTCCGCAAGGATATCTGGCCGGCGGTGGAATCGCGCAAACTGCAATTGCCGATCGACAAGGTGTTTGCGTTCGACGATATCGGCAAGGCATTCGAGCACATGGAAGCCAACAGGCACCTCGGCAAGATCGTGGTGACGCTGTAGGGGCGTAGGCGCTCAACCAATCCTGTGCGCTGTTGGCTCCTCACCAGACCGGAGATTAACATTCATCAGTGTCGTTCGTAGGCACTGATTTCAGTCCGGATACGGGCTCGATTGCCCGCGCATCGACCAGGGCGGTTCCGCCGGAGAGTTGCGCGACTTCGGCGATGAACTCGCCCGCGCCCATTTCCACAATCTTCTCCGCGCGGCTAAGACGATCGCGAGCTTCAATGGATACCCTGCCAGCAATGATGAATGCCAGGCGCAATCTCACCGGTCCGAAACAGTAATTCGTTGGCGGCATAGTGCCGGACCTCGCCGAACCGGCGCATGCGATCGATCTTCTCGGGCGCGAACTTGGGAAACATGTGCTCGTGGCGGGACTCGAGCATCACCTGGCTGCTGCTTGCCTCGACACTGGTGGCTGCCGTGTTGGATAGTTCGTCCATCCTATGCGCCTTCAGGACCACGGCCCCTGCACGGCGGAAGCATTCCAGGGAAAGCCTCGCGGCGCGTGCTGCACGGTGAGCCACTGGTAGGTCGTGAAAGCCTCGATGGCCCAGGAGCCGTTAAACCGGCCGATGCCGGAGTTCTTCTCGCCGCCAAACGGACAGGTCGGCAAATCGATGACGGGCTGATCATTGACATGGGCCATACCGACCTGCATTCGCTGGGCAAAGTGCATGCCCCGGTGCACGTCGCGCGTGAACACG
>DASXJV010000161.1:0-10674 GCA_036497205.1 Bradyrhizobium sp.
CTGCCGCTGCATTGCTTTGCCGAGCGATGGAGCAAGCTTAAGGCGAATTGATTTCGGCCGCCGCCACCGTGAGGCTGGCCCCATCGGCCTGCACGATCCTGACCCGGCTCCCGGCGGGCGCATCGGGACCGGCGACACGCCATATCGTATCGTCGATCCGCACCGTGCCTGATCCGTCGATGATCGGCTTTTCCAGCGTAAACACCCGGCCGACCAGCGCATCCGCGCGCTTGTTGAGAAAGGGATTGCTTTGGCTGACGGCTTTATTGTTGCGCGCGAAGCCCCGCCACAGCGGCACCGCGGCGGTTGCGAAGACCGCGAACATCAGGATCTGCATCTGCCAGGACGGATTGATAGCGAACGACAGCAACCCGACCAGCAACGCAGCGAGCCCGAGCCAGAACAGGAACACACCCGGCGCGAGCAGTTCCAGCGCCATCAGGACGACGCCGAAGATCAGCCAATTCCAGGTGCCAAGCGTCGAGAACATTTCTGTCATGGTGCGACCTTTCACCTTTCAGGCTCTAGCCCGGCGGCGTTGCCGACGGAACTGCGCCGCCTCCGGCCTGCGGCACCGACGAACGGCGCGCGGCCGCTTGCGCGGATGCAGCACTTTCGCCGAAAGTAGCCTTGGCGATCTCGCCGATGCCGGCGAGCGATCCGAGAATGCTCATTGCCTCGATCGGCAGCATGATGATCTTCTGGTTCGGCGAATCCGCGAGTTGCCCGAACGCCTTGATATACTTGTCGGCGATGAAGTAATTCAGCGCGGCGACGTCGCCCTGGGCGATGGCTTCGCTGACCATCTGCGTCGCCTTGGCCTCGGCTTCCGCGGAGCGTTCGCGCGCCTCGGCGTCGCGGAACGCGGCTTCGCGGCGGCCTTCCGCCTGCAATATCTGGCCCTGCTTGGCGCCTTCCGCTCGAAGGATTTCCGATTGCCGCTGACCTTCCGCCTGCAGAATATCGGCGCGCTTGACGCGCTCGGCCTTCATCTGGCGTCCCATCGCTTCCACGAGGTCGGCGGGCGGCACGATGTCCTTGATCTCGATTCGGTTGACCTTGAGCCCCCACGGCGACACCGCAGCATCGACCACGCGCAGCAGGCGCTCGTTGATCTCGTCGCGGTGCGACAGCACCTGATCGAGGTCCATCGAACCCATCACCGACCGGATGTTGGTCATGGTCAGCACGATGATCGCCTGATTGAGATTGGCCACCTCGTAACTTGCTTTCGCGGCATCGAACACCTGGAAGAAGGCGACGCCGTCGACCGTCACGGTGGCGTTGTCCTTGGTGATCACCTCCTGCTCCGGAATGTTGATCACCTGCTCCATCATGTTCATCTTGCGGCCCACGCGATCAAAATAGGGGACGATGATGTTCAGCCCCGGCGCCAGCGTGCGGGTGTATTTGCCGAACCGCTCGATGGTCCAGTCGTATCCCTGCGGCACCGTCTTGATCCCGGCAAACAGCGTCAAAATAACCAGCAGCACAAGCGCAATGGCAAAAATGTCAAACCCGGTCATAAAAATCTCCTTGGCGATCCAGACCAGCCTGGAACGCAAACGCACCGTCCTGCAAGCATTGCCACGCATTGCAGTGCAGCAAAACCCTTTCTTTGGTCGCAAACGAGGATGCGAGGTTCGATGGGGGCGAAAAGCGAGGCAACGCCGGCAATTATATCCAGCCCTGAAGCTCGCGTAGAACCAGCTGGCGGATGACATCCATACCGGCGTCGCTATCGTTCAGGCATGGAATCGCGGTGAACTGCTCGCCGCCATTATGCTTGAAAATCTCGGCGTTTTCCTGGGCGATTTCTTCCAGCGTTTCCAGACAATCGGCGGAAAAGCCAGGCGTCACGACGGCGATGCGGCGCGTGCCGGCCTTGGCCAGTTGCTCGATGGTCTTGTCGGTGTAAGGCTGCAGCCACTCGTCGGAGCCGAAGCGCGACTGGAATGTGAGTACCAGCTTGGAGGTTTCGAGGCCCAGGCGCTTGCGCAACGCGTCTGTCGTCGCGATGCATTGCGCCAAATAGGGGTCACCCTTGTCGATATACTTCTGCGGCATGCCATGGAACGAGGCCACGATCAGTTCCGGCTCGAATGGCAGGGTCTTAAGGTGCGCGTTGATGGAGACCGCCAGCGCCTCGATATAATCCGGATCGTCGTAATAGGGCGGTGTCACCCTTAAGGTCGGTTGCGCGCGCATCTCGGTGAGCACGCGGAATACTTCGTCGCATACGGTAGCTGATGTCGCGGCCGAATATTGCGGATAGAGAGGCACTACCAAGAGCCGGTCGCAGCCTTGCGCCGTCAGGGCCTCAATCCGCGAGGCGATCGACGGATTGCCGTAGCGCATCGCCCAATCGACCACGACATGGTCATGGTCTGATATCGATGCGGCGAGCTTGTCGGACTGCGCGCGCGTGATGGTCTTGAGCGGAGATTCGTTTTGCTCCGTGTTCCAGATTTTCAGGTAGTCGCGCGCCTTGCGGCTGGGGCGGGTGCGCAGGATGATGCCGTTCAGCACCAGCTTCCATAATAGCCCCTGATCCTCGACCACCCGCGGATCGGACAGGAATTCCTTGAGATAAACGCGCACGCCCTTCGTATCCGCACTGTCGGGCGTGCCGAGATTGACCAGCAGGACGCCGATGCGCTCCGGCCTGGCGCCGGCCGCAGCCTTTGCTTTTTCGATGGAAACGACCGCTGTCATGATACCTGTGGCTTCGCGCGTTGGACTATCCTTGTCAAGATAATGGCTGTTTCGATACTGTCCATGCATTGCCGCGCGTCGGGGGGAATTATGACGGTCGCCGAATGGTGCGTTTTCGGAACACTGATGCTTTATTTACTGACAATCGCACCGATAAAGTGGATCGGGTTTCGCAGCTTCGACAATGCCAAACCGCGCGACCCCGCATTCTATAACGATCCGCTTCGGGCGCGCGCGCTGGGCGCGCATCAAAATGGCATCGAGGCCTTTCCGTTCTTCGCGGTGGCCGTCCTGCTGGCGGAATTTCGGATCGGACCGCAACGTCTCATCGATGAATTGGCGGTGCTGTTCCTGATCGTGCGGATTGCTTATGTCTTCACCTATCTCGGCGATCGACCCACCCTTCGCTCGATCCTGTGGAGCGTCGGGTTTGCGATCAATCTCGCCATTTTCTTCATGCCGATGATCCGAAACTATCTGCCGATCTAGAGCATGATGAAATGGGCTATTCAAATCCGTCCCATCATGAGAGCATGATCGAAAATACAGCTAAGAGCCGTCATACTCCGCGCAAGCGGGTATCCAGTAGGCCGTGGCTTTTCGATTTCATCACTGACGCCTCGGAATACTGGATCGCCCGCTTTCCGCGGGCGATGACGGCTGGAGGTGGCGCATTCGCACAGCAATGAATTGCCACGGATTAAATTTTTCAAACAGCCAAGACAAGCTCAGAAACGCGTCCGCGATCCCGCGGCGCGCTGCGCCTGAGTTGCGCAGGAACGATTCAACCCAGGAAAACAGAGGGCGTGGGGAATGCCGGGTGCCCGCTGCACCCGAAGCCTCGTGCGCAAAGTGTAGTAAAGCACTCGAGGTGTCGTCACCACGGTCGCACCGGTTCACCCGGCATTCCCGCACGCAATGGTTTTTAACGGCTTATTTCGTGCCCTCCCCGGCGACGAATTCGTCTTCCGCAGCATGGAGCTGCCGAGCACAAAACTTCTTCTTTTCCCCTTCATGACCATCACGTGGGGTGATATATCTTGCTCTAGCGGTTGAGTTTGCTGAACTTGCTGTTTGGGCAAAACCGTGCTGATACGATGGCTCGGGTCGAGCGTATCTCGGTAACGGCAGCCGATATCGATCGGACGGGTCGTCGCCTCGGAACGAATTCGGAATTCAGCCGCAGCGGCGATCCTTAGCGATCGCGAGAGCTGGTTTATTTATGAAATGCAGGTTGGCCGGTACATCCATTTGCTCGCCAGCATCGTGACGACTCGCATCAATGCCGTACTTGGATTGCATTCGGAAGTTTGCTGTCGATTGGTGAAGAGGGAACTCGATGGCCAAGCCACCAACCAGGTCGGGCGGCGGTTCACGCTTTTGGAATCTATTGCTTCTGTTGCCGTTTGTCGCGCTCCTGTGGGTGCCGTTCTACAATTCAATCGAGCCGGCGCTTTGGGGTATCCCCTTTTTCTATTGGTACCAATTCCTTTGGGTGCTTCTCACCTCGGCAATCATAATCTGGGTGCTTCACAGGAGCGATTAGGTCTCGCGCCGAGTATTCGCGGACTACATTCCAGGTGGCGAATATGAACTGGACTGCGCTCATCGTCTTCGTTCTGCTATTCGGAGCAGTGACAATTCTCGGCTTTGCGGCATCCCATTGGCGCCGCGGCGATCTCGACTTGCTGCATGAATGGGGGCTGGCGGGACGCCGCCTCGGCACCATCGTCGTCTGGTTTCTACTAGGTGGTGACGTCTACACCGCCTACACTTTTATAGCGGTGCCGGCTCTTGTGTTCGGAGCGGGAGCTATCGGCTTTTTCGCGCTGCCTTATACGATCATTGTATATCCGCTGGTGTTTCTGATCCTGCCGCGCATGTGGTCGGTCGCGCATAAACACAATTTCATCACCGCCGGCGACTTTGTCCAAGGCCGGTATGGCAACAAATGGCTCGCGCTGGTGGTGGCGATCACCGGCATCGTCGCGACCATGCCCTACATCGCGCTACAGTTGCTCGGATTGCAGGTGGTCATCGGCGCCATGGGCGTCGGGACGATCGGTTTCTTGGGCGATCTGCCGCTCATCATCGCCTTCGTTATACTTGCGGCATTTACTTATACCAGCGGACTCCGCGCTCCAGCGATGATCGCAATAGTTAAAGATACGCTTATCTACATCACAGTGCTGGCTATGGTTATCGTGATTCCGATCGAACTTGGCGGTTATGCAAAGATGTTCGCAATGATCCCGCCCGCGAAGCTTTTGCTCGCGGGTCCGAAAAACGGCAATCTTGGCCAATACTCCGCCTATGCGACTTTGGCACTCGGCTCGGCTTTTGCGTTGTTTCTTTATCCGCACACAATGACGGGCGTGTTGAGCGCGAGCAGCCGCGACGTGATCAGGCGCAATGCAGCCTATCTGCCGGCATATTCGTTTCTGCTGGGTCTTCTTGCGCTTACGGGCTTCATGGCCTTGGCCATGGGGGTCGATAAGTTGCCGGAGTTCGCGCCGCAATTCGCTCAGTACAAGTCGAATTTTGCTGTGCCCGCCCTTATTCTGCATAGTTTCCCCGATTGGTTCGCCGGGGTGGCGTTCGCGGCTATCGGCATCGGCGGCCTGGTGCCAGCGGCCATCATGTCGATCGCGGCCTCGAACCTGTTCACTCGGAATATCTATGTGCAATTCATTCAGCCGGATTGCACGCCGAAGCAGGAAGCGCAGAACGCGAAAATCGTTTCACTGGTCGTCAAGTTCGGCGCTCTTTTGTTCATTGTATTTCTGCCGCTCCAGTACGCAATCCAACTCCAGCTTCTCGGGGGCATCTGGATCAGCCAGACTATACCCGCCGTCATTATCGGTCTTTATACGCGCCGGCTTAATCCCTGGGCGCTCATCATCGGCTGGGCAGCAGGTCTTGTCTCAGGAACCTGGATGGCCGCGTCGCTTGGTTTCGAGTCTGCCGTTTTCCCGTTGGTAGTAGACGGCTTTACCATCGCCGGCTACGCGGCGCTGTACGCGCTGGGCCTCAATGTTGCGGTAAGTGTCGTGCTCTCGCTCCTGCTCAACCAGATGCCGGCGACTCGTGGTACGGACCAGACGTTAGCTGCCGACTATCGCTTTTGATGCGGCTGCACTGCTTTGCGAAGGCCTAGCATTCTAGGTCCTTAGCGCTCCTCACGACATTTAACAGGTTGTGCACCTATGTCTGCTTTGCGCCCCAAAAGTAGGCGTTGCCGCGAGGCGGTCCTTCTTATCTGCGCCATGTCCAAGTTTGGCGCATCGCGACATTTGGCTGCACCGCCAAGATCGGTCGCTATCGGGGGAAAGCGGACATCAAGAAGTTTTCACCAAAGACCTTGATTCTTGTGTAGGTCCCTAGCTCTTTCTTGTTTCAGTGCACCATCTAGCCAAGTAGCTCATCAATGATCAGTCGGGCAGCTAGAAGCAGGTGACGCGCTCGGCGGCGATGTAGCCGAGCAGCAAGCCGACTCCGAACAACAGCACCAGTCCCGCCGCGCCGAACTCCATGCCGCGCATCACCAGCGCGCCGCCACCTTCGCGGCCGGCGCTCAGGCGCCGCGCCAGGTCCTTCGCGGACACCGCAATCACGGCGATGGTCGCAACCGTGATCGCGGTGCCGAGCCCCATCACGAAGGTCGAGGCGATGCCGGCCCAGAACATTCCCTGCGCCAACGCGAACACCAGAACCAGGATCGCGCCCGAACAGGGCCTGACGCCGACGGCGAAAATCGCACCGAACCCGCGCCGCCAGCCGCCGGGACCGGCGAGTTCGCTGGGCATGGGACCATGAGAATGACCGCAATGTTCGTCATGGACGTGATCGTGATCGTAATCGTGCCCGTGGTCATCTTGACGATGCTCATGGTCGTGATGCGCTGCGTGGGCGTGAGAATGGGAATGGCCGTGGTGATCATGGTCGTGTCCATGACCGGCATGATCGTGGTGCCCGGCCAGTGCCAGCGCGGGCGCCGGCTGCGACGCCTGCAGCGCTCGAATGAATCCGCCGCCCTTGGTCCACACCAGCCGGGCACCGAAAGCCGCGATCAAGGCGTAGCTTACGATCTCGATCACCTTTTCGGCGCCGCACATGGTTTTGGCTGACGCGTTGAGCAACCAGGCGCAGATCCCGACAATCACCACCGCAACCAGCGACTGCATCAGCGCGGACGCGAACGACAGCACGATGCCGCGCCGCGCGGTCTCCTGGTTGGCGACCAGATAGGACGAGATCACCGCCTTGCCGTGGCCCGGCCCGGCGGCGTGAAAGATGCCGTAGGCGAACGAGATCGCGAGCAGCGTCCAGACCGCTGAACCGTCGGACTTCGCGGCGCGAATGGTGCCGGACATCTCGCGGTAGAATTCCGATTGCTTGGCGAGCAGCCATCCGACAATGCCGCCCACTTGCGGCTCGGCGCTGCTCGGGCGCGGACCGCCGAACGGCGTCTGCGCCATCAGGACGTGCATGACGCCGTCGAGCGCCAGCATCACCACTGCCGCCGCGACGCAGACCGTCAGGGCGCGCGCGATGCCTGGTTTCAGCCTCATGGACAATCCACCGTGATCTTGTTGGCGAACATCGCGCCGTAGTTCGAATTGTCGCCGCTCATGAAATTCTGCTCGCCGAGCCTCTGGGCATTGGCGGTGCCGTCATTCGGCCGCTGGAATTTCGTCTGACAGGCGGCGGGTGCCCCGACCAGCTTGATCGGATTGTTGTCCGCGAAGCTGAAGTCGATGAAATACGTCGGGTCGAACACTTCCAGCGCAAGTTCCTTCGGTTTCACCGGTGTCTTGAGCGGCAAGGTGAAATGCAGCGTCAGCGCGGCATCCTTGTATTCAAGGAAGTAGTCGACCGGCTCCTGAAATTTCTCCTTCTTGCCGTCCGCTTTGGCAAAGGTGAAGAAGCCGAATTCCTTGAGCGATTCGACATTGGTCTGTGCCAGCGGCGCCAGTTCTTCGCGGCTATAGACGCCTTTGGTCTTGGTCTCGAGGCCCTGCAACGCATAGGTCGAGAACATGTCGTCGAAGGTCCAGGCGTGACGCACTCCGGTGATCGAGCCGTCCAGAGCGTAGATCAACTCGCTGGTTGCCGTGATCCAGACATGCGGATGCGCTTGCGCCGCGCCAGTGCCAAGGGCGAGGGTTCCGACAAGCAGCAGCAGATTAAGCAACCGGCGCATCGATTTGTTCACGTCAGGCTGCCTCCGATGTTTCGAGCAGGCCGCGGCGACGCAGCAGCGCGTCGGGCTCCGGCTCACGGCCGCGGAACGCGACATAGGCGTCTTGAGGATCGCGCGAGCCGCCCGAGGAATAGATGTCGTCGTGCAGACGTTTGGCGATGGCGGGATCGAAAATGTTGCCGGCCTCCTCGAATGCGCCGAACGCGTCGGCATCCATTACCTCGGACCACATATAGCTGTAATAGCCCGACGCATAGTGATCGCCGGTAAAAATATGACCGAATTGCTGGGGCCGGTGCCGCATGGCAATTTCCGCGGGCATGCCGATTTTTTCCAGCTCCTGGCGTTCGAACGCCCGCACATCCCGGCTGGCGGGAGCCGGCTGGGTGTGGAATTCGAGATCGATCAGCGCCGAGGAGACGAATTCCACGGTGGCAAAGCCCTGGTTGAATTTGCGCGCGGCAAGGAACCGCTGGAGCAAATCGTCCGGCAGCGGCTCGCCGGTCTGGTAGTGCCGGGCGAATTGGCGCAGCACCTGCGGCTGCTCCTGCCAGTGCTCGTAAAGTTGCGACGGCAGTTCGACGAAATCGGTGAACACGCTGGTGCCGGACAGCGAGGGATAGGTCACCTCCGACAGCATCCCGTGCAGGCCGTGGCCGAATTCATGGAACAGCGTCCGCGCGTCATCGGGCGACAGCAGCGACGGCTGGCCGTCGGCGCCCTTGGAGAAATTGCAGACATTGATGATCAAGGGAGCGATGTCGCCGTCGAGCTTCTGCTGGTCGCGAAGCGAGGTCATCCAGGCGCCGGAACGCTTCGAGGGCCGGGCGAAGTAGTCGCCATAGAACAGCGCCTTGTGCCGCCCGGCGCTGTCCTTCACTTCCCAGACCCGCACGTCCGGATGCCAGACCGGAATGTCCTTGCGCTCGGAGAAGCTCAACCCGAACAGGCGGGTAGCGCAATCGAAGGCAGCCTCGATCATGTGGTCGAGCGAGAGATAGGGCTTGATTGCCGCGTCGTCGAAATTGGCGCGGCGCTGCCGCAGCTTTTCGGCGTAGTAACGCCAGTCCCACGGCGCCAGCGCGAAATTTCCGCCCTCCTCCGCAACCAGCGCCTGCAGGGCGTCGCGATCCGCCAGCGCACGGGCACGCGCCGGCTTCCAGACCCGCTCCAGCAAGCCGCGGACCGCCTCGGGCGTCTTGGCCATCGAATCCTCCAGCCGGTAGGCGGCGAAGGTCGGAAAGCCCAAGAGCTTCGCGCTCTCCTCGCGCAGCGCGAGGATCTCGACAATAACAGCGTTGTTATCGTTATCGTTGTTGTTATCGCCGCGCGCGGTGAAGGCCTTGAACACTTTTTCGCGCAGGTCGCGGCGGTCGGAGCTCTTCAGGAACGGCTCGACCAACGAGCGCGACAGCGTCACGATGGCCTTGCCGGCCATGCCGCGCTCTTCGGCAGCGGCCTTGGCAGTCGCGATAAAGCTGTCGGGGAGGCCGTCGCGATCGGCCTCGCCCAGTTCCATAAACCAGTCCTGCTCGTCGCCGAGCAAATGATGGCTGAACGCCGTGCCGAGCTGCGCCAGCCGCTCGTTGATCTCGGCCATCCGCGTCTTCGCCGCCTCGTCGAGCCCGGCGCCGGAACGACGGAAGCGCGTATAGGTGCGCTCAAGCAGCCGCATCTGCTCGCCTGTCAGCGCGAGCATGGCGCGATTGTCGTGCAGCATCGCGATCCGGCCGAACAGCACTGCGTCCATCATGATTGGGTTCCAGTGCCGCGCCATCCGCAACGACACCTCCTTGTCGATCTCAAGCAACGCTGGATTGGAATGTGCCGACATCAGATCGTAGAACACCGCCGAAACCTTGGAGAGCAGCTTGCCCGAGCGCTCCAGCGCGGTGATGGTGTTGGCGAAGTCCGGCGTCGCCGGATCATGGGTGATGGCGGCAACCTCGGCCGAGTGGTCGACGAAGGCCTGCTCGAAGGCCGGGAGGAAATGTTCGGGCTCGATCTCGGCGAACGGCGGCGTCTCGAACGGCGTCCGCCACGCCTTCAGCAACGGGTTTGCCGGAGCTTGGGAGGTGACCGCCGTTTCGAAGGATTCTGACATAAGGCTTCCCGTTTGCGACCCAAATCAATTGAGGAAGCTATATCACGCGATGGGGCTTTTTTGCGCCTTTTGCGCTTGATAGCGGCGCACTTTTCGGAGAGATTGCGCCCCCAAACAGGACAAAGCTCCATGAGTTCGCAGCCCTCCCCGACCGCAGCCCGCCAGATCATCTGGCCAAGCGTCGTCACCGTGATCAGTGCCGCGATTCTGATTGGCGCCGAAGTATTCGGCGCGGCGTTCGCCGGCGGCTGGGCGCTCGCGATCCTGTTCGGTCTCGACGACGCCGCCGCGCACATCCTGCAGGCCGTGCTGTTCGCGATCGGCGTCTTCATCATGGTCGCGTTCATCCGTGCCGCGCAGCGCGTCGAACCGTTTACGCGGCGCGCCTAAGTGGGCCGCACAACAAGGCCGCTCGCCGAACGCTTACGCCTCGTTAAAGAAACTTAACGTCTGTTCATTTTCAACACCGCTTGCGCGCGGCTCGAGAGCCGCAACGCAAGCACGCGTTAGGCAAATTTGTCCCCAGCCTAAAAAAAATGTTGCGAAGCCGACTCAAATCCCCTATTTCCGGTCTTGCCCAATTTCGCACGTGCCTGTGGTCGTGTGTCAGTCGGTAGGTATCCGGACAAGAGGCCGGACAGCCGCCAAGGGA
>DASXJV010000162.1:0-1948 GCA_036497205.1 Bradyrhizobium sp.
TCGCCGAAACTATCCGGTCTTTGATGTCAGAACAAACCTCCGAATGCACACCTGCCATCGCAGAATCGTGCGCCACCGCGTTCCATCGCCGCAGCTCGCGCCATTCCCGTGACATACTCGCCAAGGTATAGTCGATTGAAGCGGCAATCTGGGAGTGGAGACCGACATGGCAAACGCGCAGTCGCTGGCGGGCAAGTGGACCTATCGCAGTTTTTTCAACGATCCCGTCCAGGTCCTCGCCGATCCCAACCCGGGCGACAAGCTGCTGTCGCTGATGTTCGCCGAAGCCGTCTTCACCTTCCAGATCCCCGACGACGCCACGCTGAAGGGCGCCATCGACTGGACTGGCGGCGGCCTCGACCTGCAGGGCAAAATCTCCAACCAGGGCGACGCGCTGACGGTCGAGATCGTCGGAAACGGGCGCGCCGGCACCGGCACCGAGAACTGGGAATACGACTATCACGCCGCGCTGGCGTTCCAGTGGCCGAACGGTGTGAACCAGGTGCCCGCCATCGTCGGCACTGTGCTTCGCGCCAAGCCGCACGGCGACGGCAATCCCGCCGGCGTCACGGCGTCGTTCATCGCGGTCAAGCAGCCCTGAGGCGGGCTGCATGCCGGCCGGCCCACAACGGGGTCGGCTTTACTGCCCGGCCGGTTTGATCCTATCGTCACTCCCCGAGGATGCCGATCGCCCATGAAGCGGCGATGGCGGGAGCGAAACGATGGCCCATGCGCAGCGGCAGCTCGGATCGATCGACGTTAGCGATCCCCGGCTCTACCAGGACGACAGCTGGCGGCCGCTGTTCGCGCAGCTGCGCCGCGACGATCCCGTGCATTATTGCGAGGCCTCGCCCTACGGTCCCTATTGGTCGGTGACGCGCTATGACGACATTTTCGCCGTCGAGCTCGACCATGAGACCTATTCGTCGGCCTCCGAGCTTGGCGGTATCCAGGTCGCCGACCAGCCCAAAGGGCAGGAGCGGCCGAATTTCATCCGCATGGACCCGCCCGGCCATACCGCGCAGCGCAAGACGGTCGCGCCGATCGTGGCGCCGTCGAACCTTGCCAATTTCGATCACCTGATCCGCGAGCGCACCTGTGCGGTGCTGGAGTCCCTGCCGCTTGGAGAAGTGTTCGACTGGGCCGACCGCGTCTCGGTCGATCTCACCAACATGATGCTGGCGACCCTGTTCGATTTTCCCTGGGAAGACCGGATGAAGCTGACCTGGTGGTCGGATGTCGCGATCGCCAACGTCAATTCGCCCGAGGCTGTGGTGCATTCGGAGGACGAGCGCACCGCCGAGCTGATGAAGATGGGCGAGTATTTCCGCAAGTTGTGGAATGCGCGGGTCGATGCGCCGCCGGCCTTCGACCTCATCTCCATGATGGCGCATTCGGATGCGACGCGGGACATGGCGACGCGCGAGTTCGTCGGCAATGTCGGGCTGTTGATCGTCGGCGGCAACGACACCACGCGCAATTCCATGAGCGGCGGCTTGCTGGCGCTCTGCGAAAATCCCGAACAGTTCGATCTGCTGCGTTCGCGGCGCGAGCTGATCCCGAACCTCGTCTCCGAAATCATCCGCTGGCAGACGCCGGTGCTGCATATGCGCCGCACCGCGCGCCGCGACACCGAGCTCTGCGGGCGCAAGATCGCCAAGGGCGACAAGGTCGTGATGTGGTACATCTCCGGCAACCGCGACGAGGACAAGATCGAGCGCGCGGACGAATTCATCATCGATCGCGCCAGGCCGCGGCAGCATCTCTCGTTCGGCGCCGGCATCCACCGCTGCGTCGGCGACCGACTCGCCGAGCAGCAGTTGCGGATCCTGTTCGAGGAAATTCTGAACCGCGACCTGCGCTTCGAGATCGCGGGGCCTGTGAAGCGGCTCTATTCGAATTTCATCCGCGGCATCCGCTCGCTGCCGGTGCGGATCGTGAATTAAGT
>DASXJV010000163.1:0-13092 GCA_036497205.1 Bradyrhizobium sp.
CATGTCGCCGGCCCGTACCTGTCGGCTTATGCAAGCGAAATGGCATGGCGTGAGAACAACCGACGCGTGAGCAATGGCGAGCAATACCTGATGACGACTAGTGCCGCCCTTACTCACCCTGTATCGCGCCAGTGGAAGGGGTACTGGCAGCGGGGGCGCGGTAAGCGTACATTTTTGGTCCCTAAGGCCCTTGAAAATCGAGGAAAACTTGGCCATGTTCACGTAACGTACTGATAAGGATTAAGAAATTTAACTCAGTTGTAATGTTGAACCCCATTGCCCCCATCGCGTTCTAAAGGTATAGATACGCCTACCTCGCGGAACCCTGCTAGATTAATTAGGGGCTGCGAGCCTACCAAGGGCTCCTGAGGGAGCCCTTTTCTATTGGGGCCATCCATTGAAGCGCGCTGCGGTGTTCGTCGACGCTGGTTATCTCTTCGCTCAAGGAAGTGTTGCGTTAACGGGTAGCAAAAAAGCTAGATCCCTTTTGGAGCTGAAAGAAGACATCGTAGTCGAAGCTCTAACTACGCTCTCACACGACAAGTCGTATGGCTGCGAGTTGCTCCGCATTTATTGGTATGATGGGGCGAACTATCGCGGCCCGACGCTTGAGCAAGATAAGCTTGCGCAGCTGGACAACATAAAACTGCGCCTTGGCCTATTGAACAGTGCGGGTGAGCAAAAGGGCGTCGATTCTTTAATTGTGACTGATCTTATCGAATTGGCGCGGCTTGGCGCGGTCTGCGACGCGATTCTGCTTTCTGGCGACGAAGACGTCAGGGTTGGCGTTCAAATCGCTCAAAACTATGGTGTTCGCGTCCACTTGCTCGGCATCGAACCCGCCAGGGCCTCTCAGTCTAAGGCTCTTTTGCAAGAGGCTGACACTACTAGTGTCTGGGATAAGGCGTTTGTGTCCACCTTCCTTTCCCTGCGTCCCAATGTTAGTTCGACGGCTACACTCGGTAGCATCGTCGGCCCGCCGAGTGCACCTTCTATCGTGGTCCCAACAACGAGTGGCGCTTCAAAGATAGCTGCGATTGCTACGGCGTTGGCTGTCACTCTAGACGAGGATCAAATCAAGGGCGTCCATACTTACTGGGCAAGCGACCGAGGCGTTCCTCCGGAATTTGATGGGAAATTGTTGGCCAAATGCAGAGATGAAATCGGTCGCGATTTGGCTCACAAGGAACGTCGCGAAGCAAGAGATGCACTTGCTATCGCGGTGAAGGCAAAAGGGTCTGCCGCGGGCCGCGCCTGAACTCAGCGCGCGATTTCCCAAAGCATGAACTGCCCCGGCCCTTGATCGCACCGGACTAGCCCGTTTTCCCGCTGGCCCCGGAGCGCGACTCCGACCCGCTTTGTCATTAGCCTGAGAAGCCTCAGATCGCTTTTATCCAAGGCCCGCTCGATAAGTAGCTGTAGGGCTATATCGCGCGTGGTGAGCGGTTCGGCGGCTTGGCGCAAGATGCTCAGGCAAATTCGGCTCATCTGGCCACGGTTTGACCAGTCGGAAGGCGGGCGGAAGCCCTTGGGCTTGATCGCCTCAACCCGGTAGTTTGGATCGAATTGCAGGATGGTGGCATCTAGGCTTTCGAGGTCAAGGACCAGCTTCCGCAGGGCCTCATGGCCGTTTTCGATATCTCCAGCCAGTTGAGCGCGGCGCTTTACCAGACCGTTCAATACAAATTCGTTCACGTCCTGTCCTCCCGTCGGGTAGCCGACATGGTAGGTGAACAGGCAGCGAACACCGATAGATTACAGGGTGAGTTTGCTACCTAATGCCGGAACTGCTCGAAGTATCGATGATCGCGTCCGTCGCAGGCGAGATCCAAGGCGGCGCGCTCACGGCGCGACGGCCGTTCCGCAGCCCCCATCATTCCGCCAGCATGGCTGCGCTGACAGGTGGCGGCATGCGCGCAAAACCCGGCGAAATCTCGCTGGCGCATCAGGGCGTGCTGTTTCTCGATGAATTGCCCGAGTTCGATCCGCGGGTGCTGGATTCACTGCGCCAGCCGCTGGAAAACGGCGAGGTCGCGGTGTCGCGCGCCAATCATCGCGTCACCTATCCGGCACGCTTCATGCTGGTCGCGGCGATGAATCCCTGCCGCTGCGGTCACGCCTATGAGCCCGGCTATTCGTGCAAGCGCGGACGGGTCGACCGCTGCACCGGCGATTACCAGTCGCGCATTTCAGGCCCGCTGATGGATCGTATCGATCTGCGGATCGAGGTGCCGGCGGTGACCGCCGCCGATCTGATCCTGCCGCCGCCCACGGAAGGATCGGCGGAAGTGGCCGCGCGGGTAGCCGCGGCGCGCGACGTGCAAATGGCGCGTTACGGGGCTGCCGGCTTGCCTCATATCCGCACCAATGCGGAAGCGCCGGCGTCGGTGCTGGAGACGATCGCACAGCCTGACGCGCAGGGCTTGAAACTGCTCCGCGACGCCGCAGAGACCATGCGTCTGTCGGCGCGCGGCTATCATCGCGTGCTGCGCGTCGCCCGCACGCTCGCCGACCTCGATGGCACTGAGAAGATCGGCCGGCTGCACCTCGCCGAAGCCCTGTCTTACCGCGCCCTCGCCGAAGATCTCCGCCGCGCTGCGTGAAGTTCGTCGGCGGCCTCCGAATCCGACGCAATCGCGCGGGAGCTATCAAACGGCATCCGAACGTAGTTGCGGGGACAATCGTGCTGATCCGCGGTTTGCGCGCTCAGGGTAATTTGTTCGGTCAGATCAATCTGATTTGGGTAGTCCAGTCCCATTTGCAAAAATATTTCCGTTCCCGATTGACCCAAATCACATTTACAACCCCCGCCGTCTCGTTCCCCGAGGAGGGGCGTATCGCGATCGTCACGGACGTAGGGAACGGGATGCGGTGGACGGGGACAGCGCGCTTGACGAATCGCACTGACGCGGACGGCGAAGTCGTGTGGTCCTGACGCCTCGACGCCGGCGTCAAGTCTGCGAGAAGAACCGCAGACGACGGTGACAAACAAGCCCGATCACCGGGGAGAGCACGAAGGAAACCGTTAAAACCATTGCGTGCGGGAATGCCGGGTGTTCCGGTGGACTCGTGGTGACTACACTCGCGTGTTTTTTACTACACGCGAGGCTGCGGGTGCAGCGGGCACCCGGCATTCCCCACGCCCTCTGATTTCAGAGAGCGGATGTTCATTGGCAAAACTCGCGCGGGAATGGGCGGCGAGAATGCGGAGCCACATGTTCAATCTGGCCGCATGGCAGCCGTCTCGCGCTGAATCCAGCTTTAACGTTGCATTAACCCTGTTTTCATCACGCGGCCTGACCCCGCTTCATCCTCAAGCAGTTTGCAAGTGTGGCCGCCGCATCCTCGACGCGACGCGACGCGCATCGAATAGCCGCAAAGGCCGACCGCGCCTGGCGGTCGAGATGCTGAAAAGGCAATGCCGGGGGTAGTCGGGGATGGGGCGGGTTTTCCGGATCAAGTTACACATACGCCGCTTCGCACGACGCCATCCGTGGCTCGTCTTCGCGGTCCGCTCGTTCATGATCTTCTCCGCCGTCTTCGGCGGCGCGTATGGTTTCATCGCCGGAAGCAAATCCGAAAACTCCGGCTATGACCCCAACGCTTTCGCGATCGGCGCCAGCTTCCTGTTCGCGATCGCCTGCGTCGCGCTTGCGACCTTAAGCTTCCGGCTGCGCTGGATGCGCCAGAAACTTCGCAAGATCGCGCTGCACAGTGAAACGCTGACCGACCGCAATTGGGAACTGCAGGAAGCCGAGCAACGCGCCCGCAGTCTGTTCGAATCGCAGGGCGACCCGATCGTGCTGCGCGACGCCGAGGGCTGCATCACCTTCGTCAACGACGCTTATTGCGAATTGGCCGAGCTGCCGCGCAGCGCACTGATCGGCAGCCGCTTCGCACTCGCAGTCCTTGAGCAAGGCGACACCGCGCTTGAGCCTGATGGCACGCGGATTCATGACCAGAAGATCGCCGGTCCCCTCGGACCGCGATGGATCGGATGGCGTGAAGGTCTGGTGCGATCAGATGCGGGCCAGCCGGCGGAGATGCGATGCGTCGGCCGCGACGTCACCGACCGCACCGAGACCGAGCGCGCGCTCGGCGAGGCCCGCGACCAGGCCGACGCTGCCAACCGCGCCAAGTCGCGGTTCCTCGCAATGGCCTCGCATGAAATTCGCACGCCCCTGAACGGCATCATCGGCATGAGCGGGTTGCTTTTGGATACGCCGCTGACGCCGGAGCAGATGACCTACGCCAAGGCGGTGAAAACCTCAGGCGACGCCCTGCTCTCGCTGATCGAGGAGCTGTTGGATTATTCCAAGATCGAAGCCGGCAAGATCGATCTCGAGCACCGTCCGTTCGCGCTTGCCGCGTTGATCGAGGACATCACCGAACTGCTGGCGCCGCGGGCGCAGGCACGAAAGCTCGAGATTTCGGGCTATCTCGACGAGCGGCTGCCGATGGAAGTGGTCGGAGACTCAGCACGGCTGCGCCAGGTGCTGCTCAATTTGGCCGGCAACGCCATAAAATTCACGTCGACCGGCGGGGTGGCGCTGATAGTCGAGCCGGGCATCTGGCCCAATGAAGTCAGCTTTTTGGTGCGCGACACCGGCATCGGCATCGCGCCCGAGGCCCGAGAGCGGATCTTCCGCGAGTTCGAGCAGGCCGACGAACGCATCGCCCGGAGCTATGGCGGCACTGGCCTCGGCCTGAGCATCTCCGAGCGCATCGTCAAGCGAATGGGCGGACGCATCACGCTGGAGAGCAAGCCCGGCGTCGGCTCGACCTTCGAGGTGTCGGTTCCGCTCGCCGCCTCCGACGCCGATGGCGGCGGGCAAAAGGCGTTTGCCGCGCCGGATTTGACCGGTCAGTCGATCATGCTGGTCGCGCCCCAGAGCATCGAGGCAACGCTCGTCGCCCGGCGGCTGCAGCGCTGGGGCGGCCACACCTGCATGGTTTCCGATATCGCGGTGGCGCAGGCCCTGTTGCCGGAGCGGTCATGGCACGCCCTTCTGATCGATCGCGCCCTGGGCGCCGAAGAGGTCGAGGAGCTGGGCGAGGCGGCGCGCGTTCACGCGACGCAGCGCATCGTCATGTTCACGCCGGCCGCGCGCCATGAATTGCAACTCTGTTCGGCGGCCTCCTCCGCCTTCACGGGCTACCTGATAAAACCGCTGCGCGCGGCGTCGCTCGCCGCACGCCTGACGATGGCGCCGGAAGTGCTCTCGCCGAAGCTTGCCGGCGATGCCCTGATCGAGGCGGCTGACCAGGCTGAAGCGCCAGCCACCGCCCCAGCGCGAGGTCTTTCGGTCCTGGTCGCAGAAGACAATGAGATCAACGCACTGCTGATGCGCTCGCTTTTGACTCGATTAGGACATCAAGCCGTCATCACCACCAATGGCGAAGAAGCGCTGGAATCGTGGCTGGCAGCCAAATCCGCCGGCGCGCCTTATGATCTGGTCCTGATGGACATCCAGATGCCGCAACTCGACGGCATCGAGACCACCAAGCGTATCCGCGCCCGCGAGGCCGGCCAGCCGGGCCGCCCGACGCCAATTCTCGCGCTCACGGCGAACACGCTGGTGGAAGATCGCTACGCCTGTTTCGAGGCCGGAATGGACGGCTTTCTGATCAAGCCGCTCGATCGTGAAAAGCTGGTTGACGCGCTTGCCGCATTGGCTGCCTCGCGGCATCTAGCCGCCTGAGTTTACTCTAAATGTAGCAGGATCAAGCGTCCTTCCGGTCGTTGCGAGAAGCAAAGCGACAAGCAATCCATTGCTTGTCGTATCGAAGTGCTGGATTGCTTCGCGGAGCCTGTCATCGGGGCGCATTCGCGCGACCGGTCGGCTTGCGATGACGATCCTGCTCTCGCGCAAGCCTGTCACACAGCAGCAATGGCAGTGTCACGTGGCTGTTGAATGCCCGTGATTGGTGGACCGCGAAGAACCGCACCGATTCGATTCGGATGATTGCGGTCGCGAGGGATTCTATGCAGAACGCCGAATTTGGGCGATCGACGCAGCGCCTGATTCAGATGCTGCGGCCGGAGAATGTCGGAACTGCAGCGCAAACGGCGATGACCTGGCTCAAGCCGCCGCCGATCCCACCTGGCGTCATCAGGCCGATCCGAAGATTTCCGAGCTTCCCTGCCACGCTTGGCCGGCTCGGCGCTCTCGAGGTGCGGCTTGCGCAGCAAAAACGCGACGTGAAGCGCGCCCAGAAGCTGCGCTATCGCGTGTTCTACAAGGACGGCACCGCCATTGCGGATGCCACGACGATGCTGGCGCGCCGCGACAAGGATGCGTTCGACAAGATTTGCGATCATCTGCTGGTGATCGATCACGCCGCCAAACCGTCGATCAGTGGCAACCAGCCGGTGGTCGGCACTTACCGCCTGTTGCGCCAAGACGTGGCGGAAAGCCATGGCGGCTTCTACACCGAGGACGAGTTCGATATCGCCGACCTGATCGACCGCCATGGCGGCCTGCGCTTTCTCGAGCTCGGACGATCCTGCGTGCTGCCGCCCTATCGCAACAAACGCACCGTCGAATTGCTGTGGCACGGGATCTGGACCTATGTCCGCCAGCACCGGGTCGACGTGATGATCGGCTGCGCCAGCTTCGAGGGCACCGATCCCGACCGGCTGGCATTGCTGCTGTCGTTCCTGCATCACTTCGCGCAAGCTCCGGAAGCCTGGCGCGCTGCTGCGCATTCCTCACGCCGCGTCGAGATGAATCGGCTGGCAAAGGAAGCCATCAATCCGAAGGCCGCGCTGCACGAGCTGCCGCCTCTGATCAAGGGATATCTGCGGCTCGGCGCCTATGTCGGCGACGGCGCGGTCATCGACCATCAGTTCGGCACCACGGACGTGCTGATCGTGATGCCGGTCTCAGCCATCAAAGCACGCTACATCGAGCATTTCGGCGTGGATGCGTCGCGACACGCGGCATAGCGCGTCGTTTGGCCTGGAATCTGATTCACGAATTTGGAATTGGTGGGTTCTGCAGGCTCGGGTCCACCTCTCCCATCGGGAGAGGTGGAATTGCGAAACAATTCGGGTGAGGGGTTACGGATTAATGATAGACCTAAAC
The DNA here is from genome assembly GCA_036497205.1 of Bradyrhizobium sp. Lineage (GTDB taxonomy): Bacteria > Pseudomonadota > Alphaproteobacteria > Rhizobiales > Xanthobacteraceae > Bradyrhizobium. The sequence goes on from DASXJV010000163.1 coordinate 7,089, forward strand.
CAATCCTCTCCCAACGGGAGAGGGACTGCACCGCCATTGCTGAGACATCGAATCGATACTTCGGACCAGATGGTTCAGATCTTAAAGCCGCCGCAGCGCCACCGTTTCAACCACATGATCCGCGCCCTTCTTCAGGATCAGCGTCGCGCGCGGCCTTGTCGGCAAAATATTGTCCTCGAGATTTGCGAGATTGGTCCGTTCCCAGATCGCCAGCGCGGTTGCCGTTGCCTCCTCGTCGGAGAGCGGGGCATAGCGATGAAAATACGATCGCGGATCGTGAAACGCGGTGTCGCGTAGCGCCAGGAAGCGCCTGATGTACCATTCGCGCAGCACCGCTTCGTCGGCATCGATATACACGGAGAAATCGAAGAAGTCCGAAACCACCGGCACCGCCTTGCCATCGCGCGGAAGCCGGCCGGTCTGCAGCACATTGACGCCCTCGACAATCAAGATGTCCGGCCTGTCAATCTCGACCCATTGGTTTGGAATGATGTCGTAGATCAGATGCGAATAGACAGGAGCGCGCACCGGCCGCCGCCCCGCTTTGATGTCACTCAAGAACGCCAGCAGCGTCGGCAGATCGTAGCTCTCAGGGAAACCCTTTTTTTGCATCAGACCTTGCCGCTCGAGCACGGCATTTGGATATAGAAAGCCGTCCGTTGTCACCAGGTCGACCTTCGGTCGCGGCGACCAGCGCGCCAGCAGCGCCTGCAGCACGCGCGCGGTGGTGGATTTTCCGACCGCGACCGAGCCTGCAACGCCGATGATGTAGGGCATCTTGCGGTCTTGGATGCCGAGGAACTGGCGCTGCGCATAAAAGAGCCTCTGCATGGCATCCACATAGATCGACAACAGACGCGACAGTGGCAGGTAAATGTCCTCGACCTCCTGCATGTCGAGACGGTCATGCATTGAACGCAGGCGTGAGAACTCGCCCGGCTCAAGCGTCATCGGCGTGTCGTCGCGCAGCCGCGCCCATTGCTCCCGGGAGAACACCCTGTAGGGGTTATACTGCTGCTCCGGTGCCCGGATATCCATCAAGCCGCCTCCAGCTGATTAATCGCGCTTGCGCGCGGCCTTCTCGTCCAGTCCGGACATCGTCGTGCGCTGCGCCAGCGCGGCTTCGACATCTTCAAGCTTCACGTCGCGCGACTTCAAAAGCACCAGCAGGTGAAACAGCAGGTCGGCGCTCTCTCCGATGAGATGGTCGCGATCGGTCTTGATCGCAGCGATAACGGTTTCCACCGCCTCCTCGCCCAGTTTCTTGGCGCAATGCTCGGAACCCCTGTCCAGCAGTTTGCGCGTGTAGGACGCCTCTCCTCCCGACGCCGCGCGAGCATCGATGGTGGCGGCGAGATCATGAATGGTGAAACGCGACATCAGCTCAAACTCACGTGGCCCGCAGGCCCGGGGGGCGGCCCTCATCGTGAGGGATTTAGCACTTCTGTCACAAAGAGTCGTCAGGGATCGAGCCGCATCGGCAGCCCGGCACGCACCATGTGGTCCTTGGCTTCACGTATGGTAAATTCCCCGAAATGGAAAATCGACGCCGCCAGCACCGCGGTCGCGTGACCCTCGCGGATGCCGTCCACCAGGTGATCGAGATTGCCGACGCCGCCGGACGCGATCACCGGGACAGGGACGCTGTCGGCTACCGCCTGGGTGAGCGGAATGTCAAAGCCCTGCCGGGTGCCGTCCCGGTCCATCGATGTGAGCAGGACTTCACCGGCGCCTAGCGAGACGACTTCCTGGGCGTATTCAATGGCGTCGATCCCCGTGGCATTGCGCCCGCCATGAGTGAAGATTTCCCAGCGCTCCGATCCGCCGCCGCGCTTGACGCGCTTGGCATCGATCGCCACCACGATGCACTGATCGCCGAATTTCTCGGCGGCTTCCTTGACGAATTCGCGGCGGCTGACGGCGGCGCTGTTGATCGACACCTTGTCGGCGCCGGATCGCAGCAGCGTCTTGATGTCTTCGACGGTGCGCACGCCGCCGCCGACCGTCAGCGGCATGAAGCAGGCTTCGGCCGTGCGCCGCACTACATCCAGCATGATGCCGCGATTTTCGTGGGTGGCCGTAATATCGAGAAAGCACAGCTCGTCGGCGCCGGCGGCGTCATAGGCGATGGCCGCCTCCACGGGATCGCCGGCGTCGCGCAAATCGACAAAGTTGACGCCCTTGACGACTCGGCCGTCCTTGACGTCGAGGCAGGGAATCACGCGCACCTTGAACATCTGATAGCTCCTAAGCCGCGGCGCGCGCGTTGCGGATCAGCGCCAAGGCAGCTGAAGGATCGAGGCGGCCGTCATAGAGCGCGCGCCCCGCTATCGCTCCGGCTAGTTTCTTGGCGCGCGGCGCAAGCAGCGCTTTCACATCTTCGATCGAGGCAAAACCACCCGATGCGATGACGGGTATAGAGATGCGCTCGGCAAGCTCAATGGTGGCGTCGAGATTGAGACCTTTCAGCAGGCCATCGCGCGCAATGTCGGTGAAGATGATCGCGGCGACGCCGGCATCTTCGAACCGCCGCGCGATCTCGAGCGCACTCACCTGCGACGTCTCCGCCCAGCCTTCGACCGCGACTTTGCCGTCGCGCGCGTCGAGACCCACCGCCACCCGGCCGGGAAATTTCTTTGCGGCGCCTTTCACCAATTCGGGGTCGCGCACCGCCGCGGTACCGATAATCACCCGCGCAATGCCCTTGGCGAGCCAGGCCTCGACGGTATCGAGGTCGCGGATGCCGCCGCCGAGCTGCACCGGCATGGTAACCGCCTTGAGCATGGCCTCGACAGCTAACGCGTTCATCGGCTTGCCGGCAAAGGCGCCGTCAAGATCGACCACGTGCAGATATTCGAATCCCTGCGCGGCGAAGGCGCGCGCCTGCGCCGCCGGGTCGAAGTTGAAGACGGTCGCGCGCGCCATATCGCCTTGTTCGAGGCGCACGCACTGGCCGTTCTTCAGATCAATGGCGGGAAAAAGAATCACGGCTTCCACTTCAGGAAATTCGAAATCAAAGCCAGCCCGAAGCGCTGGCTCTTTTCCGGGTGAAACTGGGTGCCGATGGCGGTGTCCTTGCCGACCATCGCCGTCACCGGGCCGCCGTAATCCGCGCGCGCCAGCACGTCCGCCTCGCTGGTCGCGTTGAGGTGATAGGAGTGCACGAAATAGGCGTGGCGCCCCTTCGGACCCAGCGGCAAGCGCTCAAGCATCGGATGCTCGCGGACCATCTCTAGCGTATTCCAGCCCATATGGGGGATCTTCAAGTTCTCCTCGCGCGGCGAAATCTTTTCGACATCACCGGCGATCCAGTTGAAGCCGTCCGTGGTGACGTGCTCCTTGCCGCGGGTCGCCATCAGCTGCATGCCGACGCAGATGCCAAAGAACGGCCGCGCCTTGTTTCGCACGGCTTCCGTCATCGCCTCGACCATGCCGTCAAGCGCGTCGAGTCCCTTGCGGCAATCGGCGAATGCGCCGACCCCGGGCAGCACAATGCGATCGGCGCGATATACCGCTTCGGGATCGCGGGTCACGACGATCTTTTCCGGAGCGTCCATGCCGCGGCTTGCGCGCTCGAACGCTTTCGCGGCGGAATGCAGATTTCCGGAGCCGTAATCGATGATGGCAACGCTCACCGCGACGCTCCCGGTTCCGGAAACAATCCGATGATTTCGCTCGACGGCAACGGCGGCGGTCGCGAAAATGGCTGGCCCGGAATATCCCGCGTCGGCGGCGGCGCGCCGCGATCGACCGCCGATTGATCGTTGACAATGCGCTGTTTGGCGGTCCAGCGATCAAAAAATCGCCGCTCGGCTGATTCTTCGTTGTCGGCCACGACGATGTCGAGCTGGCGCCAATTGCGCCGCGACAAGGTCCAGCGCCGAAGGCTCGCCGCTTCAAATCCCATCAGCAGCGCCATCAATACATTCGCGAAAAAGATCGCGGTACCGCCAGTGCCGAGCCTCGCCATTCCGACCTCAAGCGCGAGCGCAACGACGATCCAGCCGCTCAGCGCCAGCCACAGGCGATGCCAGGCGAGCCACACCGGGCCCAGAAGCGCGGCCCAGACATGAAATCCATCGCGGATGAATGCAAACCTGTCGGTCGCGCGAAGGTCAGCTCCGTTCGTTACCGGAGCATGAATTGTGTAAACCGGCATCGTTACTCTCCGCCGAGAACAAGCTATCAGCCGCCGAGCTGACCCTTGGTGGATGGCACTTCGCCCGCGGCGCGCGGATCGATCGCAACCGCCGCACGCAGTGCCCTCGCCAGACCCTTGAAGCAGGATTCGGCGATATGATGGCTGTTCTCGCCATATAGGGTTTCGACGTGCAAAGTCACCCCGGCATTGATCGCGAAGGCGTTGAACCATTCGCGAACCAGTTCGGTGTCGAACTCGCCGACCTTGTCGCGCGGAAACTCCGCCTTGAACACCAGCACCGGCCGCCCCGAAATGTCGATCACGACGCGCGACAGCGTCTCATCCATCGGCATGTAGATACTGGCATAGCGGGTGATGCCGGCCATGGTACCGAGCGCCTGCTTCACCGCTTGGCCCAGCGCTATGCCGACATCCTCCGTGGTGTGATGGTGGTCGATGTGGAGGTCGCCAACCGCCTTCACTGACATGTCAATGCGCGAATGCCGGGCCAGCAGGTCGAGCATATGGTTGAAAAAGCCAATGCCGGTCGCAACCTTGGAGACGCCAGAACCATCGAGGTTCACTGTAACCTCGATGTCGGTCTCTTTGGTTTTGCGCTTGATGGTTGCTGTGCGCATAAAAAATGCTTTCCCCTAGCCGAAAACGCGCCCTTTTAACAGGCTCGTTCCGCCTTCGCTACTGCAGGATGGTCCGCTCAAGGCTGAACTTCGGCCTACGGTGACCGGAATCCGGCGCTCGCTTCTGGTTTGAGGCATTTTCCCTACGGGCGGCAGTCTCCACTTCGCTCGAAAACGCTCTGGTCCGCGCCGATTGTAACCCTGCACGCCAATCCCTAAATCCCTGCCAACGCGAGGTACTCCATGCAAGCATCACAGTCCCCGTCGCCGGTCTGGCACGGCACTACCATTTTGACGGTCCGCAAGGGAGGCAAGGTGGTGATCGGCGGCGACGGGCAGGTCTCGATTGGCCAGACCGTCATCAAATCCAACGCCAAAAAGGTCCGCAAACTCGGCAAGGGCGACGTCATCGGCGGATTTGCCGGCGCCACGGCCGATGCCTTCACGCTGTTCGAGCGGCTGGAGAGCAAACTCGAGCAATATCCGGGACAACTGACCCGCGCCGCGGTCGAGCTGGCAAAGGACTGGCGCACCGACCGTTATTTGAGACGGCTGGAAGCGATGATGATCGTTGCCGACAAGGATGTATCGCTGGTGCTGACCGGCACCGGCGACGTGCTGGAGCCGGAAGCGGGCGTAATGGCGATCGGCTCCGGCGGCAATTACGCGCTCGCCGCGGCGCGGGCGCTGGTGGACTCCGACAAGGATGCCGAGACCATCGTGCGCCGCGCGCTCGATATCGCCGCCGACATCTGCGTCTACACCAACCGCAATGTGACCATCGAGACGCTCGGCGGCTGATCGATGATTTCCGCCGCTTACGCATTCGTGCCCATGACGATAGCCGATCTGCCGCTGATCCGGCGGTGGCTCGAGACGCCGCATGTCTCGCAATGGTGGCACGATCCGGCCGAGCAGTTCGAACTTGTCAGCGGCGACCTCGACCATCCCGACATGGCGCAATACATCGTGGCTGCGGATCGGCGGCCGTTCGCCTATTTGCAATGCTATAATTTGAGCGACCGGAATGCCGGTTTCGGTCCGCAACCTCAGGGCACGCGCGGCCTGGATCAGTTCATCGGCGAGGCCGACATGCTGGACCGTGGCCACGGCTCCGCATTCATCCGCGCCTTTACGCAGCGCCTGCTGGCGAAAGGCACCCCGCGCGTGGTCATCGATCCCGATCCGGCCAATACGCGGGCGATACGCGCCTATGAGCGCGCCG
>DASXJV010000164.1:0-3260 GCA_036497205.1 Bradyrhizobium sp.
TTGCCTCGGTCGGCCTGGCGCAAGGCGTGATGTCGGTTCGCATCACCGACGCCGATGGAAATCCGCTGCCGGCAGGCGAAACCGGTGAGGTCGAGGCAAAGGGTACGGCTGTGATGCTTGGCTACTGGAACAACCCGAAAGCCAACGCCGAGACGCTGAAGGACGGCTGGTTGCGCACCGGCGATGTCGGACGGCTGGATGAGGACGGATTCCTGACGCTGTCGGATCGCTCGAGGGACGTCATCATATCGGGCGGCACCAACATCTATCCGCGCGAGGTCGAGGAAGCGCTGCTGACGCATCCCGATGTGCGCGAGGTCTCGGCGATCGGCGTTCCCGATCCGGACTGGGGCGAAATCGTCGTCGCCTGCGTGGTGCTGGAAGACGGCGCCGCGGCGGACGACGCCACGTTCGACGCGCATTGCCTGGCCTCGATCGCGCGTTTCAAGCGGCCGAAGCGCTACGTCTATCTCGATGCATTGCCGAAGAACAATTACGGCAAGGTGCTGAAGACCGAGTTGCGGGTGATGATGGGGAACGCGAAACCGTAGGGTGGGCAAAGGCGCACTTTGCGCCGTGCCCACCGTTCTTGCACGTGCCGCAGTGTGGTGGGCGCGCTTCGCTTTGCCCACCCTACGAAATCCCTCCACGCATACGCCCATACGGCAGCTGCCCTTGATCTTCCCTTCGCCCTGCCGTTACTAGACCCCAGAAATAATGGCGCGCTCGAACGTGCGCGCGTCGGGAGCAAACTGAATCATGGGACCGCTCGAGGGCGTCAAGATCATAGACATGACGACCGTGCTGATGGGGCCCTACGCCACCCAGATGCTCGGCGACTACGGCGCTGACGTTATCAAGATCGAGACGCTCGACGGCGACGTAACGCGGCTGATCGGCCCGACTCGCCATCCCGCCATGGGTCCGGTATTCCTCAACACCAACCGCAGCAAACGCAGCATCTGCCTCGATTTGAAAAAGCCTGCCGGGCGCGACGCGGTGCTGCGGCTGATCGCGTCAGCCGATGTGCTGGTTTACAACGTGCGTCCGCAGGCGATGGCCCGGCTGCAGCTCGGCTACGACGTGGTCTCGAAGCTCAATCCGCGCCTGATCTATGCCGGCGTGTTCGGCTTCGGTCAGGATGGCCCTTATGCCGCGAAGCCCGCCTATGACGATCTGATCCAGGGCGCCACCGCGCTGCCCGCCCTGATGGCGCAAACCAGCGACGGCATTCCGCGCTATGTCCCGAATGCGCTTGTCGACCGCATCGTCGGACTCACGGCGGTGGGCGCGATCTGCGCCAGCCTCGTGCATCGCGACCGTACCGGGCGCGGTCAGCGCGTGGATATTCCGATGTTCGAGACCATGGCGGGTTTCGTGATGGGCGATCACATGGGCGGCCTCACCTACGAGCCGCCGCTCGACAAAGGCGGCTACGCGCGGCATTTGTCGCGCGACCGGCGGCCCTATAAAACGTCCGACGGCTACATCTGCGTGATCGTCTACAACGACAAGCAATGGGAGAACTTCTTCAAGGCCACCGGCCGCGACGATCTGCGCAGCAATCCCAAATTCGCCACCTTCGCCGGGCGCGCCGTCAATATCGACATGGTCTATGCTGAACTTTCCCGCATCTTCGAAACACGCACAACCGCCGAATGGACCGAACTGCTCGACCGGGCTGACGTCCCCGTGATGCCGATGCACGATCTCGAGAGCATTTTGCAGGACCCGCATCTGGTCGCGACGGACTTCTTTCCGGTGGTCGATCATCCGACCGAGGGACCGATCCGCAACATGAAGGTATCGGCCACCTGGTCGGAGACTTCAGCGGAGCCGGCGAGGCTGGCGCCACGCCTCAACGAGCAGGGCGCGGAAATTTTGCACGAGGCCGGGTTTTCCGCCGACGAGATTGCAACGCTGGTGCGCGATGGCGTTACCAAAGCGGCGCCTGGCACTCCAAAGGATTGAGGCGCATGGATTTCGCTCTCACCGCCAACCAGGAATCGATCCGCGACGCGGTAGGCAAAATCTGCGCGCGTTTCGACGATGCCTATTGGTTGAAGAAGGACAAGGAGGGCGGTTTCCCTGCCGACCTCCACAAGGCACTGGCCGATGCCGGCTGGCTCGGCATCTGCATTCCCGAGGCCTATGGCGGCTCCGGTCTGGGCATCGTCGACGCCGCGATCATGATGCGGACGATTGCGGAATCCGGCGCCGGCATGTCCGGCGCCTCCGCCGTGCATATGAATGTGTTTGGGCTCAATCCTGTTGTCGTGTTCGGTAATGAGGAGCAGTGCAGGCGGATGCTGCCGCCGATCGTCGCGGGGACCGAGAAGGCCTGCTTCGCAGTCACCGAACCCAACACCGGCCTCAACACCACGCAGCTGAAAACCCGGGCGGTACGAACTGGCGACAAATACGTCGTCAACGGCCAGAAGGTCTGGATTTCCACGGCGCAGGTCGCCGAAAAGATTCTGCTGTTGGCGCGCACAACGCCGCTGGAAGAAGTGAAGAACCCAACCCACGGCTTAAGTCTGTTCTATACCGATTTCGATCGCAGCCGCATCGCCGTTCATGAAATCGAGAAGATGGGCCGCAAGGCTGTCGACTCCAACGAACTGTTCATCGAGAATTTTGAAATTCCGCTTGAGGACCGTCTCGGCGAGGAAGGCCGCGGCTTCGAATACATCCTGCATGGCATGAATCCCGAACGCATTTTGATCGCAGCAGAGGCGGTCGGGCTCGGCAAGCTGGCGCTTTCGCGTGCCGCGGCCTATGCGAAAGGCCGCATCGTGTTCAATCGTTCGATTGGCAAGAACCAGGCGATCCAACATCCGCTTGCGAAGAACTGGATGGAGCTGGAGGCGGCGTGGCTGATGACGCTGTCGGCGGGCTGGCAATACGATCAGGGCCTGCCATGCGGCCCTGCGGCCAACGCAGCGAAATATCTCGCTGGCGAAGCCGGCTTTCAGGCTTGCGAGCAGGCCGTGATGACCCACGGCGGGTTCGGCTACGCCAAGGAGTTCCACGTTGAACGTTACCTGCGCGAATCCCTGATCCCGCGCATCGCCCCGATCAGCCCGCAGCTCATTCTCAGTTTTATTGCCGAGAAAGTGCTGGGCCTGCCGAAGTCGTATTGAGATGGGCATATGGAAGCACGGCGTTTCTTTTCCCTCCCCCCTTGCGGGGGAGGGTCAGGGAGGGGGGTGCCACCGCGGGGCCGCCGATGTGGAGCCCCACCCCCCCCCCCACCCCCC
>DASXJV010000165.1:0-10174 GCA_036497205.1 Bradyrhizobium sp.
TTCAATTGGCGTCGCACGATTTGGATATTCGCGGCGCCGGCAATTTGCTTGGCGAGGAACAATCGGGACACATCAAGGAAGTCGGCTTCGAGCTTTACCAATCGATGCTGGAGGAGGCGATCCTCAACCTCAAGGCCGGCGTGGCCGAGCCGGCAGCGGATCGCTGGTCGCCGCAGATAACCGTCGGCATGCCCGTCTTGATTCCGGAGCATTACGTCACCGACCTCGCGGTGCGGCTATCACTGTATCGCCGGCTGGCCGATCTCGACACCGACGACGAGATCGACAATTTTGCCGCGGAGTTGCGGGACCGCTTCGGCGTCTTGCCGGACGAGGTGCGCTATCTCTTTAAGGTCGCCGCGATCAAAGGCTATTGCCGCCGCGCCAACGCCGAGAAAGTCGATGCTGGACCGAAGGGCGTGGTGATCACATTCCGCGACAACAAGTTCGCGCAGCCGGACCGGCTGGTCTATTTCATCCGTCAGCATGGTCAGGCGGCGAGGGTACGGCCGGACATGAAGGTGGTGTTTTTCCAGGAATGGGAAACCCCGGAGGAACGTCTGACCGGCACGACCGAAATCCTGCGCGAGCTCGCCAACCTCGCCGAGGATCGCAAGGCGGCGTAGGTCTTGCATTGGCGTGCCCGGTCACGAGCGTGTCCCGGTCACGCTGCTCTGGAGAGCCGGGACCTACTTGGATTTCGATCGATCCGCCACGACGCCATGCTCCCGAACACGCCGTCACGCCGGATCAGGCCGTGGAAAAGCGCGGCCCCGAAATGTGCGAGGAAGGTCGCGAAGAACAGGTAGGCGAGGTCAGTGTGGAGGTCGCGGAGCCACGCATAGAGCGTCAAATCATGCGGCAGGATCGGTGGTAACCGCAGCGGCCCATATAGTACGATCGGATAGCGCGCCGCCGACAGCATGCCCCAGCCGACCAGCGGCATGATGAACATGAGCGCATACAGTACGATGTGCGATGCCTTGGCGGCGAAGCGTTGCAGGGATGGAACCGTATCGGGCAACTCCGGCGGCGGATTGATGAACCTGTTCACGATACGGATCACGCACAGCACGAAGATGGCTATTCCGAGCGGCCGGTGGATTGAGATCAGAAGGTCGTAGCGGGCGGAGACCGAAGCGGCCATGCCCACGCCGATGAACAGCATCGCCACGATCATGGGTGCCATTATCCAGTGCAGCAGCCGGGACGCAGCCGGGAAGCGTGCCTTGGTGTTCATGACTTGCCTCTAGCCAGCACTTCTTGCGCCGTGACCGCGCTGGGCGGCTTCTCATGCTCCTCTCCGGCACGAAGCGTGAAGGAGCGCGCGTAGGCCGCCGAGCGGGCGCTCAGCAACGGGTCGTCGGATGGCTCGATGCCGGACGGCAGCACGAGAGGATCGTAGTTAACGGCCGTGCAGCGCCCACCGTCCTCGCTCGAGGCATGATCGATTGTTACCGTGCCGGCGTCGATCCGCCGGCGGTCGGCGGGCCAGGCCAGCGTCGCATCGTTCGTCGGGTCATCAGCCTCGCCCATCGTCACCATCAGCCGCCATTGCTGTGGACGCTGCGCGATTTGGGCGATCAGGTCATCGAAGAGATAGTTCTTGTCCCCTGCCGCTGACGGCTCGGCGCTTTCAACCGCGGAGGGTTGCACCGGCACCATAGACCAACGAACGGGAACGGAGGCGCCGGCGGTGTCGACGAAGCGGAAGGCATTGAGGCTGTTGAAGGTGGAGTTTGAAAAACCGGAGGTCACTTGGCGTTTCTTGATTAACGAAAGCGCCCGCCCTGTTTCAGGATGGGCGGCCAGGAAGGCCTTCATTTTAGCCGGATCGGGCTTTCCGGTCGCGGGATCGGGGCTGGAGGCAAGCAATTGCTCGTAAAAGCCACGCGCCGAGTTCACCGCGAAAACCGGGATATTGTTCATGCCCGTGCGCCATTCCTCGCCACCGGGTAGCAGGAAGCGCAGCGCCATGCTGCGCACCGTCGCAGGCGCATCAGTCTGAAAGGGCATGCCGCCGGCGAGCGCGAACCGTCCGACCAGCGGGACGCGTCCGGGCCTGAAGACAGCGGCTTTCGACAGTTCCGCTGCCTGCCCGCTGCTTTCGAACCAGCCGGTGACGCAAACTCCCTTCGCATGATTGCGGCGGAAGCCGGCGTGAGTGCCGTTGGCATCCTGGAAAGCGGCCATCATTCGGTGCTGGGTCAGTCGTACTGGCGAGAGCCAGCCGCCCACGTAAGCGAACGCCCCGGCCACGCTCAGCATCACCGCACCGATCGCGCCCAGTCGGACGAGCACTCCGACATTACTTACTGGACCCGCTCCAAACCAGAATGGCTTCATGTTCAACGCGGCCTCGCTGACCTTGTCCTCCTGACGCCAGCCTTGCAGACACTGAGAATTGTAATTCACCGAGCAAGCGGCCGCTTGCCGAGAATTGCTGCGCTTGCGCGATTCTTGCCGTTTTATGCTCCTGCATCTTGAGGCGCATGGGAAACCCACGACGCAAATGCAAATTAGAGTGTACATGGACCGGGATCAGCAGCGCGCCACGCCGCGATTGCGGCCCGTTCAGAATGCAAACGAAAACGGCCGGAATTTAATTTAGAGCGTCACGAGGCGGCGCGGCGGGCCTCGTCGTAAAGCCGCGCCAGCAGCGACTTCGCCGAATCCGTTGGCAGCATGGTCGCGAGCGTTACAACCGGCTCTGACCGCTCGTCGCGTTTGCCGTGGCTGGTATGGCGCATCACGCTGGAAAGCCGCCGCGCAATCATATGGGCGGTGCGCAAATCGGTCTCGGCGAACACCACGACGACAGATCCGTCTTCCAGAGCTGCGCCGAAATCCATTTGCCGTATCAAACGGCTGAGAATCCGCGCGCCGTCGAGCTGCGCGCGCGCGTGGGCGGGATCGAAGGCAAAGCGAGCCACCGACAATCCGCCGCCGCGCGAGAGCGTCTGATAGACGGCCGTGGCGAGATCACGGTTGAATGCGGCTGACGTGAGCAGACCGGTTCGCGGATCGAGCAGGCCGCCGGCGTCGATCGATCGCAAAGTGCCGCTCAAATGTGCCTCGAAAGCGTGCTGTCGGAGCAGCGGCAACGCGTTTGCGGCGACGCGCTCGGGGTCACCGGATATGATTTCGAGATTGGGCAGATCGTATGCCAGCCCCAATCCATCCGACGTCACCACGACAGGCAAATTACGAAACCGCGCATCTTCGGCCAGTACCGTGAGGAAGGCATCCATTACGCGCGCGCTGAACCCTTCGCCAAGAACGATACCGTTGATGTCGCGAATATTGAGCTGTTTCGCGGCGGCTTCAATGCTGAGCGCGCCGACCACTCCCATCCGCTCGCCGAGCGACACCGAAAGCGAAGGGTAGGCGGCGCCACGGCCGATCAGCAGCACGGTGGCGTCGCGCGCGGGATCGGTTTCCGCCAGCGTTGTTTGCGCCGCCAGGTCGTCGTCGAGCCGGCGCATCACGGTGGCATGCAATGTCCTGATCCGTAGCGCTGTGCGCAGCCGCGCAATCAGACGATCGAAATTGCCTTCACTTTGCGAGAAAGGAATGGCGTTCTGAGGCGGCGATGTCTGGGGACCGATAGCGATCAGCGGAAGATAGGGCTGCCGCGCTGCGATCTGTTGCGCCAGCGCCTCCAAGCCGGGTTCAATGGCGCCGGACAACGCGACGAGAACCGCGGCCGGCTGCAGTTGCTCGACCGAGCGTGAGGCGTCGGCCCAGCCTGCTTCGATGATCGGAAACATCTTCGCATCGTCTAGCGCGGTCGCGAACGACGGGCGCTCGGTGGTCGACACAACGATGATCGGGCCTTGCTGGGACATCTAAAAACTCGGATCAACGCGATTGATGGAACGCGCAAATCCTAGTTTGCCGGTCTTAATGTCGCGTCAACGAAGCCATCCAAGTTCAATCAGGTTGGCTCTGTTCGATCGCGAAAGGCTTCCACCATCAGTGGGTTAAGCCCGAGTTCCGCCAGCGCCTCGCGGGCGCGGGCATTGTCCTGGGCGCGTCCGGCAAGACGGTGGCCGCTTAACCGGTCTGGCAGCGCCGTCAGCAACGCGCCCTGTCCAAGCCGTTTGGCCCATTCCTGCAGATCTTGCGACAAGAACCGGTATCCGCCGACTGCCATAATGCCGGTGGGCGGCGCGGTAATGTAGATCGCTCCGGTCGAACGGTCGAGACGCGCAGCATAGTCGGTATCGACATGATCGCTCGGCGGCTGCGCCACCAGGGAATCGCTCGGCGGAGAAGGCGGAGCGTAAGCCGCTGGGGTAACCATTGGTCCGCGCAATGCCAGCGTCCCCCTTGGTGTCAGAAGGATCTCACCGGCGACCGACGCGCCCCGGATGTCGCGCGGTGCGCCATGCGGTCCAGGTAGGATGGGTGCCGGCGCGCCGTCGGCTGCGCGGCGGGCACAGAACAGTCCGGCTTCACCGAACAGATAGACGTCCGTCAGGACAGCGTGTTGGGTGGTCCAGACCGGGCTCGCCGCAACCTGCTCCGGCGCGCGCCAAAGACCGATCACATTGCGCAATGTCGGCAGACGCGACGCTATCTCGATCGCGGCCAATCGCAGCGCCAGTTGCGCCGGCGCGATCAGCGTTTCGCAGGAATGCTCGTTGATCTGCTGCTCAAGCACATCGCCGTCGAACGGATGATGCAGCGCCAGCGTTCCGCCCAACAGCAACCAGAGCACAAGCGATGAGGTCAGGCCTGCGAACGATGACGGCGCGAATGCCGACATCACTGTTGCGCCCTGCGGCACGTCGCTTTCGAGCGACAATGCGAGGCCGCCGGCGATCAAACTTAGATGCGTACGCGGTACGGCGCGAAAGCCATCCACCGTCACGTCGAATGAGATAATCGCCGCCCTGCGGCCGTCCTGTGTGACGGCGCGCGTGGTGGCCGATTCGTCTGACATGGCAAGATCTAGCGATGCCATGCCTTCCGGCAAGTCATGGCCGAAGCCGCAGACATGGCGGATCGAAAACGCATCGGCCGCGGCGTTCATGGCGAGGTCGGCATGGCTGACGCCGTCGATCTTGCCCGTCGTGACAATCGCCCGGGCGCCGGTGCGATTGAGCGCTACCGTTAGCTCCGCCTGCCGCCAGAGCAGCGGAAGCAACGCCACGACCAAGCCTGCGCGATGCGCGGCAAGCACCGTCAGCATGAATTCGACGGTGTTCGGCAGTTGAACCGCGATCACGGAATTGTTCGGCAACCCCGCTTCGATGAAATGAGCCGACAGCGCCGAGATCGCGCGGTCGGCTTGCGCGAAGGTCAGGCGTTTTGGCGATTGGCCGGTGACGCGCTGCTTGTTGAGCGGATCGAGCAGCGCCAGCGCATCCGGCTTCCGTGCCAGGATCCGTCGAAACAATCCGTCGATCGTCGGCGATGCGTTGTTCTGGATCACGGGATCACTTTGGTCGCGGGTCCGGCTTTTGCCACCAGGTTTCCGGGAGATAACCCGTCAAGGCAGTGGCCAAAGGTTGTTCTATCACATTCCAGCGCGCGATCCATTGCTCTCGGACGTTAAACAAGGGGATAGCGTAGAAGCCCGACATCAGGGTTCGGTCGAGCGCCCGCACCGCCGAGACGAAATCAGCATGCTCGCGTGCCTCCAGGATTGCCGCGATCAAGGCGTCGATGGCGGGGTCTTTTGCGCCCATGTAGTTTCGCGTCCCCTGATGGTCCGCGGCCTCGCTTCCCCAATAGAACGACTGCTCGTTGCCCGGCGACAACGACTGATCCCAGCGGTTCTGGATCATGTCGAATTCGAAACCGAGCCGGCGTTGATCGAATTGAACGGCGTCGACCGCGCGTACCGAGGCCTCGATGCCTGCGCGCTTCAGATCGCGCATATATGCCAGCGCGATCCGTTCCTGATCCCGTGTCGTCACCAGAATCTCGAAGGTGAGGGGCGCTTTCGTCGAACGCTGCCGCAGCACCGCGCCGTCCAGATCGTAGCCGGCCTGGGACAACAGCGTCAGCGCGCTGCGAAGTGTTGCGCGATCCCGGCCCGAACCGTCGCTGACGGGAAGGCGATAGCTGCCATCGAGAATGTCGGGCGGCATCTGCGATGCGTAGGGTCTCAGCAGCTCTCGCTCGCGGTCATCGGCGGCGCGGGCGTAGGCCGACAGTTCGGAGCCTGCGAAGAACCCGGCCGAGCGGCCATAAAGCCCAAAAAAGTAATTGCGGTTGATCCATTCGAAATCGAACAGCAGCGTCAATGCCTGGCGCACGCGGATATCGGAAAACACCTGACGTCTTGTGTTGAACACCAGGAATTCCGACGGCTGCGGCATCCCGGTCTTGATCGTATCGCGGATCACCTCGCCATGGCGGGCGGCGGGAAAATCATATCCGTCGTGCCAGCGCAGCGGTTCGGTCTCGACGCGGAAGTCATAGAGGCCGCGCTTGAATGCTTCGAACTGGCCATTGGCCTCGCGATAGAAGTCGAGCCTGATCTCATCGAAATTCCATAAGCCGCGATTGACCGGCAGGTCGCGGCCCCAATAGTCGGGATTGCGCGTCAGCGTCACGCTGGCGCCGGGCTTCACTGCGCTGACGCGGTAGGGACCGGAACCGGTCGGCGCCGTCATCGATGTCCCTTCGAAAGTCGCGACATCGACAGCATGCTTGGGCAATACCGGCATCAGGCCAAGGATCAGCGGCAGCTCACGGTCGTCGGCGCCACCGAAATTGAACCGCACCGTGAGCGGATCGAGCGCTTCGGCATTCGCGACCTTGGAATAAAATTGGCGATGGTTGGGACGCCCTTTGTCGCGCAGCAAAGCCCACGAGAACAGCACGTCCTCGGCGAGCACCGGTTGCCCGTCTGAGAAACGCGCTTTGGGATCGAGATGGAAGGTGATGTAGCTCCTGATGTCGTCGGTCTCCACGCTTTTGGCCAACAGACCATAAAGCGTGAAAGCCTCGTCATTGCCCCGGGCCATCAGGCTTTCGACCACAAAACCCCTGATTTGCTGCACGGCGAGACCCCTGACGATCAGCGGGTTGAGGCTGTCGAAGGTACCGAGAATGCCCTGCACCAGCCGCCCGCCCTTCGGCGCATTGGGATTGGCATAGGGCATGTGGGTGAAATCGGCCGGCAGGGCCGGCGCGCCATGCATGGCGATGGCATAGCTCTCCCCCGCCGATGCCTTGCCAGCGTACATCGCCAGCACGGGGCTGAAAGCGAGGATCGCACAGGCAACGGCTCGAAGGCGCGAGCATCCGGAAACCCGCAACACAGGACGCTGATTTAATTCGATCTTGCTCATTGCCGCGTTTTATCATAGCCGTCAGCATCCGGCTGCGGCATGCCAAAGATGCTTGTCGGCATTGATCTTTTCGCGCGCCACTGTATGAAGGCGGGCAATTGACCAAGACGGCAAGGCCTGTCACTTAACCGCCTCAATTGGCAAGGAGACAGCCGGCCAAACGGCCAGGTGTCGGTGCCTGCAGCGGTTTCGGGCACTCCCGTTCAGAAAGGGTTTTCCGCAATGAATTTCCGTATCTTGGCCGCGTCGGTCCGGCCACGTGGGCGGGTTTTCGCCTTGTTGGCAGCCACGGCATTGAGCGCGGTGCTGCTTGCTCCCGACGCGCTGGCCCAGCAGCCGGCGCCCGGTGCCGCTGCGCCAAAGGCCAAGGCCGCGCCCAAGGCTGCACCGAAAGCCGCTCCCGCGGCGCCCGGACCTTCCGCTCAGCAAGCACCGCCGCCAGCGGCTGGAGCGCCGGCGGCAAATGGTCAACCCCAGGATCAGCAGGTTCAGTTGATCTATGCGCCCTGGACCAAATTCTGCCTGAAGGGCCAGGATGCCAACGCCAAGCAGGTTTGCTTCACCGGCAAGGATGGACGCATCGAGTCCGGCCAGCCTGTCATCGCGGCCGTGATCATCGAGCCCGAAGGCGAGCCGAAGAAGATCCTGCGCGTCACGCTTCCGCTGGGCATGCAGCTGGTCCACGGCACCCGCGTGATCGTCGACAACAACCCCCCGGCGCAAAGCCCCTATGTAATCTGCTTCGCCAATGGCTGCATGTCGGACTACGAAGTGACCCCGGAATTGCTCGCCAACATGAAGAAGGGCCAGAATTTGATCGTCCAGGCGATCAACTCCAACGGCGCGCCGCTGACGCTGCCGCTGCCGCTCGCCGAATTTGCCAAGGCCTATGATGGTCCGCCGACTGACCCCAAGGTGTTTGAGGAGACCCAGAAGAAGCTGCAGGAAGAGTTGCAGAAGCGCGCCGAGGAAGCCCGCAAGAAGCTCGAGGCCAACCCGCCAGCGGGTACGCCGGCTGCGGCCAATCCGGCCGCGAAGTAGCGCGCTTCAGTTTATTGTGAGAAAGGCGCCCGGATTGGGCGCCTTTTTTTGGCGAGCGTCAAACGGCGTGACCGGACGATGCTGCGCATCGCCGGCAGAACGCTGCACCGCGTCCGGGACACCGTGGCGCTGTTAATTCAGAGAGGGATTGCGCGGGCGATAGCCGCCGGATTTGTCCTTCACGAAAATCTCAGCAACTTGTGAATGCCGGATCGGTTCACCGGAATCGTCGGGCAACAGATTTTGCTCGGAAACGTAGGCGACGTATTCCGATTCTGAATTCTCGGCGAGCAGATGATAGAACGGCTGATCCTTGTGAGGCCGAACTTCCTCGGGGATCGACAGCCACCATTCCTCGGTGTTGTTGAATTCCGGATCGATATCGAAGATCACGCCCCGGAACGAGAAGATCCGGTGCCGGACGATCTGTCCGATCTGAAATTTGGCGGTCCGCGTTTTTATCATAGCTCGTCGAATAGACCATGATTGTGGCCGATGCTAGAGGCAAACGGGCGAATTAACCTTTGCCGTGGCTGGTCCGTCCAAAGAACCGATCGGGGCTTACAACGATGAAAAAGACGCCTGCTTATGATCGACATTCTAAATCTCGCCTTACCCTATTTCGGGCTGATCTTCATCGGCTATGCCTGCGGCAAGGCCAAGGGATTGCCGGAGCAGGGTCTGGCCTGGATGAACTTCTTCCTGCTCTACGTATCGCTGCCGGCACTCCTGTTCGGGATCACGTCAAAAACCCCGTTCGCGGAACTCAATAATCCGCCATTCCTGATCGCGACGACCCTCGGTACCGCCATTGCCTTCCTCCTCGCGCTGCTGGCGGGGCGGCTCATCGGAGGGCTGTCGCTGCGCGAGGCGACGCTGGCGGGCCTGTCCGGCGGCTATGGCAATATCGGCTATATGGGCCCGGGGCTGGCGCTGGCCGTGCTCGGCCCCAAAGCCGCGGCGCCGACGGCGCTGATTTTCTGCTGCGACAGCATCTTTTTGTTCTCCATCGTCCCGCTACTGATCGCGTTGACGGATAGCGGCGATCGCCACTGGCTGCACACGATCGGTCTCGTCATACGGCAGATCGTGTTGAACCCGCTGATCATGTCGGCCTGCGCCGGCGCGCTCGCCGCGGGGCTGCACCTTCATTTTCCGATCGCGATCGACAACACGCTGTTGTTTCTGCAGGACGCCGCGGCACCCGTGGCGCTGTTCGTGCTGGGTGTGACGGTGGCATTGCGACCATTCGGCCGGGTGCCCTGGGAAGTACCCGGCGTCATTGCAGTCAAAATCCTGATCCATCCGCTTGCCGCGTTCGGATTGATGCTGGCGTTCGGGCCGTTCGCGCAGCCCTGGGCGGCGACCGCAATCCTGATGGCGTCGCTGCCGCCGGCGCTCAATGTGTTCGTGATTGCCCGGCAAAACGATGCATGGATCGAACCCGCCTCGGTTGCCGTGTTGCTTGGCACGTTCGCGTCGGTGATCACGCTGACCAGCGTGATGTGGCTGCTGCAAACGGGGCGACTGGTCTTTCAGTGAACCTTACCCGCCCGCCGGGCGGTCCGCCAGGAAGGCGCCAGTCCCTCGCGCATGGCCAGCCGTCGCAGCGGTCCGATCGCGTTGATCAGATGCATGCCGGCTGCGCGCAGCGATTGCACGGGCAGGAAATCGGACAGCAGCGAGCGGTTGGCGATATCGATCGCGAAGGTTCGGCTGACGATATCGGCGCGCCGCGCCGAATCGTAGCGCTTGAGCACCTGCGGCGAGCCGGGATCCTCACCCGACGCCATCGCCATGCGCACGAGCTCGGCGATATCGGC
>DASXJV010000166.1:0-19544 GCA_036497205.1 Bradyrhizobium sp.
TTGATCGTCGCGATCATGGTTGCCGGCCGCTCCGGAAGCGCCTACACCGCCGAACTTGGCTCGATGAAAATGCGCGAGGAAATCGACGCTCTGTCGACTATGGGCCTCGATCCCGTTGAGGTGCTGATCCTGCCCCGGGTGATCGCGCTGGTTTGTGCTCTGCCGATCCTGAGCTTCATCGGATCGATGGCCGCGCTGTATGGCGGCGGTCTGATAGCACAGTTTTATGGCGGCATGGCGCCGCCGATCTACATTGCCCGGCTACACGAGGCCATCTCCGTCACCCATTTTGAGGTTGGCCTCATCAAGGCGCCTTTCATGGCCCTGGTGATCGGTATTGTCGCCTGCAGCGAGGGGTTGCGGGTGAAGGGAAGCGCCGAGTCGCTCGGCAAACAGACGACGACCTCCGTGGTGAAATCGATCTTCCTCGTGATCGTGCTCGACGGGCTTTTTGCGGTCTTCTTTGCGTCGATCGGGATGTAGCGATGCAGCCATCGGCACCTCAGTTTGCAATCCGCGTCAGCGATCTCGTGGTCGGTTTCGGCCGGCGCGTCGTGATCGACCATCTGTCGCTGGATGTTCGTCGAGGCGAGATCCTTGGCCTGGTCGGCGCTTCCGGCGGCGGCAAGTCGGTGTTGATGCGCACCATCATCGGGCTGGTTCCGCGCCGAAGCGGGGAGATCGAAGTGATGGGCGCGCCGATCGGCGGCAGCCACGATCAGAGAACTCAGAGCGTCGCGGGAAAATGGGGCATCCTGTTCCAGCAGGGCGCGCTGTTTTCGTCGCTCACGGTGCGGCAGAACATCCAGTTCCCGCTGCGCGAAAACCTCACGCTCTCGGAAGCGCTGATGGACGAGGTCGCCAACGCCAAGCTCGAAATGGTGGGGCTGACATCGGACGATGGCGACAAGTTTCCTTCCGAATTGTCCGGCGGCATGACGAAACGAGTGGCATTGGCGCGGGCGCTCGCGCTCGACCCCGCGATCGTGTTTCTGGACGAGCCGACCTCAGGCCTTGATCCCATTGCGGCAGGCGATTTTGATTCCCTGATCAAGACCCTGCAGAAGACGCTTGGGCTGACAGTCTTCATGGTTACCCATGACCTCGCGAGCCTGAACACCGTCTGCGACCGCGTCGCGGCGCTCGCCGACGGAAAAATCGTCGCCATCGGACCGATGCGCGAGCTGCTTCAATCCGAACATCCCTGGGTGCGGGCCTATTTTCACGGCAAGCGTTCCCAGATGCTGCAACCGCAAGCGAGTTGAGACATGGAAACCCGCGCTCCCTTCGTTGTTGTCGGCGCCTTCGTGCTGGCGGCGATCGCTGCCGTATTCGGTTTCGTCTACTGGCTTCACAACACAGGCGGGCTCGGCCCGCGCGCCACCTATCATGTCGAGTTTGATGGCTCGGTGCCGGGGCTGCTGGTGGGCGCCGCCGTGCTCTTCAATGGAATCCGCGTCGGCGAGGTGACCGATCTCGCCCTCGCGCCTGATAATCCGCGCCGCGTCAATGCGAGGATCTCGGTTGCCTCGACGACGCCGGTGCGATCCGACACCAAGGTCGGCCTGGAATTTCAGGGCTTGACCGGCGTTCCCGTGATCGCGCTGGAAGGCGGCACGATGCCGAAGGAGGCCGGTGCAGTGCCGACGCTGATCGCCGAGGCCGGAGCCGGCCAGAGCATGAGCCAGGCCGCGCGCGATGCCTTGCGGCGCGTCGATTCCGTCTTGGCCGAGAATTCAGAGCCGCTGAAGAACACCATCGCCAATCTGCAGGTCTTTTCCGAGGGCTTGGCGCGGAACACCGGAAAAATCGACAGCATCCTCGCTGGTCTTGAAAAGACGATGGGCGGCGGTGCGTCGACGGCGGCCAAAATTACTTATGACCTGCGCGCGGCGCAGGGCTTCGCGTCCCCAAGGACAGCCATCAAGGGTCAATTGGCTATCCCGGAGCCCACCGCGGTCGCGATGCTCGAGACGCAGCGGATGTTGGTCTCACCGGCGAAGGACCAACCCGAATTCGCGGACTTCATCTGGGCCGACAGCATCCCGAAGCTGTTGCAGGCCAGATTGATCGAGAGCTTTGAGAACTACGATATTGCGCACGCCCCGCTACGCGTAAGCGACGCTGGACAGCCTGACTTTCAGCTTCTCATCGATGTCAGGCGTTTTCGGATTGCGGTGGATTCAGAACCGGCGGCTGAGATCGGATTGTCGGCGCGAATTGTCGACAAGAACGGGAAAGTCATCGCGTCGCGCTTGTTCCAGGAGAGTGAGAAATTCGACAAAGTCGAGCCAGCGGCAGCCGTCACCGCCTTCAACGATGGTTTCGCTCGAGTTGCCAAGGATATGGTCGCCTGGACCGTGCAGGCGGCGCAATAGCTGCCAAAGTGGAAAAATCAAAACGAGATGATCCGCCGCGAAGATCGCGTCCACCGCAGCCTTGAGAGATGCTGGCGGTGCGCCTGAGTTGAATTCTTCCTGGGTTCACAACAACGGAAAATCGAGGCCCCCGATCTCAACGCGGCTGACGCTGTGACCCGTCTGCGCCGCCGCATCGGCATAGGCGTTGGCCAGCGCATGACAAAGATGTTGGCGCGAAGAATCCGGATGCCCCTGAATGATGGTAATTTTGCTGGGCATGCCGCAGCGGCTATTCGAGGGTTTTCAAATATGCCAGAAGGTCATGGATCTGGTCTGGATCAAGCTGGAACGCCGGCATTGTCGGGTGACCCGTTTCGATGCCTTCGGCCAAAGCCTCGCCGAGGCTTTCGACCGGGTAGCGCAGATGCAACGTACGGAATGGCGGCGCGATCTTGAGCGGACTTTCAGTCACGCGATCGATGGAGTGACACCCCGCACAATTCGCTAGCGCGAAGGTTTTGCCGCGTTGTTCGGCGGGCGATGCCGCCAGCGCCGAATCCATCATGAGGAGCGCAAAGGCAATCTGGCAAAGATGAACCTTCATCGGCGGACCTCAGTCTTTGCATCCACTAACGACCTGCAAAGGTTCATTCTCAGTAGCCAGATCATGGCTGCTAGTATTGATCTGCATCAACAGACGTTCGCTCGGCGAAATTGCCGATGTTGGGCTGAAAAGTTTGGCAGCAGCGCACCGGTTTGACTCCACAGTTTGATCCGCATCAAAGCTCGCATTTGGCAATTCGGCATAATGCCTGCGAAATGCAGAGGAGCTAACCATGCCCATTGACTCGATCCTGGTTTCTGCAGCTGTGGTTTTTGTTTTCGCGATTTTCGCGGGTGTGCTCATCTGGGCCGATTTGCTGACAGAACCGGTGCAGCAACGGCCAGCGAACAACAACAGAACGGTTGTTTGATCCACATGGCTTAGAGACCGACTGCGTTGAAGTCGTGGATACTTCTGTCCGAGCCATGGCGAGCCGAACACCGTGTCCGATAGGTCATAGACGATCGGGATCTTTAACGATGGCGCGTTGCGGAGGATCGCAACTTTCATGTCCTTAAGAGCGCCAACCAGTTTCAGCAGGATCCCTAGGGCGTTCCAGCCCGGTAAAATCAGTTGGAAGGTGCACTGGATAGCTCTTCCGAGACGAGATCACCGTCTCGCGCGTTAAGGGCATGCCCGAGCCTTGCACGCGCCGCTTCCTCGATCCGCGCCGCAAGCTCTGGCTGGCGGTCCATCAGGCCGTGAAGATCAAACGCATCCAGCACCAGCAGGCGCGTCGGCATCACGGCCGTCACCGTCGCCGAACGTCGTGTGCGACGCAGCGCCGCGATCTCGCCGAAAAACTGGCCGGCACCCAGCCGGACGTGCTCGTGCCGCAACTTTATTTCAATTTCGCCATCGGCGATCAGATACATCGAATGGGCGGGTTCGCCGCGGCGAGCAATGACCGCACCGGTGTCCACTTTCTGCGCGCGCAACATCGTCATCACCTCCGCGATTTCGGTCGCGGTCAAGCTGCTGAACAAGGGAATACGTGCGACAAGGCCCCAAGTGATGATGAAATCCCTGCGATGGACTTCGTTGGCGAAAGCAGTGGCGAAAATGCCCACCGGGAGCGCCATCATGAGCAATCCGGAAAAAATCGTAAGAGCTGCCAAAACGCGTCCAAGCGCGGTGACCGGAACGGCGTCGCCATAACCGACCGTCCCGAGCGTCACGATCGCCCACCACAGGGCATCCGGAATCGTTCCGAACCGCTCCGGCTGCGCCGCACGCTCGACTAGGTGCATCAGCGCCGCGGCTATGAGCGCCGTGCCCAGCAAAATGACAAAGCAGCCGCCCAACGCGCGTCGCTCCGCATACAAGGCGTCCAACAGTGAACGCATCGCCGGCGAATAGCGCGTTAGCTTGAAAAAGCGCACGAGGCGCAGGACCAGCAAGACCCGAAAATCAGAAGCAACAAAAACGCTCAGCCAAAACGGCAGAATAGCCGCCAGATCGATCAAACCCGGAAAACTCAGAATGAAACGGAGCCGTCCGGAAAGCGCGCCACGCTTCGACAGGGGATGTTCAACCGCGCTCCAGACCCGGGCGGCATACTCCAGCGAGAAGATGAGCGTCGCGGCCCACTCGATCGCGCTGAGCGGCAACGCGTAGGCGTTCGCCAGTTCCGGCACGGACTCAATCACCGTCGCCGTGAGCGTGGCAACAATCAGCAAGATCAAAATCCGGTTCAGAGCCAGGCTGATGCCAGCGGCGCCGTCGTCCTGTTCAAGAACGGCGTACACACGGCGACGGAGCGCGCCGATGCGCTTCTTTACCCGCGGCGCGGCGTTTGGCGCGGTGATCAATGGGACATCAGTGTCGGCACGGTCATGGACTGAAGCATGCCGCGCGTGACACCGCCTAACACACGCTCCTGCAAGCGCGAATGGCCGTAGCCACCCATGACGATCAGATCGAGACCTGTGTCGGCTGCGATCGATAAGATCGCCGGCTGTATCTCCGAGCGGCCTGCGCTCATGCGCTCGATCCGAGCGGTAAGGCCGTGCCGCCCCAAGTGCGCCGCCAACATCGCAGAGGTTGCGTCCGCCGGGACCTGCTCCTCGTTGAGACACATAATGGTAATAGCATCCGTTCGAGACAGGCGTGACAGAAAAGGCGCAGCGTCGCGAAGTGCACGCGCTGCAACGTGGCTTCCATCCCAGGCAATGCCGATGCGTCTTGGCTCAAACGGCCCCTTGTGCGTGTAGGGAATGAAAAGGACCGGGCCACCCGATTGAAACAGGATTTCCTGCGCAATGGTGTTGTCGAAGGTGGCGCGGTCGGGCTCGGGCTGTAGTACAATTGCCAGATCGTAGAGGCGCGTAGACGCGCCGATGGCCGCCGCGGCATCGGCAGGAATGTCTGCCAGCGCCTTCACCCCATAGCTAATACCTGCAGTTCGCGCTTCGGTCTCGAAGACCGCAAGAGCGGCCTCGGCTCGCACTAGTGCGCGCTCGCGTTCGAGCTCGAAGACCGCGGCCACTGCCGCTCCGCCATCAAAGGGGAGTCCGACGGTTGCTCTTTCGTAGCCGATCGAAACCGCATCGAGGTGTGCGGCATGAGTGGCTGCCAACGAGACTGCGCCGTCGACGACCGCGCGTATCAGCCGCTCGGAAGGGACATGGACAAAAAGATTCTTCAGCATGGCCGCTCTCCGCATTTCCAGAATAGGCGGCCGCCGCTGCGGCCGCATCGTCATCAAAAAACAGATATGCGTGCATGTTTTGATCCAGCGCAAAGCCGCGCAAATTCCATCCGGCTAATTAGGACACTCTGGATGGTTCATGAAGCAGGCAATCAGCGCCTGTGCGTACCGAGAATCTCATCCGGGTTGATGACGTGATGAAATCGCCTAAGCTGGAGGCGGGAAGCTCCATCGCGCCCACTGGGAGGGCGACCGCGGTTCGGCCCGGAGCTGCGCGTATTGATCCGACGGATGAGCATCGAAAATCCGCTGTGGGGCGCGCCGCGCATTCACCGGGAGCTGCTCAAGCTCGGGTTTGCGGTCGCGCAGTCGAGTGTCGCCAATACATGGTCAAGCGACGCGGGCGGCTCAGCCAGGGATGACGCACCTTCTTGCGTAACCATGCGCCAGACACCGCCGCCATGGACCTGTTCGTTTTCCCCAGCCTTGGCTTCGACCTGCTGTACGCCTACATCCTCGTGCGGCTGGATCGCAGAGAGTTGGCCTGGATCAACGTCACACCACGTCCGACCGCGGAATGGGTTGCGCGCCAGATCACGGAAGCATTCCCGTGGAATGAAGCTCCGCGCTACATGATCCGCGACCGGGACCGGATCGATGGTGCGGTCGTCACACGCCGTTGCGCGCCATGGGCATTCTGGACAAGCCCACCGCATCAGCCTCGCCCTGGCAGAATGGCTTTGCCGAACGGCTGATCGGATCGATCCGGCGTGAGTGCTTGGACCACATCATTGTCTCCTGGGCGAGGTGCATTTGCGCGGCATTCTGAAATCTTCCCACTATTACAACGGCTCAGAACTCTTCGATCCTTGGACAAGGATGCGCCGGTCTTCCGGCCGGTTCAGCGAACCGGTGTGACCAGTTCACGCGGCATCTTGGGCGGACTTCACCACCACTACGCCCGTGTTTAGGTTTCGGTACACACAGGCGATCTTGAGCGGACTTTGCGTTACGCGATCGATCGAGTGACAGCGCGCGCAATTGGCCAACGCGAACGCCTTGCCACGCTGCTCGGCGGGAGACGCCGCCAGCGCCGGCGTTATCATGAGGAGCGCAATACCAAGTCGGAGGAGATGAACCTTCACTAGCGAGACCTCAGTCGTTGCGTTGCTTTTCGAGATCGCGAAACCACAGTTTTGATAGTCGTATCGTACCCATTAGTCCTTGATCTGCATCAAGCGAGCTTTGCCTCCACAGTTTGATCCGCCTCACAGCCGCGGCTCGGCTTCCGCAGCCGCAAAACGAAGACGGTATTGATCTCGATCAAACCATCGGCGGCGAAATCAGGGCTGATGGGCAGGGCAGATCTGAAGAGAATCAGCAAATGAAGCAGTCTCAGTCGACGAAATGGATGACACACGGTGAAGCAGGGCTGGCGGCATTTTTTTTCGCGTCAGCATTTCTATGCCTGATTGCCGCGGCCAAGGCTTTGGATACAGCCTTCGCCTTCCACGCCTCTCTCGGCGCTGCCGCCAGCTTTGCCGCGGCTTTTGCAATTCTCAACCGGTATTTCGACCGCTCGTCGCTGCCGCCACAGGAGATCAACGGCAGGCCTAACTATAATCTAGGCCCAATCAAGTTCGCGGCTGTGATGGCAGTATTCTGGGGGATCGCGGGATTTGCCGTGGGGCTTCTGATCGCGTCGCAACTCGCATGGCCCGCGCTCAATTTTGATCTGCCCTGGACCAGTTTTGGCCGGTTGCGGCCCTTGCATACGTCGGCCGTGATCTTTGCGTTCGGCGGCAATGTGCTTCTCGCGACCTCGTTCTATGTCGTTCAAAAGACCTCGCGGGTTCGCCTTGCCGGCGATCTTGCTCCATGGTTTGTTGTCGTGGGCTACAACTTTTTCATTCTCATTGCGGGTACTGGCTATCTCCTCGGGGTAACGCAGTCGAAGGAGTATGCTGAGCCCGAATGGTATGCCGACCTGTGGCTGACGATCGTCTGGGTAACTTATCTGCTCGTGTTTCTGATGACGCTGGTCAAGCGCAAGGAACCGCACATTTTCGTCGCCAACTGGTTCTATCTCGCCTTCATCGTCACCATCGCGGTGCTTCACCTCGGCAACAATCCGGCGCTTCCGGTGTCGCTGTTCGGCTCAAAGTCCTACATCGCCTGGGGCGGTGTCCAGGACGCGATGTTCCAGTGGTGGTATGGGCACAATGCCGTCGGCTTCTTCCTGACCGCCGGTTTCCTTGCCATCATGTATTATTTCATCCCGAAGCGCGCCGAGCGGCCGATCTACTCTTACCGCCTGTCGATCATTCACTTCTGGGCATTGATATTTCTCTATATCTGGGCGGGTCCACATCATCTGCATTACACCGCACTTCCCGACTGGGCGCAGACCCTGGGCATGACCTTCTCGATCATGCTCTGGATGCCGTCCTGGGGTGGCATGATCAACGGCTTGATGACGTTGTCGGGCGCTTGGGACAAGCTTCGTACCGATCCCGTGTTGCGGATGCTGGTGGTATCGGTTGCCTTCTACGGAATGTCGACGTTCGAAGGCCCCATGATGTCGATCAAGGTCGTCAATTCGCTCAGCCATTACACCGACTGGACCATCGGTCACGTGCATTCAGGCGCGTTGGGCTGGGTCGGATTTGTCTCGTTCGGCGCTCTGTATTGCCTGGTGCCCTGGCTGTGGGATCGCAAGAGACTTTACAGCCTCAAGCTCGTTAACTGGCACTTCTGGATCGCGACCATCGGTATCGTCCTCTACATCTCTGCGATGTGGGTGTCGGGAATTTTGCAAGGCCTGATGTGGCGCGCCTATACCTCGCTCGGCTTCCTCGAATATTCCTTCATCGAGACCGTGGAGGCGATGCATCCTTTCTACGTCATCCGGGCCGCGGGAGGAGCGCTGTTCCTGATCGGTTCGCTGATCATGGCGTACAATCTCTGGATGACGGTGCGTGTCGGCGAGGCTGAAGTGCAGTCGCTACTCGTACTTCAGCCTGCGGAATGAGGTACGATAAAATGTCATTCTGGACACGGCATCATATTTTCGAAGAGAACTCGATCATCCTGATCGTAGGAATTCTCGCGGTGATCGCGATCGGCGGTCTGGTCGAGATCACGCCGCTGTTTTACTTGAAGAGCACGATCGAGGTTGTCGATGGTGTCAGGCCATACACTCCCCTTGAGTTGGCAGGCCGCAACATCTACGTCCGCGAAGGCTGCTACCTCTGCCACTCGCAAATGATCCGGCCCTTGCGCGACGAGGTCGAGCGCTACGGCCATTTCTCGCTGGCAGCCGAAAGCATGTACGACCACCCGTTCCAGTGGGGATCGAAGCGAACGGGGCCGGATCTCGCCCGAGTCGGCGCCAAATATTCCGATGAATGGCACGTCACGCATCTGATCAATCCACGGGGGATCGTGCCGCAGTCGGTGATGCCCGGCTATCCGTTCCTCGCCGAGACCGAAATCGATGTCGCGGCTGCGGCGGATCATCTGCGGACCAGCCGCCGGGTCGGTGTTCCGTATTCCGACGATCAGATCACGAATGCGGCCGCAGACCTGAAGGCGCAGGCCGATCCGGACAGCCCCGGCGCGGATGGATTCGCAAGACGCTATCCCAAGGCGGTGGTGCGAAATTTTGACGGCAGAGCGGGAATGCCGACGGAAATGGATGCGCTGGTTGCTTATCTGCAGATGCTGGGCACCCTGGTGGATTTCAAGCTCTATAACGAAAAAGCGAATCTTCGATGAGAAGGCAGACGATGAAAGCAATCCTGACCGTTCAGAATTTCACTTCGGATTTCGTCACGACCTTCTGGACGCCGATTTTCGTCGGCACCTTCCTCGCCATCGTGATCTATGCGCTTTGGCCTCGCAATAAGGCCGCTTTCGACGAGGCGTCGAATATGCCGTTGCGGGAGGACTGACCGATCATGGCCGAGCACCACGAACTGGATCATGTCACGGGCAAGACCACCACCGGTCATGAGTGGGACGGCATCAAGGAACTGAACACGCCGCTTCCGCGCTGGTGGGTCATCACCTTCTACCTCACCATCGTCTGGGCAGTGGGCTATTGGGTGGTGTATCCGGCCTGGCCGCTGCTGTGGAGCCATACCACGGGGATCCTGCACTACTCATCCCGGGCGGATGTTGCGGTCGAGCTATCAAATCTGGAAAAAATCCGCGGCGACAAGATGGTTGCGCTTGGCGCCGCTTCGCTTGCGGATATCGAGAAGGATCCGGCATTGCTGGCGCTCGCCCGCGCCCGCGGCAAGGCGGCATTCGGCGATAATTGCGCGCCCTGCCACGGCAGCGGCGGGGCAGGGGCAAAGGGCTATCCCAATCTAAACGATGACGAATGGTTGTGGGGCGGTACGCTCAACCAGATCATGCAGACGATCCAGTTCGGTGCGCGGTCGGGCCATGCCAAGACCCATGAAAGCGCCATGCTGGCCTTCGGCAAGGATGCCGTCCTGAAGAAGGACCAGATCGTCACGGTCGCCAACTACGTCCGGTCATTGTCCAGCCTGTCGACAAGCCCGGGCTATGACGCAGCGTCGGGCGCAAAGATTTTCGCGGATAACTGCGCAGCTTGCCACGGCGATGCCGGCAAAGGAAATCAGGAACTCGGCGCGCCCAATCTCACCGACAAGATCTGGCTCTATGGGTCGGACGAGGCATCTCTGGTCGAGACGATCACCAACGGTCGCGCAGGCGTTATGCCGGCATGGGTCGGCCGGCTCGACTCTTCCACCATTAAGGCGCTGACGGTGTACGTCCACTCGCTCGGCGGTGGAAAATGACCGCTGCGGGCGAAGGGACCCCCGCGGTTTTGTTTGAGATGGATCAACGGAGCGTTTGAGGTCCGCTCTATGCTCGGCCGCAAATGCGAGATGAATCCTTCAGATGAGCAGCCCCGCACCCCCGATCGCAGCGGAAATTGAAGATTACGGGCCGCTGTATGCCGCCCGCAAGAAAGTATATCCGCAAAAGGTCTCCGGAACCTTTCGCCGCACCAAATGGGGCCTGATGGCGTTTTGCCTTGGCGTCTACTATTTGCTGCCCTTCGTTCGCTGGAATCGCGGACTGGGCGCCCCTGACCAGGCGGTGCTGGTCGACCTCCCGAACAGCCGGTTCTATTTCTTCTTCATCGAGCTGTGGCCGCAGGAAGTCTATTATTTCACGGGACTCTTGATCGTTGCCGCCCTCACTCTATTCCTGATGAATTCGATCGGCGGCCGTATCTGGTGCGGCTATTTGTGCCCGCAGACGGTGTGGACTGACTTGTTCTACGCCGTCGAACGCCTGATCGAGGGCGATCGCCGCGAGCGCATGAGAAAGGATGCTCTGGGCAAGTGGAATCCGGAGCGCATCTCCGAGATCGTGCTGAAGCATTCGATTTGGCTGATGATCGCGTGGTGGACCGGCGGCGCCTGGGTGCTCTATTTCAACGATGCGCCGACGCTCGTGAAGCAACTCGTCACCTTCCAGGCGCCGATGCTGGCCTATATCTGGATCGGCATTCTTACGGCCACGACCTATCTGCTCGCCGGCTTCATGCGCGAGCAGGTCTGCGTTTACATGTGTCCGTGGCCACGGATCCAGGCCGCGCTCACGGACGAATGGGCGCTCAACGTCACTTACAAGTATGACCGCGGTGAAAAGCGTACTTCGTTGAAGAAGGCCAACGAACTACGGGCGCTCGGCCAGCCAGTTGGCGACTGCATCGATTGCTATCAGTGCGTGGCGGTTTGTCCGACCGGCATCGATATCCGCGGCGGCGCCCAGCTCGACTGCATCCAATGCGGACTGTGCATCGATGCCTGCGATACCGTGATGAAGAAGATCGGCAGAGAGACCCGGCTGATCGGCTATGACAACGACATCAATATCCACCGGCGTCAGGCCGGCAAGCCGCCGATCTACCGCATCGTCAGGCCGCGCACGATCGTCTACTGCGCGCTGATCGCGGCCGTCGGCGCCGTCATGCTGTATGCGTTGCTGACGCGTTCGCTGCTCGACGTCAACGTGCTGCATGACCGCAATCCGGTCGCAGTCAAGCTCAGCGACGGATCGATCCGGAACGCCTATACGGTGCGCCTGCTGAACAAGCGCGGTTTCGACCGCGTCATCGCTATCGATATCGACGGGCCGGTCAATGCAACGGTCCATATCGTCGGCGCCGATTCCGTCACGCCCGACCGGCCGATGATCGTGCTCGGCCGGGATCAAACCACCGAGTTGCGAGCCCTGGTAACGGCGCGGTCCGAGAACAATTCCGTGAAATCGATCCCGGTGCGGTTCCGCGTCACCGATGTCGGCCTCGGTGAGGTAGCAACCGCGACGGACAATTTTGTAACGCCGTAGCGCCATAAACGGAGGAGCGCATGAAAGGAGTATCGGGCCCGAGGCAACTGACCGGACGCATGGTGTTGTTGCTGCTGGTAAGCTTTTTCGGCGTCGTGATCGGGGTCAACATGATCATGATGAGGCTGGCGATCGAGACATTGCCGGGGACCGAGGTCGACAGTGCCTATAGCGCGAGCCTGGCCTATGAGAAGGAAATCGCGGCCGCGCGTGACCAGGACGTACGCAACTGGCATGTCGACGCACAGGTCCAGCGGGGTACGGATGGCAGCGCAACGCTTCGGGTTGAGGCGCGAGACCACAACGGTCGGCCGCTGTCCGGCTTGAAGTTTCAGGGCCGCTTCGAACGGCCGACCGACCGGCGCGCCGATCAGGCCGTGACGCTCGCGGAAACCGGGATCGGAATCTATAGCGGAAATGCGGCGCTGATCGCGTTAGGGCAGTGGGATCTCGTGCTCCAGGGTGACAAGGCGGAGGGCCGGATGTTCCTGTCGCGGAATCGCATGCTGTTGAACTAGGAAGGTGCCGATCATGCAGGCGACGCGTGACTTCTCCCATTACGTCAGGGCCGCCGGCGCCGGCCTGTCCCATATCGACCTTGCGGTCGAGGGCGTTAGCTGCGCCGGATGCATGTCGAAGATCGAACGTGGGCTTTCCGCGATTCCCAATGTCACGCTGGCGCGAGTCAATCTGACCGACCGCCGCGTGGCGCTGGAATGGCGGGAGGGTACCCTCGATCCGTCGCGGTTCATCGACCGGCTCACCGAACTCGGCTACAAGGCTTATCCGTTCGAGACCGAAAGCGCGGAAGCCGCCGAGGCTGAGCGGTCGGGCTTCCTGCTGCGCTGTCTCGGCGTTGCGGCATTCGCGACCATGAACGTGATGATGCTGTCGGTGCCGGTGTGGTCCGGCAATATCAGCGACATGATGTCCGAGCAGCGGGATTTCTTTCACTGGCTTTCGGCACTGATCGCACTTCCGGCTGCGGCCTATGCCGGCCAGCCGTTCTTCCGTTCGGCCTATCAGGCGTTGCGGACCCGCAGCGTTAACATGGACGTTCCGATCAGCGTCGGCGTCATCCTGGCGCTTGGCATGTCCTTGGTCGAAACCATCAACCACGCTGAGCACGCCTACTTCGATGCGGCGATCATGTTGCTGACGTTTCTGCTGGTCGGGCGGTATCTCGACCAGAACATGCGGCGGCGGACCCGGGCGGTGGCTGGAAACCTGGCGGCGCTCAAGGCCGACACGGCGACGAGGTTGAGCGCCACTGGCGAAATCGCGGAAGTGCCGGTGGCGGCGATCCATCCCGGCGACATCGTGCTGCTGCGCCCGGGCGATCGCTGCGCGGTCGATGGCGCGGTAATCGACGGCCGGTCCGAGATCGACCAGAGCCTGATCACGGGTGAAACCCGGCACATCACGGCCGCGCACGGGACGCAGGTCTATGCCGGCTCGCTCAATATGTCCGGTACGTTGCGCATCCGCGTCTCCACGGTGTTGGAAGGCACGCTGCTGGCGGAAGTCACGCGGTTGCTTGACAACGCGCTGCAAGCCCGCTCGCGCTATATGCGGCTCGCTGATCGGGCCTCCAGGCTCTATGCGCCGGTCGTGCATGCGGCGGCGCTGCTGACAATGATCGGTTGGGTGTTGCTGGGAGCGGCCTGGCACGACGCCGTCGTGACTGCGATCGCGGTTCTCATCATCACCTGTCCTTGCGCGCTCGGCCTCGCCATCCCCACGGTGCAAACGGTGGCATCCGGCGCGATGTTCCGCGCAGGCGTGCTGCTTAATTCCGGCGACGCCATCGAGCGGCTGGCAGAGGTCAACCACATCATCTTGGACAAGACCGGAACGCTGACGCTGCCGGAACTGGATGTCGTCAATTCAGCGAGCATCCCCCCCGACGTGTTCGAGCTTGCCGGACGGCTCGCGCTCGCCAGTCATCACCCGGTCGCTGCCGCGGTCGCGCGCGCCTCGGGCGCGAAATCGCCGGTCGCGGGGGCGGTCGAACAGCCCGGGCAGGGGGTTCGCGCCGTCGTCGATGGCGTGGAGGTCAGGCTCGGTCGGCCGTCGTTCTGCGGCGATGATCAACTGGCCGACGAAATCCTCATCCGCGACCCCGAAGTATCGGCCGTCGCCTTCAGCCCCGGCGATGCGGGTTATGTGTTTGCGGTCCGGCAGCGGTTGCGCCCGGATGCGCGAGCCATGATCGCTGCGTTGCAGGCGCGCGGCATTGCGATCGAGATCGTCTCCGGCGACCGCGAGCCGGCCGTGCGGGCGGCGGCGCAAGCGCTCGGAATTGCCGAATGGCGCGCAGGCGTCACGCCGGTCGACAAGATCGCGCGTATCGAAGAGCTGAAGCGGCAGGGTTTCAAGGTGATGATGGTCGGCGACGGCCTGAACGATGCGCCCGCGCTTGCCGCTGCGCATGTGTCGATGTCGCCGATCAGCGCCGCGCATCTGAGCCAGGCAACGGCCGATCTGGTCTTCCTTGGCAAGCCGCTGGCGCCGGTGGTCGCGGCTGTCGACTACGCGCGCAAGGCGCTGCATCTGATGCGGCAGAACCTCTGGCTTGCGGTTGGGTACAATCTGCTGGCGGTCCCGATTGCCATTAGCGGGCTTGTGACGCCTCTGATCGCAGCTGTGGCGATGTCCGGCTCATCCGTACTGGTCATGCTGAACGCGCTTCGCGCACGCCGTGTCGCGGACGGGAGATCGTGATGGAAGTGCTTGTGATTCTCGTGCCTTTGGCGCTCGGCCTCGGGTTCGTCGGGCTGTTGGGGTTTCTCTGGTCGATCAGGAGCGGGCAATATGACGATCTTGAGGGCGCTGCCTGGCGAGCTATCGCAGATGATGAGCCGGCTCAACAGCGACCGTCCGACTAAGCGGTTGTTGCTGGAAGATTGGGACACTCCGCGGGTCACACTGTGCCGCGAGACATAAAATGCGATCAAGCCCAATCGCGCGATGTTTGATTCTTGGCCTGTAATTTCCTGATACGGTTTTGAAATTCCCTGTTCCTCAAATTATTTTCCCTGATAATCTGCGTGGGGAATTGCTCGAGAAGTGGCTGCAACGCAGCGATTTCTCGGTACTAAATCGTGTCTCTAGGCGCCAGACTCGCAAAATTCCCTGTAAAATTCCCTGATATCAGGGAATTTTCTAGGAGACTGGTGCGATCGGCACTGGCGTCGCCAGCCAGGCAGTGCGCGTTTCAGAGAAATTTTTTAGTGGCAGAAAGGCCCGCCAATGGAATTGCTCTGAGCTGCGCCGCTTACGCGGCCACCCAGCTCACTGCTTCAGATTTCTGGTCTTGACCGCAATCGCGGCCGCCGCGGTGCGGTTCTCAACCCCGAGCTTGGAATAGATCTGCTCGAGATGCTTGTCGACGGTTCGCGGGCTCAAGCCCAGGATCTGCGCGATGTCGCGATTGGTCTTGCCTTTGGACAGCCACGACAGCACTTCGCCCTCGCGCACCGTCAGGCCAAGTTCGCTGGAGAATTCCGCCGGCGCGTCGGCGCCGGAATCCTTGGCGAGACGCAGCAGGAACTCGTTCGGGCCGAGCTTGCCCATATATTGCAGCCTCAGCAGCTCATTGCCGGGAAACGCCGCCATGGCCTGCGCCTTCGATCCGGCCTTGCCCTTCTGCGCCTGCTCCAGCCATTGCGGCATCGGATCCGGCAGCACGAAGTCGTCGTCGGCATCGGCCGCGAGCGTATCCGATAGCAATTTCTGCGCCTGCGGCGTCGCCCACATGATCTTGCCAACGCTGTTGACCGCGAGCAGATAACGGCCGGAGACGTCGAGTGCGGCGCGGGCGCTCTGCGTCAGCCGCGCGTTGGCGAGGTGAACGCGGATCCGCGCCAGCATCTCTTCGATTGCGATCGGCTTGGTTACATAGTCGACGCCGCCGGCCTCCAGCCCGCGGACAATGTGTTCGGTCTCCGCGAGCCCGGTCATGAAGATGATCGGGACGTTGTCGAGACCGGCGTCGCGCTTGAGCCGCCTGCAGGTCTCAAAACCATCGATGCCAGGCATGATCGCGTCCAGCAGCACGATGTCGGGCGTGATCTGGTCGACGATCCGCATCGCCGCGGCGCCGTCGAGTGCGACCATGACGGTCATCCCTGCGCCGTCGAGCGCGTCGGTAAGCAGGCGCAAGGTCTCCGGGGAATCGTCGACGACGAGGGCGACGTCGCGCTTTTTGGGTTCAATGATCATAGCTGTGCAGGGTCTTTAGCGTCGCCATGTACTGATCGAGATCGAAGCGGTCGACCAAGGAGCGCATTTGCCTGACGAAGTCGGCATGCTCGGGATGATCGTTACTGATTTCGTCCAGCTTGACCTGGATGGCGCGGATGTAACCCAATTGTCCGAGGCTGATCAGTTCCTCGACATGCTTCACCGACGGCCGCGAGCCGGTGTCCGGCCGCCAGTTCGGAACGGTGATTTGATCTACTTCATACTCCCACTCGATCTTGAGGAGCTGGCGAACGGTCTCCAATAGCCGTGGAATATCGATCGGCTTCATCAGATAGCCGTCGTGGAAGGGCTGCGCCAGCGGTGTGCCGTGCGCCTCCAGCGCGCTGGCCGACACCATCAGGATGCGGGCCTGATGATGGCCGCTTTTGCGCAGCGTTTCCGCCACGTTCCATCCGTCCATGCCGGCCATCGAGATATCCAAAAGAAACAGATCGGGCCGGCAATGCTGCGCCAGCGCCAGGCACGCAGAGCCATCGGGCGCGCTGAGCAGGATGAAGCCGAGCGGCGTCAGCACTTCGCGCAAGAGGTCGCGATGGGTCGGGTCGTCGTCGGTGATCAGGATCGTCTTGCGCGGTCCGTGATAGCCATAGATAGGCGCCCCAACCGGCGCGATCCGCGTCGGATTGGTGACTTCCGATAGCAGAATTTTGACGCGGAAATTGCTGCCCGTCCCAACCGTGCTGGTCACCCTGATGTCGCCGCCCATGACGCCGGCGAGCAGCCGGCTGATGGTGAGGCCAAGCCCCGTGCCGGTCTGCGGCTGCGAGACGCCGAGCGCACCGCGCTCGAACGGCGCGAAGATGCGCTCGAGATCACCGGCTTGGATACCGGGACCGGTGTCGATCACCTCGAATTCCGCAACCGGGCTGCGATAATGCACCACTAATTGCACGCTGCCGGC
This sequence comes from Bradyrhizobium sp., assembly GCA_036497205.1. Taxonomy (GTDB): domain Bacteria; phylum Pseudomonadota; class Alphaproteobacteria; order Rhizobiales; family Xanthobacteraceae; genus Bradyrhizobium. Next base: position 17,178 of record DASXJV010000166.1, read on the forward strand.
TTGCGTAAACTTGATGGCGTTCGACAGCAGGTTAATCAAGATCTGGCGCAGCCGCTTCTCGTCGGCATAAACCACGACCGGCAGCACCGCCGGCCGCTCGAACACGAAGTCGACACCCTTGGCGGCGGCCTGCACCCGGAACATGCCGACGAGTTGATCGAAGAATTCGCTCAACCGCACCTCGTCGCGCGAAAGATAGAGCCGGCCGCCTCGATTTTGGAAATGTCGAGAATGCCGTCGATCAATCCGGACAGGTGGTCGGCGCTGCGGCGCACGACGCGCACCTGATCGCGCGGTTTTGCGTTCAAGCTGGAATCCTGCTCCAACAATTGGGCGTAGCCGCTGATGGCGTTCAACGGCGAGCGCAGTTCATGGCTGAGGCCCACCACATAGCGGCTTTTGGCGAGGTTGGCGGATTCGGCAACTTCCTTGGCGCGCTGCAGTTCGGCGTCTGTGCGCTTGTGTGCGTCGATCTCCTGGATCAGCAGCGTAGTCTGCCGCCGTGTTTCCTCTTCCGCTGCCCGCCGGCTCTGCTGCGCCAGCACGAACAGCCACGCCACCACGCCGATGATGATGCTGAGCGCAAAGAACACTTTCCAGAGCACGTCCGCCAGCAGATCATTCTCATGCACCGCCGCTGAGGTCTGCAGATAGATCATCGCGAGCGTCAGCCCGACCAGCCCTGCGGAAATTGCGAACACGCCGAGATAATGCGCGAGTTGGGAATTGATGCGGGCGTAAATCGGCTGCGGCATCAATTTGCCTATTGTCTCCGACACCTGCGCCTGGATTCGCGCGTGCGGCTTACAGAGATCGTGACAGCGGGCATCCAGCGAGCAGCACAATGAGCAGATCGGCCCGGCGTAAGCGGGGCAGGAGGCCATGTCCTCTGGCTCGAACGAATGCTCGCAGATGCAGCACTGGATCGCCTCGAGGTTCTGCCAGCTCCGCTTCGGTTTGCGGGCGATGTAGTATTTGCCGTCGGTGGCCCAGGCGATCAGCGGCGCGGCGAGGAAGGCAACCGCCAGCGCTACGAAGGCCGACAGAGCTTTCGCGGTCGGCCCGAACAGGCCGTAGAAGGCGCTGATCGAGACAATGGTGGCGATCGTCATCGCGCCGACGCCGACCGGGTTGATGTCGTAGAGATGTGCCCGCTTGAACTCGATATGTTGCGGGCGCAGGCCGAGCGGCTTGTTGATGACGAGATCAGCGACCAGTGCGCCGACCCAGGCGATCGCGACGTTGGAATAGAGCGCCAGCGTTTGCTCCAGCGCCTTGTAGACGCCGATCTCCATCAACAACAGCGCCACGATGACGTTGAAGACCAGCCAGACCACGCGGCCTGGATGGCTGTGGGTGAGGCGGGAGAAGAAGTTCGACCAGGCGATCGAGCCGGCATAGGCGTTGGTGACATTGATCTTGAGCTGCGAGAGGATGACGAAGGTGCCAGTCAAGGCCAGTGCCAGATCGGGCTGCGACAGCACGTAGCGAAAGGCTTCGAGATACATATGCGCTGGCTCGGCGGCGTGCTCCTCGGAGACGCCGTGGCTCAATGCGAAGTAGGCAAGAAACGATCCCGCCAATAGCTTGAGCGCGCCGAGAATGATCCAGCCGGGACCGGCGCTGAGCATCGCGATCCACCACGATGTCCGCGACGTTCGGCGGTCGCGCGGCAGAAATCGCAGGAAGTCGACCTGCTCGCCGATCTGCGCCACCAGCGAAAACACCACGGAAGCCGCGGTGCCGAACAGCAGCAGATCGAGATGGCCGCCGGCGTCGCCGTGCTCGCCTGCGAATTTCCGCCACTCCGCAAATGAGTGCGGGTTGGCATAGGCGATAGCGACGAATGGCAGAATGTGAAGGATGATCCAGAGCGGCTGTGTCCACAACTGAAAGCGGCTGATCAGGGTGATGCCGTAGGTCACCAGCGGAATGATGACGACGGCGCTGATGAGATATCCGATCGGGCGCGGGATGCCGAAGCACATCTCGAGCGCGGTGGCGAGAATGACCGCCTCGATAGCGAAGAAGATGAAGGTGAAGGAGGCGTAGATCAGCGACGTGATGGTCGAGCCGATGTAACCGAAGCCGGCGCCGCGGGTCAGCAGGTCGATGTCGATGCCGCATTTGGCGGCGTGATAGGCAATCGGCAGTCCGCAAGCGAAGATGATGAGGCTGACGACGATGATGGCGGCGGCCGCATTGGTGGCGCCGTAATTGAGCGTAATGGTGCCGCCGATCGCTTCCAGCGCCAGGAACGAGATAGCGCCGAGCGCGGTGTTGGCGACGCGGGCGGCGGACCAGCGCCGCGCGCTCTTGGCCGTGAAGCGCAGCGCGTAATCTTCCAGCGTCTGGTTGGCAACCCAT
>DASXJV010000167.1:0-3423 GCA_036497205.1 Bradyrhizobium sp.
CTTCAACAGCGCCGGCAGAATCTTCGAGCCGCCGTCGGAGGTGCCGGTGCCGAGCTTGATCTTCTTGAGATCCTCGAGCGAGTTTACCGACTTCGGCTTCAGGCTGAGGATGCAGGCCGGAAAGTCGTCGTAGATCGTCATCACCAGCTTCGGCGTATCCTTGGGATTCGCGCCGGCGAAAGCGACGAGGGTGCTGGCATCGGCGACGCCGAAGTCGTGCGTTCCGGAGGCGACGCGACGCACCGTTTCGCCGGAGCCCGGTGAACCGCTGATCGTCATATCGAGGTTGAGGTCTTTGTAGATCCCGTTTTCCGCACCCAGGAACTCCGCCGCGGTCGCACCATAGATCCGGAAGTCGAGGCTGAACCTCACCGGATCCGGCGCCGCCGCGCGCGCAAGATAGGGGAAACCGGCGATTCCCAATGCCGCACTCGCCGCGCCGATACGCATCACGTCGCGCCGCGACGGACTTTTGGTCATCTTCGCCATTGCCTCGTCTCCTTCGTGGCCATTACGCCGGTTGTCCGGAACAGCGTTGCAAATTCCAAGCCAAAGACGCGCGTCGAGCAGCCAAGTAAGACTCCCTGCGGCTCGCCGCCGCACTCCTTCAGATTGCAATCCCGCTCAAAGCTTGAGCAGGCGGCGCGCATTCCCTTCAAAGAGCTTCTTTCGGTCCTCTTCTGAAACCTCGAGCTCATTGAGGACTCGAATGGTTTCGCGAATGAATTCGTACCCGCCCTCCGGGTCGAACGGACAGTCGCTCGCGAAAACGCATTTGTCCGCGCCGAAGAACTTCAGGCCGCATTCTGTGCCAGCCGCCGATCCGAACAAAGCGGTGTCGGCGTAGAACATCCTGAAATAGTCGATCGGCCGCTTTTTCATCGACTTGAGCAAACCTTCGTAGTCCTCGTCGTCCGTCCGTGTCCCGAGCTGATCCCAGCCCGGTCCGACGCGCCCTTCGAAGTACGGAATCATCGCGCCCAGGTGATGCGTAATGATCTTCAGCTCCGGCAGCCTCTCGAACATCTGCGAGAACACGATATGCGACATCGCGGCGCTCGTCTCGTAGGGCCAGCCGAACGTCCACCAGATCTCGTATTTTGATTTCTTCTCGGCCTTGTAATCGGTAAAGCCCGGCCCGCGGGTCGGATGCAGCCAGATGGGCAGGTCGTGCTTCGCCATCGTCTCGAAAATGGCAAAGTATTCAGGCGAATCGAGCGGGCGGTCGTTGACGTTGGTGAAAATCTGAACACCGCGCGCACCGAGCTGCGTGATGGCGCGGGTCGCTTCTTCGACTGCCGCGTCGGGATTGTTCATCGGCAACGATGCAATGAAGGCGGGAAACTGGTCGGGGTATTTCGCGACTAGTTCGGCGAATTCGTCATTCGCGAGGCGTGCGAGCTCCGGCGTCTTGTCGGGGCCGGCGACGAATTCCAGCGGCGGCATGGAATTGGCCAGCACCTGCTGATAGTCGCCGAAGCTGTCGACCATTTTCCGCCGCGCATCGACATCCCACAAGGTTGGCAGATTGAGCCAGCGCTTGATCGCACCCTTGTTGGTGACGAGCTCCTGCATGCGCTGGAAATAGCGGCTGGGGAACAAATGAGTGTAAGCGTCGATACGCATTAGCGCTTGCCCTTCGAGGATGATCGTTGACGGAGGAAGCTCATGAGGCGGCTTCCTGATCGAGTTCAGCACCGGCCGCACCGATGGCGGCAACGATGTTCGCGTAGCCGGTACAGCGGCAGACTTGGCCGCTGAGCTCACGCCGGATGGTCTTTTCGCTCGGCTTGCGATGCCGCCCGAGGATGTCGCGCGCCATCACCAGCATGCCGGGTGTGCAGAAGCCGCATTGAACGCCATGCAGCTGGTGAAAGTGGCGCCGCAGCACTTCCATGATCTTGTCGTCGCGCAGGCCTTCGATCGTGCGGACGGAGCGGCCCTCGCACATCGCCGCAAGGATGACGCAGGATCTCGTTGCTTTGCCATCGACCTCCAGCGTGCAGGCACCGCAGGCGCCGTGCTCGCAGCCCAGATGCGTGCCCGTCAGTCCGCACTGATCGCGCAGGAGATCGGCCAGCACCGTGCGCGGCTCGATCGTGTGCGTCTGTTCGTCATCGTTGATGGTGAGCGTGACCGTCAGCATCAGGCGTGGGCCTCCCGGATGGCACGCAGGACCGTAGCGGTGTGATTGCGCCGCTGATAGGCATCAGCTTCCGGATCTACACCATCGAGGTCGGCGCCGATCGCGGTGCGCATCTCTGTCTCGTCGATCGTCGTATGCTGCGACAGATAGTCGGCGACAGCCGGCATCGGCTGGGGGTGGGACGCCGTCGCACCGAGGATGACGCGCGCCGGCGCGCCTTCGCCGCGCTCGATCACGAAGGCCATCGAGCTTGCAAAAGCACCACTCTTGCGCGTGACCTTGGCGGCACCCCAACGTGTGCCCTCCGGCAGGCGCGGGATATCGAAGCCCAGGATGATTTCGCCCTGCTGCAAAGTCGTCGTGTACATGCCCTGCACGAAATCGGTCACCGCTTCGCGCCGCTCGCCAGCAGGCCCGCGGATGACCGCCGTCGCGTTGAGCGCCATCAGGCACGCCGGCCAGTCGGCGGCCGGATCGGCGAGCGCAACGCTGCCTCCGATGGTCCCGTGATTGCGGATCGCACGATATGCGAGGGCCGAGGCGACGCGCGGCATCAGACCACGTGAAGGATCGGGTACGGCACCATCCTCGATCATGGCATGCGTCGTCGCCGCACCGAGGAAGACATGCGTCGCCGATTCCGACACCCTCTTCAGTTCCTCGATCCGGCCGATATCGACCAGAAGGTCGACCGGCGCTATCCGGAGGCTGAGCAGCACGAGGAGCGACTGGCCGCCGGCGAGCAGGCTGACGGTCTTGTCCTCCTGCCGCAGGGCGGCAATGGCCTCTGCGACGCCCACGGGGCGAACATAATCAAATGGGGCGGACTTCATGATGCCGCCCGTCCGTTGCGCGCGCGCTCGACCGCGTCGGAGACGCGGCGCGGCGTCAGCGGCGTTTCGTTGAACTTCGCACCGATCGAGCGGAACGCGTCGCAGAGCGCGTTGGCGATGGCTGCCGGCGGCGCGATGGCCCCGCCCTCGCCCACGCCTTTGACGCCGTATTCGGTGCACAGCGCCGGCGTCACCGAATGCGCGATCCGCACCGTCGGCACCTCGGGCGCGCAAGGCACCATGTAATCGCCGAACGTCGTCGCCAGCGGCTGTCCCTGGTCGTCGTAGGGTACTTCCTCGTAGAGCGCCGTACCGATGCCCTGCGCGATGCCGCCCTGGATTTGTCCGTCGACGATCATCGGATTAACGATCGTGCCGCAGTCTTCAGCCACCGCGTAATCGAGAATCTCGACTTTGCCGGTGTCCGGATCGACCGCGACGACC
>DASXJV010000168.1:0-2731 GCA_036497205.1 Bradyrhizobium sp.
GGATCGCGCAGGCCATCTATGTTCTCGTGGCCCTGCTGTGGCTGGTGCCCGACCGCAGAATTGAGCGCTTGCTGAAGTCCTCGCCTTAGCAGGGACGCGTCACGCTGCGCCCGCGCGCAGCAGATCGTGCACGTGGATGACGCCGACCGGCTTATCGCCCTCGACCGCGAACAAAGCGGTGACCTTCATCGCATTCAGCAGCTCCAGCGTCTCGCTAATGAGCTGATCCGGCCGCACTGTCTTCGGCCTGCGGGTCATCACATCATCGACGCGGGTGTCGAGCAGATCGTTGCGCATGTGGCGGCGAAGGTCGCCGTCGGTGATGATGCCGACCAGCAGACCATGCGCATCGACGATACCGACGCAGCCGAAGCCCTTGGTGGTCATCTCGATGATGGCCTCCGACATGCGGGTGCCAAGCGGCGTCAGCGGGATACGCTCGCCCGAATGCATCATGTCGCGTACGGTCTTGAGCAGCGCGCCGAGCTTGCCGCCGGGGTGCAGAAGGCCGAAGTCGAGCGCGGTGAAGCCATGGCTTTCCAGGAGCGCGATCGCCAGTGCATCGCCGAGCGCGAGCTGCATCAGGGCGGAGGTGGTCGGCGCGAGATTGTGCGGGCAAGCCTCGCGCGCCTGCGGCAGCGTCAGCACCACGTCGGCGGCCTTGGCCAGGGTGGACTCCGCGTTCGCCGTCATCGCGATCAGACCGATATTGTGGCGGCGCGAATAGTCGGTGATGTTCTTGAGCTCCGCGGTTTCGCCCGACCATGACAACGCCAGGATGACGTCGCTCTTGGTGATCATGCCGAGATCGCCGTGGCTGGCTTCGGCGGGATGCACGAAGAGCGCCGGCGTACCCGTGGAGGCGAAGGTCGAGGAGATCTTGTTGCCGATGTGACCCGATTTGCCCATGCCGGTGACGATCACGCGGCCTTGGGCGGCACGGATGAGGTCGATCGCGGCGGCGAATGGCGCGCCCAGTCCGTTGCGCATCGCGGCGGCGAGGGCGTCGATGCCGCCGCCTTCCGCTTCGAGCGTACGCAACGCACAATTAATGGCCGCTTGCGCACCTTTGTCGGATTTATCATCCGTTTTGGCAATATGCATTCGCTCGTCCGTCCCAAGGCTCGATTCTATCTATTAGCATGGCGGAGACGGGTCGTCAGGCAGCTCGGCGGTGGAGAATTTGGGCTTAGGGAGCTCGGCGCTACACCTGCGGTAGCTTTCGAGGCGATTTCGCGTGGGTAAAGAGGGTCATCGAGTTCGTTTGCGCCAGGCTTTTGCGCCAAGCTTGGGAAAGGTGACGGCGCGGAAGCGGTCAAGCAGCGGCAAGCGCAGGGGACCGAGCGCGTTAGCGGACGCAAATTAGCTTACCTCTCTTGGGTCGTGAGTGGTCTGCGGCGCCGGATTGGGATCATTTCGCCGTCTCGGGCGCTACGAAGGGCAAAGAACTCGGTGGCGAAGCGCCTGCTCGCGTCGGCCGCGTGCGCCGATGTTGCTGCTCTCTCCGACGTAGGCGCCCGCATCGGCGGCTCCCTTGGCGGCGATCAGGTATGCGCCGACGACGGCAAGTGCGCTGCCGACGATGACGGTGGCGATGTCGGTGAAGGCGAACGCGGGTAACACCGAAAGGCGACCTAGGGCGGCAAATCCCTTGTCCCGGATGTGGGGCGGATGGGTCATGCCGCTCGCCCCAGCGCGGATTCAGGAAGATTTTGGAAACGGCTTATCCTCTTAGTTCCGGTGCCTACAAGGCCTGGTTATTTTGCTGTTTCTTGACTAATGTACCAGAAAGTGGTAACAATTAGTTTCGTGAGGGATACGCCATGGGCACCGCGCAACAGCACGACGTCGATTTCTATCAGTGGACACAGGAACAGGCCGCCATATCGCGTGGCATGTCTCGCGATGCGTGCCCGCTCGATCTCGACAATCTAACAGAAGAGGTCGAGGACATGGGGCGTGATGAAATCCGGGCAGTTTCCAGTCTCCTGCGTCAGACTATCACCCATTTGCTGAAGACCGTCATCGCCCCCGATACTCCGCCTAGTGACCGTTGGTTCGACGAGATCGTCACTTTCCAGGGGGACGCGGTCCTTGCATTTTCGCCCGGCCTCAAGCAGCGAATTGACCTTGAGAAGATCTGGCGCGTCGCGTGCAACGGCGCCACTCGTTCGCTTGAGAACCACGGCATCACCGTCCCGCCGCTGCCAGCAAACTGCCCACTGACGCTTGATGATCTTCTCGATCCTGAATTTGACCCGAACAAAGCAGCTAAAGCACTCGCCGCCGCCATTCAAACAGTAACTCCTAGCAGCAGGCATGGCAGGTAATGGGCATCATCACGGCGGATTTGGTGGTCGTCAAATCCGCAGCCGTTCAGTTTTTACGCGACAGACTCGATGATAGCGGAATGTCGCAGACGGAATTGGCAAAGCTGGCGAAGCTTGAACGGTCTCACATTTCGGAGATGTTGGCTGGGCGACTTGAGCGGTTCAGCTTGACTCGGGTGAACCAAGCGCTGGCCGTGTTCAATGCCAAAATAGAGACTAGCTATCAGTTCAATCCGCCGTCGTGACTCGGCACCGAAAATATCCGACACTCCGGAGCCGACGACTAGCGAAGATCCATTGTCGCAAGGGACTGATGCAAGCGACACTTGGCCAATTCTGTTTTACCAAATTCCGTCTCCGGATAACCCTGGGGCTTGGGAGCATAATGATCTAGTGGATAT
>DASXJV010000169.1:0-10255 GCA_036497205.1 Bradyrhizobium sp.
TGAGCCGCACCGTCGGCGGAACCGTCGCGATCCAGTCGAGGCCATAGAACATCGCAAACAGCGACAGGCCGTAGAACGAGAAATCGGTGAATGGCAGGAACAATAGCGACAGGCCGCGCAGGCCGTAATACCAGAACAGCAGCCAGCGGTTGTCGTAACGGTCCGACAGCCACCCCGACGCAATGGTGCCGACGAAATCGAACACGCCCATGGCAGCGAGGAGGCTCGCGGCCTGAACCTGCGGAATGCCGAAGTCGAGACACATCGGAATCAGATGCACCTGGATCAGGCCGTTGGTGCTGGCGCCGCAGATGAAGAACGTGGCGAACAGAATCCAGAACACCCGTGTCTTCGCAGCATCGCGCAACGCGCCGAGCGCTGCCGCCATGATCGGCGCATTGTTCGGAGGCGGCGCCGGCAGCGGCTGCGTGCCCATATCGCCGAACGGCCGCAGCCCGACATCGCTGGGCCGATCGCGCATCACCAGCAGCACCGCGAAAGCCGCGACGCCCAGCATCACGCACACCAGCGCCAGAGCGATCCGCCAGCCCATCCGTTCGGTGAGGCTGGCGAGCAGCGGCAGGAACACCAATTGCCCGGTCGCCACGCTTGCGGTGAGGATCCCGACCACCAACCCACGCCGCGCCGCAAACCAGCGCGCAGCGATGGTCGCGCCAAGCACCAGCGCGGTCATGCCGGTGCCGATCCCGATCACGACCCCCCACAGCAACATCAATTGCCAGACTTTGGTCATCGCCAGCGACATCACAAGCGCGGAGGCCACGATCAGCAATGCCGATAGCGTCACGTTGCGCAGGCCGTAGCGGTTAAGTAGCGCGGCTGCGAACGGCGCCATCAGGCCGAACAGGATGAAGCGGATCGACAGCGCCGAGGAAATCTCCGCGGTGGTCCAGCCGAACTCATTTTGCAGCGGCACGATGAACACGCCGGGCGCGCCGACCGTGCCGGCACTGATCAGCGCGGTGAGAAACGTCACGCCGACCATCACCCAGCCGTAATGGATATTGCGGCGGGCGAGCGCGGCCGACAGCCAATTGGAGATCATGAGGTTCCCTGTCCGGAATTCCTGACGTGACGAGGTGCGACCGCATCAAACGTTAGTGGACGATGCGTTCCACGGCAATGGCAGTGGCTTCGCCGCCGCCGATGCAGAGGGCCGCGACGCCGCGCTTCAGGTTTTGCGCTTCGAGCGCATGCAGCAGCGTCACGATCAAACGTGCTCCCGTCGCGCCGATCGGGTGTCCGAGCGCGCAGGCGCCGCCGTTGATGTTGAGCTTCTCGCGCGGAATCCCGAGGTCGCGCTGCGCCGCCATTGCCACCACCGCGAATGCCTCGTTGATCTCGAACAGATCGACCTCGCCGACGCTCCAGCCGACCTTGTCGAGCAGCTTGCGGATCGCCGGGATCGGCGCTGTTGTGAACCATTGCGGCTCCTGGCTGTGGGTGGCATGGCCCTTGATCTCGGCCAGTGTCGGAAGGCTATCGCGATCGGCAAGCGATCGTTTTGTCAGTATCAGCGCGGCGGCGCCGTCCGCATTTGCAGAGGAGGCCGCCGGCGTGATGGTGCCGCTGGCGCGGAACGCCGGCTTCAGTCCCGGAATCTTGGCGGGATCGACCTTCAACGGGATCTCGTCGTTGCCAATCGTGCGGGCACCGGCCTTTTCGGTCACCGTGAGCGGCACGATCTCGGCCTTAAAAGCGCCGCCTTCCACGGCGTTGCGGGCCCGCGTCAGCGTCTCCATGGCGTAGAAGTCCTGAGCGGCGCGGGTGAACTGATAAGCTTCCGCTGTAGCTTCGCCGAAATCGCCCATCGAGCGGCCGGCCTCATAGGCATCTTCCAGGCCGTCCAGCAGCATGTGGTCGATAATTCGATCATGACCGGCGCGATAGCCGCCACGCGCCTTCGCCAGCAAATAGGGCGCGTTGGTCATGCTCTCCATGCCGCCGGACACAACGATCCCGGCGGAGCCGGCATTGATGATGTCATGCGCCAGCATGGTGGCCTTCATGCCGGAGCCGCAGACCTTGTTGATGGTGGTGGCACCCGTCGCATCCGGCAGCTTGGCGCCGCGTGCGGCCTGGCGCGCCGGAGCTTGGCCCTGTCCGGCCGGCAGCACGCAGCCCATGAACACTTCGTCGATCCGGTCGGGTGACAGTTTGGCGCGCTCGACGGCGGCGCCGATCACATGGGAACCGAGCTGATGCGCGCTGAAGGGCGAAAGATCGCCCATAAACCTGCCAAGCGGCGTGCGGGCGGCGGAAACGATGACGATCGGATCGGAAGCTGTGGCCATGGCGGATGCTCCTCAATTTTCGCGCTACGCGGAGGGCGATAATATTTGCATGATATCCATCATATGATGCGCCGCAAAATTTGCAATGGTGGGGCGGGCGATAATTGTGGTGAAATAACCAGCCGAGGGGCAGTGGGATCCAACGGGTACAACTGTCATCCCAGGCGAAGGCGGATGATCCGGTAAACACTGCGGTCAGTGATTACTGGACGCCCCGCCGGAGCCTGTCATCGGGCGGCGCTTTGCGCCAACCCGTTGGCGGGGCATGACGGCTACTTTTCCTCGCTACCGCTTCCTGTCGATAAAGCCCTGCATCAGCCGCTGCGGCTCGCCGGTCAGAAACGATCGCCCAAACACGCCGATGCTGAGGTTGACGGATTCCGTCAGCGGCAGTTCTTCCCATCGTCTGAGCAGGGCTTTCTGCGAGCGCAGCGCTTCCGGACCGCATTGTAAAAGGGCCTTAACCGTGCGCTCGACCGCGGCATCGAGGCCGCCTTGCGGCGCCACCACATCGACCAGCCCCCAGGCAAGTGCGGTGGGTGCGTCGATGTTTTCCGCGGTCATGATCAGCCAGCGGGCGCGGCCCCAGCCGATCAGCCGCGGCAACAGCGCCGCATGGATGACCGAGGGAATGCCGACCCTGACTTCGGGCATGCCGAACTTGGCATCGTCAGCGGCAATCCGGAAATCGCAGGCCGCAGCGACTTCGAGGCCCCCGCCAAGGCACCAGCCGGGCAACCGCGCGATCACCGGCGCCGGAAACGCGCGCACGGCCTCGCAAAGATCGCGCAGGCCGGTAATGAATTTCTCGGCGGACGCTTGGTCGAGCTTTGCCATTTCCTTGATATCGGCGCCGCCGATCATGCTCTTTTCGCTTTGGCCGGCGATGACAAGCACGCGAATCTGCCGGTCTGTCGCAAGGAGCTCCAAGCCCTCGCAAACGCCGTTGATGACGGCCGATCCGAGGATGTTGAGCAAACCGGCGTTGCAGATCGTCAAGCGAACGACGCCGCGCGAGTCGCGATCGACGCCGCAATAGGGATTGAGCATTTGCATGGACGGTCTCGCAATTCGTGGTTTCGTGGGCGCGGTTCGTGCCACTTCCCGGGCAACGCGCGGTCTTGTCAAGGCACTTAGTTTCATCCTTCAGGACCGGCGCAGTATGGCGGTTGCGGAGTAGCCGTTCCTGAGCCTCCCCGAACCAAATAAACTGCAGCTTTTTGCGGCAACAGATGCTATTATATGACTGCAAACATCTTATAGGACTACCAATGCGTTACTCCAGGGAACACAAGCTAGAGACCCACGCGCGGATCGTGAAGAAAGCCTCGATGCGGCTGCGCGAGAAGGGGGCGCACGGCATCGGCGTCGCCGACCTGATGAAGGACGCCGGGCTTACCCATGGCGGGTTCTACGCTCACTTCGATTCTCGGGAAGCGCTGGTGATCGAGGCTTTTGCCTATGCGATGGATCGGGGGACGGAGCGTTGGCGCAAGCTCGCCGAACAGACGCCACCGGAAAAGCGGCTGGCGACGATCGTGGATTCCTATCTGACGCCCGTTCATCGCGACGATCCCGGCCGTGGCTGCGCGATCCCGACGCTGGGCGCGGAAATCGCCCGCGAGAGCCCAAGGACTCGCAAGGCGTTCTCGGCCAAGCTGGAGCAGATGATCGACATGCTTGCCGCGCAGATTCCGGACGTTCCGCGCAAGGCCGCGCGCAAACAGGCGATGGCGACCATTGCGACCATGATGGGGACGCTGGTGCTGGCCCGCGTCGCAGGCAATGGGGACTTTTCCGACGAAATTCTCGGCGCCGGGCGCGAAGCCGTGCTTGATCGGGCGAACCCGACGAAGCGGGCGACAAAGAAATCCGTAGCCAAAAGAGCCCCTGCAACAGGGCGGCATTGACGGGGCCTCGCGGCAATCGCATTCGACGTTGGTCTTAGGCGGCCGAAAATGCCGCAAAGCCGGCCTTTTTCGGAAATTCGCCGCGCGTAGAAACCCTTTCCAAACGCTGCAAAGACTGCAAGATGCCGCCAAACCGGCACCCGCAAAGGTATTGGAGGAAAGCATGCGCACAATCGGACATTTTATCGGCGGCCGTGAGGTCAAAGGCACATCGGGCAGGTTCGCGGACGTATTTGAGCCAATGACCGGCGACGTCCAGGCGCAGGTGGCGCTGGCCTCCAAGGCTGAAGTGCGCGGCGCGGTCGAGAACGCCAAAGCCGCGCAGGTGGAGTGGGGCGCGACCAATCCACAGCGCCGCGCCCGCGTGATGATGAAGTTCCTTGAACTGGCGCAGCGCGATTACGACAAGCTCGCCGATCTCCTGGCGCGCGAGCACGGCAAGACCGTCCCCGACGCCAAGGGCGACATTCAGCGCGGCCTTGAGGTGGTCGAATTCGCCTGCGGCATTCCGCATTTGATGAAGGGCGAATACACCGAGGGCGCCGGTCCGGGCATCGACATCTATTCGATGCGCCAGCCCCTAGGCGTCGTCGCCGGCATCACGCCATTCAATTTCCCGGCGATGATCCCGATGTGGAAATTCGCGCCCGCGATCGCCTGCGGCAACGCATTCGTCCTCAAGCCATCGGAGCGCGATCCCGGCGTGCCGATGAAGCTCGCGGAATTGATGATCGAGGCCGGTCTGCCGCCGGGAATTCTCAATGTCGTCAACGGCGACAAGGAAGCAGTCGACGCGATCCTCGACGACCCCGATATCCGCGCCGTCGGTTTTGTCGGCTCTTCGCCAATCGCGCAATATATCTACGAGCGCGCCGCCGCCACGGGAAAGCGCGCGCAGTGCTTCGGCGGTGCCAAGAACCACGCTATCGTCATGCCGGACGCCGACATGGACCAGACCGTCGATGCGCTGATCGGCGCGGGCTATGGCTCGGCCGGCGAACGCTGTATGGCGATCTCGGTGGCGGTGCCGGTCGGCAAGACCACCGCGGACCGTTTGATGGAAAAACTGATTCCGCGGGTCGAGTCCTTAAAGATCGGCACCTCGATCGATCCGTCCGCCGATTATGGTCCACTGGTCACCAAGGCAGCGCTCGATCGCGTCAAGAACTATGTCGAGATCGGCATCCAGGAAGGCGCCAAGCTCGCAGTCGATGGCCGCGGCTTTAAGATGCAGGGCTATGAAAACGGCTTCTACATGGGCGGCTGCCTGTTCGACAACGTCACCAGGGACATGCGGATCTACAAGGAAGAAATCTTCGGCCCGGTGCTGTCGGTGGTGCGTGCCCACGATTACAACGAGGCTTTGAGCCTGCCGTCCGATCACGATTACGGCAACGGCGTCGCGATCTTCACCCGCGACGGCGACGCCGCGCGCGATTTCGCGGCCAAGGTCAATGTCGGCATGGTCGGCATCAATGTGCCGATCCCGGTGCCGATTGCGTATTACACCTTCGGCGGCTGGAAGAAATCCGGCTTCGGCGATCTCAACCAGCACGGCCCGGATTCGATCCGCTTCTACACCAAGACCAAGACCGTGACCGCGCGCTGGCCCTCCGGCGTCAAGGAAGGCGCGGAGTTCTCGATTCCGACGATGAATTGAGCGGGTGCATAATCTCGTAGACAGGCGCGGGGATTAGATGCAATTCGCTCTCAACGAGGACCAGATTGCGGTTCGCGACATGGCGCGGGATTTCGCCGCGGAAAAAATCGCGCCGCATGCGATCCGGTGGGATGAGGAGAAGCATTTCCCAGTCGATGTGATGCGCGAGGCGGCCACCCTCGGCATCGGCGGCGTCTATATCCGCGATGACGTCGGCGGCTCCGCGCTGAGCCGGTTCGATGCGGCGCTGATCTTCGAGGCCTTAGCGCAGGCCTGTCCGACGGTATCGGCGTTCATCTCGATCCACAACATGGCGTCCTGGATGATCGATGCCTTTGGCAATGACACGCAACGGAAAAAATGGCTGCCGAAGCTCTGCACGATGGAACTGCTGGCGAGCTATTGCCTGACCGAACCGGGCTCCGGATCGGACGCGGCGGCGCTGCGGACTCGTGCGGTGCGCGACGGCGACCATTATGTGCTCAACGGCCAGAAGCAGTTCATTTCCGGCGCCGGCAAGGGTGACATCTATGTGGTGATGGTACGGACCGGAAATGACGGCCCCGGTGGTATCTCGACGCTGGTGATCGAGGGCGACACATCAGGCCTTTCGCTCGGCGCCGATGAGCGCAAGATGGGCTGGAATGCGCAACCCACCCGGGCGGTGATTTTCGAGAATGCGCGCGTACCCGTTGCCAACCGGCTGGGCGATGAAGGCATCGGGTTCAAGATTGCGATGGCCGGGCTCGACGGCGGACGCATCAATATCGCGGCATGTTCGCTCGGCGGCGCGCAATGCGCACTCGACAAGTCGCTGGCCTACATGAAAGAGCGCAAGGCCTTCGGAAAACGCCTCGATGAATTCCAGGCGCTGCAATTCCGCCTTGCGGACATGGCGACCGAACTGGAGGCGGCGCGGACCTTTGTCTGGCGCGCGGCGGCGGCGCTCGACCGCAAGGACCCTGACGCGACCATGCTGTGCGCCATGGCAAAACGCTTCGGCACCGATGTCGGGTTCGAGGTCGCAAACCAGGCGCTGCAACTGCACGGCGGCTACGGTTACCTCAGCGAATACGGCATTGAAAAAATCGTGCGCGATCTGCGTGTGCACCAGATTCTCGAAGGCACCAACGAAATCATGCGGCTGATCGTGGCGCGCAAGCTGATCGAGGGCGCGCGATGACGACTTCCGCGGTTGCTGTTGCGGGTCCTGAACCCGACCTCATCGCGCGGCGCGAGGGCGCGGCTGGCGTTATCCGCCTCAATCGGCCGAAGGCGATCAATGCCGTGACGCTGGAGATGTTTCGCGACATCGACAAAGCGCTCGACCAGTTCGAGGCCGATCCGGCGATCGGCCTGATTCTCCTGGAAGGCGCGGGCGAGCGCGGCCTCTGCGCCGGCGGCGACATCCGGGCGCTCTATGAAAGCTCGAAAGTTCAGGGCGATCTAGGCAAAATCCTGTGGCGCGAGGAGTACATTCTCAACGCCCGCATTGCCAAATTCCCAAAACCCTATGTCGCTTTCATGGACGGCATCGTGATGGGCGGAGGCGTAGGCCTTTCCGCGCACAGCAGTCATCGCGTGGTCACCGAGCGCACAAAACTCGCGATGCCGGAGGTCGGTCTTGGGTTCTTTCCGGATGTCGGCGGCACCTGGCTGCTGTCACGCGCGCCAGGCGAGGTCGGGACGTATTTTGGGTTAACCGGCCACACCATGAACGGCCCTGACGCGATCTATGCGCGTTTTGCAGACGCGCTCGTACCGTCCGCTAAACTTGCTGCGTTACGCGAGGCTCTCGTCAATTTTCGCGGAGCCGCGAGTTCCGCCGATGTAAGAAACACAATCGGTGCTTTCGCAACCGGTGAAATCGGCGGACCGGTCGGGGCGATGCAATCGCACATCGATCGCTGGTTTGCCCATGACCGGATGGAAGATATCATCGCAGCCCTGCAGCGGGATGGTTCGGAACTGGCGCAAGCGACCCTCAAGACATTGAACGAGAAGTCGCCGCGCGGCATGGTCGTCGCCTTAAAACTGTTGCGGTTGGCGCGCGCTTCGTCCTCGCTGGAAGAATGTCTGGTGCGGGAATATCGCGCCGCGCTTGAGGTGTTCGCCAGCGACGATCTTCGCGAAGGCGTGCGCGCGGCTGTCATCGACAAGGACCGCAATCCCCGGTGGTCGCCCTCGCGGATCGAGGATGTTACGCCTGAGATGGTTGCGCCGTACTTCGCAGAGATCGGCGCCGACGAACTCGTGTTCAGCGAACCCAAATAGAAACTCCTGAGCGGAGGGAATTAGACATGACAAGCATCGCATTCATCGGCCTCGGCAACATGGGGGGGCCGATGGCTGCCAATCTGGTCAAGGCCGGCCACAAGGTGACAGGCTTCGATCTGGTGGAAGCCTCGCGCACTCAGGCAAAAGCGGATGGCGCTACGATCGCCGACAGTGCGGCCAGCGCGGTGAAGGGCGCCGAAGTCGTCATTACGATGCTGCCGGCCGGCAAGCATGTTCTTTCGGTCTGGACCGAGATATTGCCTTCGATGGCAAAGGGATCGCTGATCATCGATTGTTCGACCATTGATGTCGAGAGCGCGAAGCAGGCCCATGCACTGGCGGCGAAGCATGGCATTGCCTCGGTCGATGCACCGGTGTCTGGCGGCACCGGCGGTGCCAGGGGCGCAACGCTGACCTTCATGGCCGGCGGCGATGAAAAAGCGTTTGTAGCGGCAAAGCCGGTGCTGGAAAAGATGGGCAAGAAGATCGTGCACTGCGGCGGCGCGGGCGCGGGGCAGGCGGCGAAAATCTGCAACAACATGATCCTGGGTATTTCCATGATCGCGGTCAGCGAAGCCTTTGCGCTGGCCGAAAAACTTGGGCTGTCGCATCAGGCGCTGTTCGACGTTGCATCAACCTCGTCGGGACAATGCTGGTCGCTGACGACTTATTGTCCGGTGCCGGGCCCGGTGCCGACATCGCCGGCGAACAACGAATACAAGCCGGGTTTTGCGTCGGCCCTGATGGTCAAGGACCTCACGCTGGCGCAGGATGCGGCCAAAGCCACCGGCGCAGCGACGCCGCTTGGAAAACACGCGCAGGAAATCTACAAGGCGTTCGACGGCGCGGGGCATGGCGGGATGGATTTTTCCGGGATCATCCAGCATGTCCGCGGCCTGGCCGGAAAATAGCTGAAACCGATGACCACATTCCAGGACGCGCGCTCCTTCCTGCTCCAGCATCGTGCCGACTACGATGCGGCGGTCAAAGGATTCCGCTGGCCGGATCCGGTGCCGTTCAACTGGGCGCTGGACTGGTTCGATGCGGAGCTGGCGCGCGATCCAGAAAGCAAAAACTGCCCGGCGCTGTGGATCGTCGATGCCGGCAGCAATCGCGAAACAAAGCTTTCGTTCGAGGCGCTGTCCCGCCGTTCCAATCAGGTCGCGAATTTCCTGCGCGCACAGGGGCTGAAACGCGGCGATCATTTGCTGCTCTTGCTCGGCAATGTCATTCCGCTGTGGGAGACCATGCTGGCGGCGATGAAGCTTGGGGTGGTGGTCATCCCCGCAACCACGCTGTTGACGGCGGACGAACTGCGCGACCGACTCGATCGCGGCCGTGCCAAAGTTGTGGTGGCGTCGCAAGATCAGGTCGCGAAATTCGCCGGCCTCGGCGGAAATCATCTCATCCGTGTCGTCGTTGATGCGTCGTCGAAGCACGAGGGCTGGCTGCCGTACGAACAAGCCGTAGAGTGTCCCGAGGAGTTCAAGCCGGATGGGCCGACAAAGCCCGACGATCCGATGCTGCTGTATTTTACGTCGGGCACCACAGCAAAACCGAAGCTGGTGCGACACAGCCAGCGCAGCTACCCCGTCGGCGGGTTGTCGACGATGTACTGGCTCGGGCTGCAGCCGGGAGACATCCACCTGAACATTTCTTCGCCCGGCTGGGCCAAGCATGCCTGGAGCTGTTTCTTCGCGCCCTGGAATGCCGGCGCCACCGTGTTCGTGGTCAATCAGCCGCGCTTCGACGCCAAGGGATTGCTTGCGACCATCGAGCGGTGCGGCGTCACCACGCTGTGCGCGCCGCCGACGGTGTGGCGGCTGTTCATTCAGGAGAAGCTTGCAACCTTCAAGGTGTCGCTGCGCGAGGTATGCGGCGCTGGTGAGCCGCTCAATCCCGAAGTGATCGATCAAGTGCGCGCGGCGTGGGGACTGACGATTCGCGACGGCTACGGCCAGACTGAAACCACCGCACTGGCGGGGAATTCGCCGGGGCAAAAAGTGAAGGTCGGCTCGATGGGCCGTCCGTTGCCGGGTTACCGCGTGCAGATCACCGATGGCGACGGACAGATCACGAAAGAGGGCGAGGTC
>DASXJV010000170.1:0-12397 GCA_036497205.1 Bradyrhizobium sp.
CGCCCGCCGGGACCCGGCTTGAAATAGGAACGGATGGTCTCGACTTCGACGCGTCGGTTGCCTTCGACCTGGATCGAAGACACGGTCTGGGCGGCGGCAGGCGACGACACAAGCATGGCCGCCAGCGTGGCGGCGACCGGCATGGCGAACATCATCAGGGCAGTAAATAGGCCTGCCCGTACTCGCATTCCAAAATTCATGCGCAAAGCGCCCTTGTCATTCCAATGCCGGCCCGCACCCCTACGAACCGGCAGATTCCCATTGATTGTCCCGCTTGTAGCCAATTTTGCCAGGGCGGCAAACGTCCTAATGCTGTGCAATTTCATTTTCGTTCCAAGACGTTGCCCATCGGCCACGCCGGTCAAATAAGACATCACGATGCGGCCAGATGCAGGATGTCGTTGTAGGTCGCAAACACCATGAGCATGAGCACCAGGCCCAAGCCGATCCGGAACCCCATCTCCTGCGCTCTCTCGGACATGGGGCGTCCGCGGACGGCCTCGATGGCGTAGAACAAAAGATGACCGCCATCGAGCAACGGTACCGGAAATAAATTCAATAATCCGATCGATATCGAGAGAACCGCGGCAAGATGCACCAGCGCGGCAAGGCCGATGGTGGCGACCTGACCCGAAATCTGGGCGATCCGAAGCGGCCCGCCGACCTGGTCGGCCGCTTCGCGCCCTGTAAAGACACCGCCGATATACGCCAGCGTACGATCAACCACGAACCAGGTTTCCTTGACCCCAAGCCAGAGTGCGGTCGCGGGATCCACACGTTCGGTCGTGACATCGCCGGCTGAGGTCTTGCGGGTAATGCCCAGCACGCCAAGCCGGTGGACATTTCCGAATGGGTCTTTCACTTCCCTGAGTTCCGGCGTGCCCCGCAATTGCAGTACCGATTCGCCGCGCTTGATCGTGAACGTCAACTGCTCGCCGGCTCGGATGCCGACGATCCGCTGCATATCGGAGAAACTTCCGATCGGGCTGCCGTCGATTGCCGTGACCACGTCGCCGGCCTGAAAGCCGGCTGCCGCCGCGGCACTACCCGATTCCACCTGATCGACGCGAGCGGTCGTGCTCGGTTTGCCGAAGAACGTGAACAGGCAGGTAAAGATCACGATGGCCAGAAGGAAGTTGGCAATCGGGCCAGCGGCCACAATTGCCGCACGCGGTCCAACCTTCTTGTGGTGGAAACTGCCCGCACGCTCTTCTTCGCTCATGCTGGCGAGCGTTTCGGACGACGGCGTTGAGGCCTCGCTGTCGTCGCCGAAGAACTTGACGTAGCCGCCGAGCGGGACGGCCGAGATCTTCCACCGCGTGCCATGGCGATCGTTGAAACCAACGAGTTCCGGACCGAAGCCGAGCGAGAAAGTTAACACCTTCACGCCCGCCCAGCGGGCAACAAGGAAATGACCAAGTTCGTGGAAGAAAACGACAATCGTAAGCACGAACAAAAAGGGGAAGATGTAGCCGATGAGCCCATGGCTCAACGTGTTGAAACTATGCAGAAAAAACTCGGACATCCAATTCCCCTTAACCAGAGCCGGAAGCCCTGTCCCCAACCCTCTAGGATGCCTTTAAGGCAATTTGAGGCAATAGGGTGGCAGCTCTATTTCGCGCGTTATGGTCAACGGCGATGGCGTCTTCCGCCGACGTCAATAGCGCCAGATTGCCGGAGCGTATCCAGGCGTCCATCGTCGCCTCGACCAGCCGCGCGATCGCGCCGAATTTGATCTTGCCGGCGATGAATGCCGCCACCGCGACCTCGTTGGCGGCATTATATACAGTGGTGGCGCCGCGGCCTGTCCGCAAGGCATCGTAAGCCAGCCGAAGCGCCGGGAAACGATCGAAATCTGGCGCCTCGAAGGTCAGCTGTCCGATCTTGGCGAGATCGAGCTTGGCCGCCGGACCGACGATGCGATCGGGCCACCCCAGGCAATGCGCAATCGGCGTGCGCATATCGGGTGCCCCCAATTGGGCGACCACCGAACAATCCGAAAATTCAACCATGCCGTGGATGATCGACTGCGGGTGCACCAGAACGTCGATCTCGTCCGGTGTCAGCGCGAACAGATATGAAGCTTCGATGACCTCGAGCCCCTTGTTCATCATCGACGCGGAATCGATGGTGATCTTCTGCCCCATGCTCCAGTTCGGATGTTTCAAGGCCTGCGCCAGCGTCGCCTGCTCGATATCGGCGCTGGCCCATGTCCGGAATGGTCCGCCTGATGCGGTGATGATAACACGCACCAATTCTTCCCGATTGCCGGAGCCTAGCGCCTGAAACAGCGCATTATGTTCGGAATCGGCCGGCAGGATGCAGGCCCCGGCCTTCGCCGCGCGCTGCATGAAGAAATCTCCCGCGCACACCAGGCATTCCTTGTTGGCGAGCGCAACCGTCGCACCGCGATCCACGGCCGCGAGCGCAGGTTTCAATCCGGCCGCGCCGCTGACGGCAGCCATGACCCAATCCGCCGGACGCGCCGCGGCTTCGATAACAGCGCTTTCGCCTGCGCCACATTCGATGCCTGTGCCGGCCAACGCATCCTTCAGCTCCATGAGGCGATCGGGATCGGCGATTGCCGCAAATCGCGCACCAAATTCCTTCGCCAGTTTCGCCAATCCCTGCACATTGGTATGCGCGGTCAGCGCCTCGACCTGATAGCGGTCGCGCGCGGCCCTCAGCAAATCCATTGTGCTGTCGCCGATCGAACCGGTGGCACCGAGAACGGTCACGGCGCGTACGGCAGATGCCGCGGCCTTGCTGTTACGCAACGGAACTGCACTCATGCTTTCACCAAACCATAAGACCGCGGCCGACGCCATCCACGCCACCCCGCAAAAACCCGAAAACCGCCGCCAGGACGACCGCGGCGACGAATCCGTCGAGGCGATCCATCAATCCGCCATGCCCGGGAATGATGTGGCTGGAGTCCTTGACGCCGAAACGCCGTTTCACCGCGGACTCGAAGAGATCGCCAAGCTGCGATGCGATCGAGAGAACCGCGCCCAACAGCAGCAGCGGTCCAGTTTTGCCGAGACCGAAGGCCGCAAATCCCGCCGCGATGACGAGGCTCGCCACAAAACCGCCGACGGCTCCGGCCCACGTCTTCTTGGGGCTGACCCGCGGCCAGAGTTTCGGTCCGCCAATGCCGCGGCCTGCAAAGTAACCGCCTATGTCGGTCACCCACACCACCAGAAGGACCAGGATCAGCGCTACAAATCCCCAGACCTGATCGAGGCGCACCAGCACCGATGCAATCTGCGCCGCGGCGGCATAGCCAAATCCCGTCGCGATCCAGTTGCGCAGGCCTGGCGAAAGCAAGGCGACGGCAACCAAACCGAGGATCAATGCAAGCAGCGAGGCATCGATCCGTCCCAGCGCGAGACAAAGTCCTGATATCGCGAGGGCGACAGCTCCTGACGTAACCACGCGCGTCTCGCGCGCCACATCCACGATCATCAGCCATTCGACATAGAGGCCGATCGCGGCGAGCGTCACCAGCATGGTCCAAAGCCAACCGCCGACATAGGCGATCGCAACCGCCACAGGCGCGAGCACCAGCGCTGCAACAACGCGCCGGATCAGATTGCGCGACCCTTGCTCGGCCGCCGGCGCGGCTTGGCTTTCGGTCACGATCCGGTTTTCGCGGCCAGACCGCCGAAACGGCGCTCCCGTCTGGCATATTCGGCGATGGCGTCCTCAAGCGCGGCCTTGTCGAAATCCGGCCAGTGGATCGGCACGAACACCAGTTCGCTGTAAGCCGCCTGCCACATCAGGAAATTCGACAGCCGCTGCTCTCCGCTGGTGCGAATGATCAGATCGGGGTCGGGAATATCCGGAGCATCGAGGTATTGACCGAGCGTGTCGGCGTCGATTGACGAAGGCTCGCGCTTGCCCTCCGCGACCTCACGCGCAAGCCGCTGCGCCGCGTTGGCGATTTCCTGCCGCGATCCGTAGTTGAACGCGACCACCAGGTTGAGACGTCTGTTGTTCCGCGTCAGGTCTTCGGCCTCGTTCAATAGCGCGCAGATGTCCGGCTCCAACCCGTCGCGCTCCCCAATGACGCGCACGCGAACGCCTTCGCGATGCAATGTCGCGAGATCGTTGCGGATGAACCGCCGCAGCAAGCCGAACAGGTCGCCGATCTCGGTCGCCGGACGCGACCAGTTTTCCGAGCTGAACGAGAAGATCGTCAGATAAACAATGCCGAGTTCATTGGCGGCGCGAACGACGCGGCGCAACGCCTCGACGCCGCGGCGATGGCCTTCCGCGCGCGGCAAACCGCGGGCCGCCGCCCAGCGCCCGTTCCCGTCCATGATGATCGCCACATGCAAGGGACCGTCGGTTCGATCCGGTCCTTCAGTTGCGGGGGCGGCGGCATTTGACATCGATCAATCCCTAACAGCTAGACGGTGAGGATTTCCTTTTCCTTGGCCGCAAGCAACTGATCGATCTCCGAAATCGTCCCGTCGGTCGCCTTCTGCACATCGTTGGCCAGACGTTCCTGATCGTCCTCGGAAATCTCGTGATTCTTCTCAAGCTTCTTGACCGTATCGAGGCCATCGCGACGTACATGCCGGACCGCTACACGCGCCGCTTCGGCGTATTTGTGCGCGACTTTCACAAGCTCCTTGCGGCGGTCTTCATTGAGTTCGGGAATTCTCAGGCGAAGCACCTGTCCCTCTGTGGCGGGACTTAGGCCGAGATTGGAATCGATGATCGCCTTCTCCACGGCCTTCACCATCGACTTGTCCCATACCTGCACAGAGAGAAGGCGCGGTTCGGGCACGCTGATGGTCGCAAGCTGGTTCAGTGGCATGTGGGTGCCATAGGCGTCGACCTGCACCGGCTCCAGCATCGAGGCTGCGGCGCGGCCGGTGCGCAGACCGCCGAGTTCATGCTTGAGAGACTGAGTGGCGCCTTGCATACGGCGCTTCAACTCGTTGATGTCGAAATTACCCGTGGGCATAATGCTCTCCCCTCCTGAAAACTCTTCGTCGAGGTCATCAACCTTGCGCGTGTCCGATGCTTCACAAGCCCGTCAGCCAGCGACGATCGTGCCGTGGCCCGCCCCGCGCAGGATCGCGCCTATCGAGCCCGGCTCGGCGATCGAGAACACGATGATAGGCAGCGACGTCTCGCGGGCAAGCGCGAATGCGGTCGCGTCCATGACCTTGTAGCCGCCTTCGATCGCCTGCGAATGCGTCAGGCGGTCAAACCGCTTGGCCGAAGGGTCCTTTTTCGGATCGGCGCTGTAGACGCCATCGACATTGGTGGCCTTAAGCACCGCCTGCGCACCGATTTCGGCCGCCCGCAACACCGCCGTGGTATCGGTGGTGAAGAACGGATTGCCGGTTCCGCCGCCAAGCAGCACAATTCGGCCTTCGGCGAGATATTTGTGCGTCGCACCTCGGGTGAACAACTCACAAATCTGTGGCATGACGAACGCCGACAGCGAACGCGCGGGCGCCCCCCGCCGCTCGATCGCAGCCTCCAGCGCAAGGCAATTCATCACGGTGGCGAGCATGCCCATAGTATCGCCGGTCGGGCGCGACACGCCGCGCGACGATACATCCACGCCACGGACGATGTTTCCGCCGCCGACCACCACGGCGATCTCAGCGCCCAATTGGCGGGCCGCGATTAACTCGCTGGCGATCCGGTCCAGGGTCGGCTGATCGATACCGAAGGACTGCGCGCCAGCGAGGTATTCGCCCGAGAGCTTGATCACCACGCGACGATAGACCGGCTCAGCCATGATGCGATCGCTTTCCTTCCCCGCGCGGCAGCTTCCGGAGCAACACGCCGGAAGGACTTTCCCGCCGGTTATTTCTGGCCGCTGGCCGCCGCGACCTCTGCCGCGAAATCGGATTCCTGCCGCTCGATTCCCTCCCCCAGAGCATAGCGCACAAATCCGGTAATCTTCACCGGCGCGCCGATCTTGCCCTCCGCTTCCTTCACGGCCTGGGCGACCGACTTGGCGTTGTCGTGGATGAAGGCCTGCTCCAGCAGGCAGACTTCCTTGTAGTAGGTCTTCAAACCGGACTCGACGATCTTCTCGATCACGTTCTCGGGCTTGCCCTGCTGACGGTACTTGTCGGCCAGCACGTCCTTTTCGCGCTTCACGACCGCGGGATCGAGCCCCGCCGGATCCAGCGCCTGCGGGTTGGCCGCAGCCACATGCATGGCAAGCTGGCGGCCGAGAACTGCGAGTTCGTCGGTCTTGCCGGTGGATTCGAGCGCCACGATCACGCCCATCTTGCCCGCGCCTTCGATCACGGAGTTATGCACGTAGCTCGACACCACGCCCTTGGTAACTTGGAGTGAAGCCGCGCGGCGCAGCGTCATGTTTTCGCCGATGGTCGCAATCGCATCCGCAATGGCGGTCTCGACCGTCACGCTGCCGACCTTCGCGGCCTTGACCTTCTCCACATCGGCGCCGACTTCGAGCGCGACCTGCGCGATCATCTTCACCAGTCCCTGGAACTGCTCGTTGCGCGCGACGAAGTCGGTCTCGGAATTGACCTCGACCACGACGCCCTTGTTGCCCGAGGTCAGCGCGCCGATCAGGCCCTCTGCCGCAACGCGGCCGGCCTTTTTCGCGGCTTTCGAGAGACCCTTTTTGCGCAGCCAGTCGATCGCCGCCTGCATGTCGCCGTCGTTCTCGGCGAGCGCCTGCTTGCAGTCCATCATGCCGACGCCGGTCGTCTCGCGCAGGTCCTTGACCATCGCCGCTGTGATTGTTGCCATCGTTGCAGTCCTTTGCCTGTCAGGGCGACCGCGGCGCGGCCTCAGCCCTCGCCGCCGTCCACCACCAGGAATTAGGTAAATTGGAAGTTGGTGGTCGGAAGGTTCCGGCCAACGCGCTCACGTTATTCAGCTTCAGCGGTCATCGCCTTTGCCTGGGCCACCCAGCCATCGGCTCTGCTCGGAAGTCCGACCTCTTCGCCGATCTTGTGGGCGGTGCCGTGATCCAGTTCGGCCAGCTGCCAATAGTGGAAGATGCCGAGATCGTTGAACTTCTTCTCGATCGCGCCGGACACGCCGGTGAGCTTCTTGAGATCGTCAGCCGCACCCCGCGGCCCGGCAAGACCTTGGAAGCCCGCAGGCTGCGGCGCCACCGGAATTTCCTCGCGGACGGGATGCGCGGATGCGCCGATATCGATTCCAGAGTCGCCCTGCGCACGCGAGATGCCGTCGATGACAGCGCGGGCGACCAGATCACAGTACAGCGAGATGGCGCGGCCGGCGTCGTCATTGCCCGGCACGACATAGGTGATGCCCTTGGGATCGGAATTGGTATCGACGATCGCGGCGACAGGAATGTTGAGCCGCTGGGCTTCCTGTATCGCGATGTCTTCCTTGTTGGTGTCGATCACAAAGATCAGGTCGGGCAAACCGCCCATATCCTTGATGCCGCCCAGCGAACGATCGAGCTTGTCGCGCTCGCGCTGCAGCGTCAGCCGCTCTTTCTTGGTGTAGGCGTTGGCATCGCCGGAATTGAGCACTTCATCGAGGTGCCGCAGCCGCTTGATCGAACCGGAAATCGTCTTCCAGTTGGTCAGCGTGCCGCCGAGCCAGCGCGAATTCACGAAATACTGCGCCGATCGCTTGGCGGCTTCGGCGACACCGTCCTGCGCCTGCCGCTTGGTGCCGACGAACAGGATACGGCCGCCCTTGGCGACGGTATCGCTGACCGCCTGGAGCGCGCGATGCAACAGCGGCACGGTCTGGGCGAGGTCGATGATGTGGATGTTGTTGCGGGCACCGAAAATGTAATCCGCCATTTTCGGATTCCAGCGGTGCGATTGGTGGCCAAAGTGAACGCCAGCTTCAAGCAGCTGACGCATGGAAAAATCGGGAAGCGCCATAGTCTAGTTCTCCGGTTGGTTCCTCCGGAAACGTGTGAGCAGACGAGCCTTATGGCCCGGCTGCCACCGGACGGCCTTTTGAGCCATGTTTCCGTGTGAGATGGCGCGGTATATAGCGGTATTTTCGCCAGAAGCAAGGAAATACGGCCGTTTTTCCGCCAAGGCGCCGTTGCTCAGCGCTTTCGACGCTTGGCGAGGCGGTTCAGGCTACAGCTGCTGAACGTCCACCACGCCCGATACCGCCTTGATCGCGCCCGCGATCTGCGGCGAGACCTTGAAGCGGCCCGGGAGCTTCATTTCCACCTCGGTTTCGAGGTCGAGCATTATCACCAGCGACACGTCGCCATCGGCCCCGCCTGTGGGTGCCTGTCTCACCTGCTGGGCGCGGGCTGGACCGCCTTGCCCTGGCTCCGGCGTTTGCAGCCGCTTGGCGATGGATTCGAGCGGCCGCGTGTCGCGGACGAAAATCCGCAGGCCCTTTTGGGTCTTCGCGGCGGCGTCATCCAGCGGCTCGGCGTGAAGCACGCGCGCGCGGACGTCATCACCCTGCAACTCGGCGCCGAGCTGCAACAGCACCGCCGCGCCCGGCTCCAGCACCTCGCGATATTGCGCAAGCCCTTCGGAAAACAGCACGGCTTCGAAATGGCCGGTCGGGTCCGACAGCCCGATGATGCCCATCTTGTTGCCGGTCTTGGTCCGCCGCTCTATGCGCGACACTACGGTTGCGGCAACCTTGCCCGCGGTGGCGCCGGTTTTGACCGCGCGCGAAAATTCCGCCCAGGACTGCACTCGTAGCCGTTTGAGTACGGTCGCATAATCATCGAGTGGATGGCCGGACAAGAAAAATCCGATGGCGTCGTATTCGCGCCGCAGCCGCTCCGCCGGCAGCCATGGCTCGACCTGCGGCAGCATGATAGTCGGCGCGTCGGCCGCGCCGCCGAACATGTCGTTCTGACCCATGGTCGCGGCCTCGTGGCTGCGCTGGCACGCAGCCAGAATCGCCTCCGCCCCGGCAAATACCCGCGCGCGATTGGAATCCAGCGCGTCGAACGCACCGGCGGCGGCGAGGCTCTCGATCACGCGCTTGTTGATCGCGCGCGGATTCACCCGTGCAGCGAAATCCGCCAGCGATGTGAACACTCCGTCCTTGCGAGCCTCCACGATCAGTTCGACCGCCTGATGGCCTACGCCCTTCAGGGCGGCAAGCGCATAATAGATGGTGCCGTCGCTGACTTCGAACGTGGCGCCGGAGCGATTGACCGAAGGCGCCTCCACCTTGATCCCGAGCCGCTGCGCTTCGGCACGAAATTCCGACAGCTTGTCGGTATTGCTCATGTCGTGCGTCATCGACGCCGCGAGGAATTCAACCGGGTAATGCGCCTTCATGTAGGCGGTGTGATACGACAGCATCGCGTAGGCCGCGGCATGGCTCTTGTTGAAGCCATAATCGGCGAACTTTGCCAGCAGCTCGAAAATCGTGTCGGCCTGCCCGCGCTGAATGCCGCGCGCGACCGCACCCGACACGAAGCGCTCGCGCTGCTGCTCCATTTCCTTTCGGATCTTTTTGCCCATCGCCCGGCGCAACAGATCGGCTTCGCCGAGCGAATAGCCGGCCATGACCTGCGCGATCTGCATCACCTGTTCCTGATAGATGATGACCCCAAAAGTCTCCTTCAGGATCGGCTCGAGCATGGGGTGCAGATATTCCGGCTCCTCGTCGCCGTGCTTGCGGGCGCAGTAGGTCGGAATGTTCGCCATCGGGCCGGGGCGATACAGCGCCACCAGCGCGATGATGTCCTCGAAGCGGTCGGGCCGCATGTCGACCAGCGCGCGCCGCATGCCCTGACTTTCAACTTGGAACACGCCGACCACATCGCCCTTCGCCAGCATCGCGTAGCTTGGCGCATCGTCCAGCGCCAGCCGCGCCAGATTGAGTTCGATGCCGCGCAGTTTCAACAGCTTCACCGCGAGGTCGAGCACCGTCAGCGTCTTGAGGCCGAGGAAGTCGAATTTCACCAGGCCCGCAGGCTCAACCCATTTCATGTTGAACTGGGTCACCGGCATGTCGGATTTCGGATCGCGGTAGAGCGGCACGAGTTCGCTGAGCGGCCGGTCGGCGATCACGATGCCCGCGGCGTGAGTCGAGGCGTGCCGGGTCAGGCCCTCCAGGCGCTGCGCGATGTCGAAGGCGCGCGCCACCACCGCGTCCTCGTCGCGGAACGCCTGCAGCTTGGGCTCGCTCGCGATCGCCGCCGCCAGCGTCACCGGTGCCGCGGGATTTTGCGGCACCAGTTTTGTCAGCTTGTCGACCTGCCCATAGGGCATCTGCAGCACGCGCCCGACGTCGCGCAGCACGCCGCGCGCCTGCAAGGTACCGAAGGTGATGATCTGGGCGACCTGATCGCGGCCGTACCGCTGCTGCACATAGCGGATCACCTGGTCGCGGCCGTCCTGGCAGAAGTCGATGTCGAAGTCAGGCATCGACACGCGTTCCGGATTGAGAAAGCGCTCGAACAGGAGGCCGAACTGAATGGGATCAAGATCCGTGATGGTCAACGCATAGGCGACCAGCGATCCCGCGCCGGAGCCGCGGCCCGGCCCAACCGGAATGCCTTCGGACTTTGCCCATTTGATAAAATCCGCAACGATCAGGAAATAGCCCGCGTAATTCATGCGGGTGATGACATCGATCTCGAAGGCGAGCCGGGCGCGATAATCTTCTTCGGAGGCGCCCAACGAGAGGCCATGGACCTTGAGACGGTTGCTCAGGCCTTCCTCGGCCTGACGGCGCAATTCCGCCGCCTCGTCGCTTTCGGCGTCCGCGGCGTTGGTATCCGCGCCAACCGTGAACCGTGGCAGGATCGGCTTGCGCGTGATGGGGCGGAACGAGCAGCGTTCGGCGATTTCGATGGTGGAGGCCAGCGCCTCCGGCACATCGGCGAACAGCACCGCCATTTCCGCGCGGGTCTTGAAGCGGTGGTCCGGGGTCAGTTGATCGCGATCGGTCTCCGCGATGAGACGTCCGCCGGCGATGCAGAGCAGCGCGTCGTGGGCTTCGTAATCGTCCGTGGTCGCGAAATACGGCTCGTTGGTCGCGACAACAGGAAATCCTTTTGTATAGGCAAGATCGATCAGCGCGGCCTCGGTGCGGCGTTCCTTCTCGATGCCGTGGCGCTGCAATTCGATATAGAGCCGGTCGCCGAACAGGCTCGCCAGCCGGTCGCAGCGTGTCGCCGCCAGGCCCGCATGATCAGCATTGATAGCGAGCGCGATCGGCCCCTCAGGACCGCCGGTCAGGGCAATCAGGTCCTCGGCGTCGCCCTGCAGCCACTCGAACTTGATATGCGGGGCCTGATGGATAGGCGTTTCAAGGAATGCCCGCGAGTTCAGCCGCATCAGGCTGCGATAACCGCGCTCACGCGCCGCCAGCAGCACGATCCGCGCCGGCGCAGAGGGAAGTGCATTACGTGCGTTCGGGTCCTGGTCGCCGAAATCGACCGCAAGCTCGCAGCCGATGATCGGCTGGATGCCGTAGCCGGCCATCTTGTCGGAAAATTCCAGCGCCCCGAACATGTTGTCGGTGTCGGTCAGCGCCAGCGCCGGCTGGCGATCCGCCTTGGCCAATTCGGCAAGCTTCTGGATCTTGATCGACCCCTTCAACAGCGAATAGGCCGAGTGGACGTGGAGATGGACAAATCCGGCATTGGACGGGATTGCCGAAGGCTTCTGCATCATGGGCTCGAGCGATCACTGGGGCTTGAGGGAATGTAAGCCGCCTTCAAGGCCGACTCGCCCCCCAATGGTGATGCCTCCGGCCCGGAGAGTCCACGCGCGACGCGGGCGATTCTCGCCGCCGTCCCGCTTTTCCCCAAGGCCCGCCCGCGTCGAACCCGGGGGTGCTTGCCTCAGAGCTGGGGAAGCAGCTGCGCCCACACCGCGATCATCCCGACGAAAAGCGTGATCGACGCCAGCGCAGCCGCTTCTTCCACGAACGTTTTCAACATGCCCGCCTCCTAGGAACATAAGAAGAACGTTGTTCCGCATTTGTTCTCAAGAGTCAAGTTGGCGGTAGCGGGTCAGTTTGAAAAATGACCCCGAAATAAGGGTACGGTTAACGTGGTCTCGCTCGGAACGGGAACCTGCGGCTAGGATCGCCCCATGCTGGGATTCTATGCCGCAATGGATGCAGGCTGGTTGGGGTCCCTAGGGCGTTTGCGGTGATCCGTCATTCGGCTTCCCTAGCTGGACAGGCAATGAAACGATATCGAGGAACCCAAGCGGAGTTCCAATTCTCGATGGTCGCACCGCACACGGCGCATTCAAAACTGCTGATTTCGCGCGCCTCTACAATGTGCTCGCTGCGGTCATAAACGGCGCCGCATTTACAGGATCGATAACCAGATGATTCTGACATGCCTCCCAATATGCGCTCCGGACTGTCCGTTTTCCAGTTAACAATCCTGCGACAATCAAACTGACCCACTACCCAAGTGGCGGTAGTGGGTCAGTTTGAAAAATGA
>DASXJV010000171.1:0-6148 GCA_036497205.1 Bradyrhizobium sp.
ACCGCGAACGAGACTTCCCGCGGCTTCTCGTCGAGATTGTGCACGAACAAAACGGAATTATTGCGCCAGTCATAACGGATCACCAGCACGGCCGGGTCGCGCGTCGCGATCACCTTGAAGTCGCCCCAGCCGACCTCCGGAACTTCCTTGCGCATCCGGATGATGCGTTCGGTCCAGTTCAGCATGGAGTTGGGATCACGCCGCTGCTTGGCGACGTTGACGTGCTCGTATCCGTAAGGCCCTTCGTCGATCACCGGCAAGAACGGCCTGTCGCTTTCGGTGAATCCGGCATGGGGTTCGGTCGACCACTGCATTGGCGTGCGGGCGCAATTGCGCTCGGGCAGTTCGAGATTGTCGCCCATCCCGATTTCATCGCCATAGCGGATCACAGGCGTCCCCGGCAACGTGCACAGCAGGCTGTAGGCGAGTTCGAGGCGCCGCCGGTCGCCGCCCAACATCGGTGCGAGCCGGCGCCGGATTCCCCGATCGTAGAGCTGCATGCTCTTGTCCGGGGCGAATTTTTTGAACACCAGGTCGCGCTGCGCCTTGGTCAGGCGGCCGAGATCGAGTTCGTCGTGGTTGCGCAGGAAATGACCCCATTGCGCGGTGGTGGGGCGCGGCTTGGTTTCCACCAGCGCCTTGGCAAGTGGACCAGTATCGGCCGAAGCCATTGCGTAGAAAAGATGCTGGTTGACGTAAAAATTGAACATCATGTGCATGCGGTCGCCGTCCTTCCCGAAATATTCCAGGTCGGTATCCGGAAGCACGTTGGCTTCGCCGAGAATGATGGCGTTGCCTTGCCGCCATTGCAGAAATTCCCGGAACGACCGCAGCATGTCGTATTGCTCGACCGGGGTCCGCACCTTCGGTCCCTTGGTGGCGATCACGAACGGGACTGCATCCATCCGGAAGCCGGACACGCCAAGCTGAATCCAAAAGCCCATGATCTTGAGGATCTCGGCCTGCACATAGGGGTTCGACGTATTGAGGTCGGGCTGGAAGTCATAGAAGCGATGGAAGTACCAGGCCCTGGCTTGCTTGTCGTAGGCCCATGTGGATTTTTGCACGCCCGGAAACACTATGCCCTTGTCGGCATTGGCGGGCTTCTTGTCGGCCCAGACGTACCAGTCGCGGTATGGCGAATCCTTCGAGCTTCGCGCTTCGCGAAACCACTTGTGCGCATCGGAGGTGTGATTGACGACAAGATCGATGATGACGCGGATGCCGCGTTGCCGGCAGCCATGGGTGAACTCGACAAAATCTCCGAGCGTGCCGTATCGCGGATCGACGCCATAATAGTCGGAGATATCGTAGCCGTCGTCCTTGCCGGGTGACGGCTGGAACGGCATCAGCCAGATCGTCGTGATGCCGAGGCCGTGCAAATAATCCAGCCGGCGCAACAGTCCCTTGAAGTCGCCGATGCCGTCGCCATTGGCGTCCATATGGGTTCCGACGGAAAGACAATAGAAGACGCCGTTCTTGTACCAGAGGTCGTCGATCATGCTGAGGCAGCCCTCTTCGGTCCGCCTCCGTATTCAGCGGCAGCCTAATAAGCGGTGAGCGTTCCGTGGGTTCCCGATTTACGCGGTCCGGATGCAAAACTCGTTTCCACTTTTGCCAGTCGCGCTCTATGTTTGTCGCAATGGAATCCCCCGCCCGCCAGGTAAGTCTCTTGCCCGCGCCGGACCGCCGCCAGTCCGAGACGGCGCTGGCGATCGCGCGCGGCACCGCGCGGCTATTACGGTCGCTGGGATTTTCTTGCATCAGCGAATTGCCGCTGCCCTCGGGACGGCGCGCCGATCTGGTGGCGTTGAACGAGCGTGGCGAGATCTGGATCGTCGAGATCAAATCTTCAATCGAGGATTTGCGCGCCGACCAGAAGTGGCAGGACTACCGGGCGCATTGCGACCGGCTGTTCTTCGCCTTCACCCAGGACCTGCCGTGCGAGATTTTCCCCGACGAGACCGGTCTGATCGTCGCCGATGCCTATGGTGCGCACATGCATTGCGAAGCGCCGGAGCATCGTCTGCCGGCGCCGACCCGCAAGCTGATGACGGTGCGATTCGCCATGGCCGCGGCGCGGCGGATCAATCGGCTGGTCGATCCGCAAGGCCACGCGGAGTTTTAGGAGACGTCGAAGCAGCCTTGGCAATGGCGTCGGATCGTTCGCGGTCGAAGGAAGCGGCTCAGGCTTTCCTTTCACGATCTCGCGGCAGTGACCGCGCTCGAAAATTCAACGCCGTGCGGTCAGTCGAGAACTTCATTGCGCCGCGCGCACGGTGTCTAGGAAGCGTGCGACATCCGTCTTCAGCCGCTCGGATTGCTTCGACAGCCCGCTGGCTGAATTCAGCACCTGCGTCGCCGCCGCGCCGACCTCGCCCGACGCTTGCGTGACGCCCGCGATATTGGACGACACCTCATTGGTCCCTGCGGCAGCCCCGCTCACGTTGTTCGCGATCTCTTTGGTCGCAGCGGCTTGCTGCTCGACCGCACACGCGATCGTGGAAGCGATCTCGTTGATCTGCTGGATCGTCCCGCCAATGTTCTGGATCGCCGTGACCGCTTCTCCGGTGGCACTCTGGATCGAGGCTATCTGATTAGCGATCTCCTCGGTCGCCTTTGCCGTCCGGTTGGCGAGGCTCTTCACCTCGGACGCGACCACGGCGAAGCCCTTGCCCGCCTCGCCCGCGCGCGCCGCCTCGATCGTGGCGTTGAGCGCGAGCAGGTTGGTCTGGCCGGCGATCTCCTGAATGAGGCCTACCACCTCTCCGATGGTCTGCGCGCTCTGGGCTAGGCTATTCACTCTGCTGTTCGTCCGCTCCGCCTGATCGACTGCCGTCACCGCGATCGCCGAGGAACGCTCCACCTGGCGTCCAATCTCGCTGATGGAAGCGGAGAGCTCTTCGGCCGCCGAAGCAACGGTCTGCACGTTGCTGGTTGCCTGCATCGCGGCGGCCGCGGCGGCGGTTGCCTGGCGGTTGGCCTCCTCCGCGGTCGTGCTCAGCGACTGCGCGGAGCCCTGCATCTCGGTCGCGGTGGAGGCGACGGTATCGATGATGCCGCCGACGCTCGCGTTGAAGTCGTCGGCCATCCGGATGAGCGCGGCCCTCTGCTCGGCCGCCGCACACGCCTTCTGCTGCTCCTGCTCTTCGCGCAGGCGGTCGGCCTCCATCATGCTGTCTTTGAAAATTCCGACCGCGCGGGCCATCTCGCCGACCTCGTCCGTCCGGCCAGTCGCCGGGACCTCCGCTGTAGTATCCCCTCCCGCCAGTCTGGTCATCGCGCCGGTGAGCGCGCGGACGGGCCGGACCAAGCCACGCGCGAGCCACCATGAGCAAACGCCGAGCAGCGCGAGGATTCCCCCGACCATCATCAGCACATTGAAAACGTGAGCCCGGAAGAGCGTGTCGACCTCGTCGATGTAGACGCCACTACCGACTGCCCATTGCCACTCGCCGACCGGCGCTGCATAGGCGAGCTTCGGAGAAGGCGTATCGCTGCCAGCGCGTGGGAACATGAATTCGGTGAACCCGCCTCCAGCTTTTGCGGCTGCGATCACATTGGCGTTGAGCCGCACGCCGTTCGAGTCGACCTGGTCGATGAAGTTCTTGCCCTC
Source organism: Bradyrhizobium sp. (assembly GCA_036497205.1). Classification (GTDB taxonomy): domain Bacteria; phylum Pseudomonadota; class Alphaproteobacteria; order Rhizobiales; family Xanthobacteraceae; genus Bradyrhizobium. Next base: position 3,617 of record DASXJV010000171.1, read on the forward strand.
GCGCTCGGGCTTGAGGCCATGAACGACGTTCAGGCCGTCATAGCGGTAAACGAAGAAATAGTCGCCTTCGCCGAAACGCATCGAACGTAGCGTCATGCGCGCGCGTTCCTGCGCCTCGGCCTCTGAGAGACGTCCGGCGGCGGCTTCCGCAGCGAACGCACGGGCGATCGAGACAGCGGTCTGGACCTCGTTGCGGATGGCGGCGCGCCGTTCCAAGAGCAGCGTATCGCGAATGGTCAAAAGTTGAACGGCAAAACCGCACAGCATGAGAAGGGCGGCGGCACCTACCAGCAACGCTAGCCTACGGGAGATAGTGAGCCGGAACGAGGTGAAACGCAGGCCGGGAGCGAAAGTCATCGTTTTTTCCCTAATCGGAACACGGCGGCACAAACAGGACAACACGAGGGTACGTGTCTATCCTGCATTTCTTTCAAAGACGTTCACGATGGGCTTTGCCGCCTTGGAATGAATGCCGTCGGCGCCAAGCGTTGCGCCGAAAAGTGCCGTTACCGGAAGTGAAAAGAACAGGCTCACCAGGTGGAAAACGGACCCGCGAAAGGCGAGCGCCAAAAAGGCAGGCGATCGCGTGGGCGCGCATAACCGAATTCGGCTCCCGGACTGCGCCGTCGGCTCTTGATGCCTCCTTGCGGCTCGCCGCTCAACAGCACCACAAAATCCGTGCCCTTGCCGGTCTCGGAGCTCAACGCCTCGTCCGTGACGATCAGGGAAGATCGCGGCGCCATCCCTGAGATACGATCCAATGCGTCCTGCGGAATAACAATCCGGTCGAGCGCGGCCTTTGCACTGCCCGGGTCGGTCAGCATGGGCTCGACGTCGCGACCATGGCCCCCGCGCGCCCGGCCTTGTGGCTCGACCGTGCCATCGTGCGAGCGTCCGCCGTCCAATGAGACGACGCTCCATCGCATGTTGGTGTCGCCGTCGGTCCGCTCCATGGCGGTGAAGACGTGCGTGCCAATCGGACGGTCGCCATCCAGGATCGTGACCGGACTCTCCAGGATGGGCTCAAAGCCTTGCCGGACATAAAGCCGCTGGGTCTTGCGGCTGATCAACACCGATACCGGCTCGAGCTCGCGCGCCGCCTGGCGCGCCGCCTCGGCTGCCGCGACCCGCGCAGTCTCTGCAGTCACGGCGGCTTCACGCGTAGCCGTAACGGCATCAAGCTTCGGTTGCAGCTCCGCCTTGGCGGCGGCCAATTGCACCTGCAACTCGGCGATCCTGGCGACCGCCTGCGCCTTATCGCGCTCAGCCTGCTGCTTTGCCTCGGCTGAGATTGCGGAGCCAAGCGCACTCTCTGCGGCCGTCAATTGCGTCTCGGCTCTGAGCTTCAGATTTTCCGCCACGCGCACCGGCATCATCGCCTGCGCGGACTCCCGGAAGGCCGTCCCGGCGGCGCGCCTCGCCTGATCCGCCTTCCTGGCCGCCTCGTAGGCCTCTGCGGTACGGGCGGCGGCCAAAGCGCCGGCACCTGCCTTCGGCAGAAACAGAACTGGATGGGCGATCTCAATGGGCGCCACATCGCTTGGCGCCACGATCACCCGCATGCCCACCGCGGTCGCGTCAAATAAGAGTTCTGCGAAGTCGAAGGGCATCCGAACGCAGCCATGGGACGCCGGATATCCTGGCAGGGGGCCTCCATGAAGCGCGATGCCCGACCAGGTGATGCGTTGCATGTGGGGCATGTAGGCATCGTCATACAGGTTCGAGTAGTGCTCGGCTTGTTTTTGAATGACGCTGAAGATCCCGGCGGGCGTCTCGCGTCCCTTCTGGCCGCTCGACACCGGCGCCCGGAGGATCCAGCCATTGGCGTCATAGACGGTGATCCGCTGGTTGTGGAGCGAAACGATCGCCATGATCGGCTCGCCGGCTGTGCGCGACTGGATGGACTCGACCGGGCGTTCGCTCCGACGGTCAGTGGCGCCCACATGATCTCCGGCCGCGATCAGCGCGGCCAGACCCGCAATGGCGAGATGCGCGAGCCGCAGCCTTGTCTGCTTGCGCTTCGGGTTCACAACACGAGACCTCATGCGCGTCCCATCTGATCGGGGCTACGCCAGCGTGCACTCAGGAGACTCATAGCGCCATCAGGTTAACGCCATTCGGTCGAACCTGCCAACTCGGAACTTAGCGAATGCTCATGGATCGGTCGGAGTCCGCATTCTTAGGAAGCTCAAAGCCTATAGCAACATACCTGAGCTTCTGGCCGGCTTGGTCGATGTCCGGTCCGGGGTCAAAGGCCTAAATCTTGGTGCCTCAAAATGAGGTCAGCCTAAGTCGAACAGCGGACATGGTTCGACGCGATCGACAAGTCGGAAAGTTGCCTCAACCACTGCGGTTGAAGGCGGAAGCGACCAAGCAATCCAGAACGTAAACTACCGCGGCGCGCGCTTGGCCAGGATGCGCTGCAGGGTGCGGCGATGCATGTTCAGCCGCCGCGCCGTTTCAGAGACGTTACGGTTGCACATCTCGTAGATGCGCTGGATGTGCTCCCAGCGCACGCGATCCGCCGACATC
>DASXJV010000172.1:0-7689 GCA_036497205.1 Bradyrhizobium sp.
AAACTCGACGGCGCGAGCGCGGACGATCTGCGCGCCGCGCTGGAGCAAGCCTACCGCGATGAACCATTCGTGCACGTCGTAAAAAAGGGCGTGCTGCCGCAGACGCAGAACGTGCGCGGCTCCAACTATGTGCAGATCGGCGTATTCGCCGACCGCATCAAGAACCGCGCGATCGTCATTTCGGCGCTCGATAATCTGGTGAAAGGTTCGGCGGGCCAGGCGATCCAGAACATGAACCTGATGTTCGGATTACCCGAGGCCACCGGGCTGGAGCAGATCGCGCTGTTTCCGTGAGCGGCGTGCCCGGATGCTGCGCAGCGCGCGAGCGGTGCGCAGCTGATCCGGGGCCCCTTTCTGAAGCTGCATCGTGATGGGTCCCGGATCTCGGGAGCAGCGTGACCGGACGATGCTTCGCATCGCCGGAAGAACGCTGCACCGCGTCCGGGACAGGTTGGATGTCAAACCATCTTGAAAATCGCGAGCGCCAGCACGGCCTGCGCCAGGAAGCCGACGGTGAAGGCCAGCGTGCGAAACACCGGCAGACCCAGCGTGTAGACGATCAGATGCGCGACCCGGGCCCAGAAATACACCGCGCAGGCGTAGACGGTCCATTGCGAAGAATAATCGATCTGGGCGAGGATCAGCACCAGCGGCGCGAAGATGATGAGGTTCTCGACCGCATTGTCATGTGCGAACATCAGGCGGGTGGCCCATTCCGCATGCGGCTTGTCGTTGCGCGACGGATTGGCCATCGCACCGCTGATGCCACGAACCTGACTGCGATTGATGATGTAGGGGATCCACATCAGTCCCGTCAGGATAACCGTCAGCGTCAGCCAGAACAATTCGCGTGTCATAGGCGTTTCCCCCTCAATCGATTTCGAATCTCGCCCCGGCGGGACAACTGATTATATTCAAACGCGCTGCATCGCGCTACGCGCGAACCCGGACGTAGCTTCCGGGCGCGTCTTCGATAGGCGGCAACGCGTCCGTGCCAACCGCGCGCGCGGGCACTTCCTCCGCATCGATGCCGCCGAGCCACTCACGCCAGTCCGGCCACCATGAGCCCTTGTGCTCCTGTGCGCCCTTGAGCCAGTCCGCCAGCGTAACGTCCTTGATATTGTCGTTGGTCCAGAACTGGTATTTGCCCAATGACGGCGGGTTGACCACGCCGGCGATATGCCCGGACCCGGACAGCACGTATTTCACCGGGCCGCCGAAAAACTGGGAGCCGTAAAGCACGGAATCGGCCGGCGCGATGTGATCCTCGCGCGTCGCCAGATTGTAGATTGGCACCTTTACCTTCGACAGATCGAGCAGCGTATTGTCCAGCACCATGGTGCCGGTGGAAAGCCGGTTCTCCAAATAGCAGTTGCGCAGGTAATACGAATGGTTCGCCGCCGGCATCCGCGTCGCGTCCGAATTCCAGTGCAGCAGATCGAACGACGACGGCGGCTGTCCCTTCAGGTAATTGCTGACGACGTAGGACCAGATCAGATCGTTCGAGCGCAGCATGTTGAAGGCCATCGCCATCTTGCTGCCTTCGAGCACGCCCGATTCCAGCATGTCGCGCTCGAGCGCCGAGATCTGGTCTTCGTCGACGAACACAAGAAGATCGCCGGCGTGAGTGAAATCGACCTGCGCTGCAAGAAAGGTCGCCGACGTCACGCGCACGCGCCGCTTTTCCGCAAGCCAAGCCAGCGTCGAGGCGAGCAGGGTGCCGCCGACGCAGTAACCCATGGTGTGGACCTTCAACTCGCCAGTGGCCCGCTCGATGGCGTCCATCGCAGCCAGCGGGCCTTCCTTCATATAGTCCTCGAAGGTTTTCGCCCCCAGGCTCTTGTCCGGATTGACCCACGAAATCACGAACACCGTGATGCCCTGGTCGACACACCACTTGATAAAGGATTTTTCCGGCCTGAGGTCGAGAATGTAGAACTTGTTGATCCACGGCGGCACGATCAGAAGCGGCGTGCGCAGCACGTTCTCTGTCGACGGCGCGTACTGGATCAGCTGCATCAGCTCGTTCTGGTAGATCACCTTGCCCGGCGTCGTCGCCATGTTGACGCCGACGACGAGGTTGGTGGGGTCGGACTGACGGATGCGCAGCGTGCCCTGTCCGGCCTCGATGTCTTCCGCCAGCATCTTCATGCCGCGGACGAGATTGTCGCCGTTGGACGCCAGCGTCTCGCGCAGAACTTCCGGATTGGTAAGAACGAAATTCGTCGGCGCGAGCGCGTTGCTGATCTGCTGGACGTAGAATTCGGCCTTCCTGCGGGTATGCGGGTCGAGGCCTTCAGCGTTGCGCACCAGATCCTGCGCCCACTCCGTCGTGAGCAGATAGAGTTGCATGACGAAATCGAAAAACTGGTTCGATTTCCACTCGGGATCCTTGAATCGCGTGTCGCGCGGAGATGGCTCGATCGCCGGCGGCGCCGGTTCGCCGAGAAGGCGGCGCATCGATGAGCCCCACAGATCGAGATAGGCCTTGCCGATCTTCATCTGCAGTTCTGCCGACCGCTCTTTGTCCGTCAGCCAATATTCCGCCACCGCGCTAAAAGTCTTGACCAGCTCGCCGAGTTCGTTGGGCGGCTTGTTCTTGAGTTCGCCGCTCTCGCGCGGTTTGAGATAGGCTGCGAGCGCCTGGCCGCTGCTCTCCATCGCCCGTGCGAGGTTCAGCGCAAAGGCTTCGGGGTCGAATGTTTTCGCATGTGGGGTTTCAGTCGCAACGTCGCTCATATTCGAACCCTACAACTTCATTTAAAGTTCGTCACCGCGCTGGATCGAGGATTGCCAAGTTCGAGTTAATTCTGACATCTGACGTGTTGCACTGCGACAAAGGTATCTTGGTTCTGTCATATTGAAGCCCCAACGGTGCGATTGGTTGTTCAGGCTTTAATCGTTTCGGGCAACAATGGTTTGAGCGTTTGCCGCAATGGCCGATGAGATAAGCGTCAGAGGCCTGCAAGGTTCACGTCGGCGATGTGGGGACTTCCGGACGGATGTCGGGAAATCGAAAAACGAGAGAATTGGCTTTGGCAGCGCTGCTAGCGTCGGCGCTTGCGCTCGGCGGCTGCGCGACGTCGATCGCGGATTTGCCGTTGGTCGGCACGCCCGCCGACGCACCGGAGCGTCCGAAGGAAGCCGGCGCCTACCTTCCGGTTCATGATTTGCCTCCGGATCGCGCAGAGCCCGAGCTGGCGCCTGCAGAGCGGGCCAAGATACAGGCCGAACTGGTCGCCGCGCGGGATCGTCAGGCGTCCGCGGCAGCTGCCAAAGACGCGGCGGCGAAATGACTTTCAGCGCGCTATTACGGCTGGCGCAGCCGGGCGCGCGTGGTAAAACAGCCCGATTCAACGGTTTGGCGCCTGGATTTGCCCTAAATCATTGATTAAGCGCGGCTTCTTCGCGGAATCGGATTCCGCTTTACGACAAAACGCGCTGGCGACCCCTGCCGTAACCGGCATCCGGAGCTTGAGACCGATGGAAGAGTTCTACCGCATCCGCCGTCTGCCGCCTTACGTATTCGAGCAGGTCAACCGGGCCAAGGCGGCCGCGCGGAATGCCGGGGCCGATATCATCGATCTCGGCATGGGCAATCCGGATCTTCCGACGCCGACCCATGTCATCGAGAAACTGAAGGAAACGTTGGGCAAGCCGCGGACCGACCGCTACTCCGCCTCGCGAGGCATTACCGGCCTGCGCAAGGCACAGGCGGCCTATTACGGCCGACGCTTCGGCGTGAAACTCAATCCCGAGACCCAGATCGTCGCGACGCTGGGCTCGAAGGAGGGCTTTGCCAACGTGGCGCAAGCGATCACCGCGCCCGGTGACGTGGTGCTGTGTCCGAATCCAAGCTATCCGATTCACGCCTTCGGGTTTCTGATGGCCGGCGGGGTGATCCGCTCGGTGCCCTCGGAGCCGACGCCGCAATTCTTCGAGGCGGTCGAGCGGGCGATCATCCATTCGATCCCGAAGCCGCTGGCCATCGTCGTCTGTTATCCGTCCAATCCGACCGCCTATGTCGCGAGCCTCGATTTCTACAAGGACCTCGTGGCGTTCGCGAAGAAGCACGAGATCTTTATCCTGTCGGATCTGGCCTACGCGGAGGTCTATTTCGATGACAATAATCCGCCGCCCTCGGTGCTGCAGGTGCCCGGCGCGATCGATGTGACCGTGGAATTTACCTCCATGTCGAAGACCTTCTCGATGGCCGGGTGGCGCATGGGGTTTGCCGTCGGCAACGACCGGATCATCGCCGCGCTGGCGCGGGTAAAATCCTATCTCGATTACGGTGCGTTCACGCCGATCCAGGTTGCCGCGACCGCGGCGCTGAACGGTCCGGAGGATTGCATTCGCGAGATGCGCGACACCTACCGCAAACGCCGGGACGCGCTGGTGGAGTCGTTCGGCCGCGCCGGTTGGGAGATTCCGCCGCCCGAAGCCTCGATGTTCGCGTGGGCGCCGCTGCCCGAGGCCTTCCGCGGCATCGGCAGCATGCAGTTCGCGACTCTGATGGTCGAGAAATCCGGCGTCGTGGTTTCGCCCGGGGTTGCCTTCGGCGAGCACGGCGAGGGCTATGTTCGCATCGCCATGGTGGAAAACGAGCAACGTATCCGCCAAGCCGCCCGAGGGGTCCGCCGCTTCCTTGAAAGCGGCATTGAAACGTTGCACAACGTGGTTCCTCTCGCCAACCGGCGGTAGGCATGATCCCGAAAAGCACGTCCCCGGGCTTGACCCGAGGATGGAGACGGTTTTCGGATCAGATCATGCCCAATAACAAGCCTTAGTCTCTCCGGCAGGTTTTTCTCGTCATGGTCGCACCCCTAAAAGTGGGTATTGCGGGGCTCGGCACTGTTGGCGCCGAAGTCGTCCGTCTCATCGAGCAGCAAGGCCCGACTTTATCGGCGCGCAGCGGACGTGGCGTGCGCGTCGTTGCCGTCACCGCGCGTTCGAAGGTGAAGAAGCGCGGTCTCGACCTGCGCGGTATCGCCTGGGCCAAGAGCGCACTGGCGCTGGCGAGCGACCCCGGCATCGATTGTTTTGTCGAATTGATGGGCGGATCCGGTGAGCCCGCGCTGTCGGCGATCGAGGCAGCGCTGAAAACCGGAAAATCGGTGGTCACCGCCAACAAGGCCTTGATCGCCAAACACGGATTGCGGTTGGCGAAGTCGGCCGAGGAGCATGGCGGCGCGCTGAATTTCGAGGCGGCTGTCGGCGCGGCAATCCCCGTCATCAAAACCTTGCGCGAAGGTCTCGCCGGTACCAACGTCAATCGCGTCTACGGCATCCTCAACGGCACCTGCAATTACATCCTGACCCGGATGGAGCAGGAAGGGTTGTCGTTCGCCGAATGCCTGAAGGACGCGCAGCGCCTTGGTTATGCCGAGGCTAATCCTTCGTTCGACGTCGACGGCCACGACACCGCGCAGAAGCTTGCAATTCTTGCCAGCCTCGCATTCGGCACCAAGGTCGCGCAGAGCGCGGTTTATGTCGAAGGAATTTCTTCCATCGCGCCAGAAGACCTGCGCGCCGCGGAAGAACTCGGCTATCGCGTCAAGCTGCTCGGGGTCGCGGTGCGGACCGCGAAGGGCATCGAACAACGCGTGCATCCGACCATGGTGCCGAAATCATCCTCGATCGCGCAAGTGATGGGCGTCACCAATGCGGTGACCATTGACGGCGAGGGGATTCCGCCGATCACGCTGGTCGGCCCGGGCGCAGGCGGAGCGGCGACGGCATCGGCCGTGGTCGCCGATATCGCCGACGTCGCACGCGGCATCTGCGCCAAGCCGTTTGGACGGCCTGTGGGACGATTGCGCGCCATCAAAAAGGCGCCGATGGAGCGCCATGAAGGCGGCTACTATATCCGCTTGATGGCTCGCGATCTCGCCGGTACCGCCGCAACCATCGCTACCCGGCTCGCGGAGCAAAAAATTTCCATTGAATCGATCGTGCAGCGCCATAGTGACGGTGTTGACGCAGCTGGCGCGGCGCGGAAAGCTTCGCCGGTGCCGGTCATTCTGATTACTTATGCAACCAGCGAGGACGCGGTATACCGCGCACTTCAGGCGGTGCAGCGCGACAAGGTCATCAGTGGCCGGCCACAGGTGATACGGATCGAAAAAAACTAGCGCGCGGCCCGAACGGACGATGCGAGAGATGATTATATGCGGGCCAGAAGACCCGTTATGCAGTTGAGGGAGTTCACCGATGACGACCCATATTTCCGTTCCGCCGCAGCTATTGCTGGAGCGCATTCTTACCCTCGAGATCGTGCGGGTGACGGAACGCGCGGCAGTGTCGGCGGCGCGGCTGCGCGGCCATGGCAACGAGAAGGCGGCCGATCAAGCCGCTGTCGATGCGATGCGCCGCGAACTCAACAAGCTGCCCATCGAAGGCACCGTCGTGATCGGCGAAGGCGAACGGGACGAGGCGCCAATGCTGTTTATTGGCGAGAAAGTCGGCATCAATGCCGGCCCGCAAGTCGACATCGCCGTCGATCCGCTTGAGGGCACCACGCTGTGCGCCAAGAACATGCCTGGCGCGATCGCGACCATGGCGATGGCGGATGGCGGCACGCTTCTGCATGCGCCGGACGTTTACATGCAGAAGATCGCTATCGGCCCGGGTTATGCCAAAGGCGTGGTCGAGCTTGATGCATCGCCGGCGGATAACGTTCGCCGATTGGCCAAGGCCAAGGGTGTCGATCCGTCCGCGATCACGGTGTTGGTCCTCGATCGTCCGCGTCACTCCGATATCATTGCCGGCGTGCGCGGCACCGGCGCGGCGGTCCGCCTCATCACCGATGGTGACGTGGCGGGAGTCATCCATTGCGCCGATTCGGATAATACCGGGGTCGATATGTATATCGGCACCGGCGGCGCGCCCGAGGGTGTGCTGGCGGCTGCTGCGCTACGCTGCATCGGCGGCCAGATGCAATGCCGGCTGATTCTCGATACCGAGGAGAACCGTGAGCGTGCCCGCAAGATGGGCGTCACCGATCCGCGCATGATTTACGGCATCGAAGACATGGTGAGGGGCGACTGCCTGTTCGCCGCGACCGGCGTCACCGATGGTTCGCTGCTCTCGGGTGTCAAGTTCCGCAAGGATGTCATCCAGACCGAGACCGTGGTGATGCGATCGGTCACCGGCACCGTGCGTTACATCAAGGCCGATCATCGCCAGCACGAAAAATTCCACCTCGATTGAGGGCGTGCGGGGACAGAAGCAGGTTGTCATTCCGGCGAGCCCGGAATCTCGAGTTTCCGGGTTTGATGCTGCGCATCGTCCCGGAACGACGAGGTCAGCGACAGGTAAATAGAACAAGAAACAGGGAGCGAACATGTCCGATATGTCCGCGGTGAAGGCGCTGGTGTTCGATGTGTTCGGCACTGTGGTCGACTGGCGCACAAGCCTGATCGCGGATTTCACCAAATGGTCTGAGACGCGGGGCATCAAGGCGGACTGGACCCCGCTGGTCGATGGCTGGCGCGCCGTTTATGCCGCGTCGATGAATGAGGTGAGAAAACATCCGGAGCGCGGTTACGTGATACTGGACAAACTTCATCGTCAGTCACTGGAAAAACTGGTCGCGCAGTTTTCGATTTCGGGATTGAACGACGATGACTTGCATTACCTGACCATGGGCTGGCATCGCCTTCACGCATGGCCGGACAGCGTTGCCGG
>DASXJV010000173.1:0-35856 GCA_036497205.1 Bradyrhizobium sp.
ATCCGGCAACGCGGATACCGCCTTCAGCTTTGGGAAATCTGGGAATCGCAGTGCGCGGCGCTTTACCGCGCGGTAACACTGTCTTCGAGCGTCTCGGCCAACTGCTCGTGAACGAACTCGAGCGCGAAGCCTTCTTCGAGATTTCGCACCACCCGGGCCTGGACCTTGCCGAGCAACACCAGGGATTTCAGCGGCGGCCGGCTTTCCGCGGCGATGGCGGCGCCGGACATCGACATGTCGATAATCCGGCAAGTCATCTTGCTACCGTCCTGGAGCGTGAGTAGTGCGATCGGGTTGCGCGGCACGATACGGTCGTGGCGGCGGTCTTCTGGCAGGTTGAGAATGGTGCGGTTGGCGAGCCAGGTCAGCTGGGCGGCGAGCTTGTCGCGCTTGCGCGCGGTCGCGCCGACAGTCATGGCAAAACCGTTGTCGATAATGCGGGTGATCTTGCCCTCGACCCGGCCGATATGGTCGAGATAGGCGATCACGCGGTCGCCGACATTGCCGATGCCGGGCGCCAGCAGGGCCAATCCGCCCGGCGACATATTGATGATCTGGCAGGGAAACTCGCGCCGGTCCGGCAGCATGTAGCGGCCGAGCAGATGAACCTTCACCCGCTGAAAACGCCGGCGCTCTTCGGTGGCCGGAAGAATCGATTTTTGGTTCGCCAACGCCATCTTCGCCACCCGACAACCGCTTCGCCGGCGTCGCCCGACCCTACGACCAGCAGGGTTAATGAGCCGTTAGCGTCGGTTAGCTGAAGCGTGGGCGATCACGTCGGTTTCGGCGCCGCCGCAGGAAAGCGATTGAAGCCCCAGAGCAGGACGGGACATGCCAGAAGCACGGCGGTGCCGAAGTCGAATGCCGCGGCGGCGCTGCCGGCCCATTTGGCGCAGGCACCGCCGGCGATAGGTCCGAGCATCATCGTGATATAGTAGACGGTGTAGAACACGCCCATCCCGATCGCCCGCGTTGCCGGCTGCAGCACGCGCGCCGGCAGGCTCAGGATTGGCCCGGCCGGCTGTCCACATACCAATCCAAGTGCGACAACGATCAACACCACCGTGCCGCTGCGCGGCAGCGCTGTCATCAGCATCGCGAACACGATGCAGCCTGCGACCAGAACAAATTCAGGACGCCTGGTGCGATCCGCAAAAAAGCCGCCGAGCGGAACGGAGAGCACCGCCAGCCATAACACAATGCTGATGGTCGATCCTGCCGCTGCAATCGACCAGCCGCGCTCAACCAGCATCGAAGGCCCGAAGCTAAAGATCACTGCAAAGCCGACATTGTACAGGCCCCAAATCAAACCCGCCGCGACCACGGCGATCGCGGCGTTGCGGTCGAGCCTTGCGGATGTCGCAGCAATGGCCACGGATTTCGCTGCCGGCCGATATGCTGCGGCAAGCAGAACAAAACCGAATCCGATCAGAGCTGCCACCGCGAGATATACCGCGCTTACGCCATAGGCGGTGCCGATCAAGGGAAGTGTCAGCAGCGAGAGCGCGATGCCGGCCGGCCATGAATTGACGAAGATCGCCATCGCGGTTGCGATCTCCTTGCCCGCAAACCAGTCGGCCATCATTTTCGTCATCTGAACATTGAGCAGGACGCCGCCGGCGCCGGCGACCAGCCGTCCTGCGATCTGGCCGCTCCAGGAATCCGAAAGCGCCATCGCAAGGCCGCCTATCAGCATCAGGATCAATGCCCCGAGTACCGTGGTCTTGTCGCCGAATCTTTGCCCAATTGCGCCGCCCGGCAATGCCAGCGCAACGCCCGGCGTGAAATACAGACCGATCAGGATTCCGATGTCGGCAAGTCCGACGCCGAAGTCGTGTCCGAGCAGCGGCGCGACCGCGGCCACGCTTTGAAACTGAAACGCCATGGTGAGGCGAACCACGAACGAGACGGCAAGGATAACCCAGCGGTTGCGCACGCCTCACCCCCATTTAAGTTGCCGCAACCTGAAACGGTGCGATGCGCCTGTCAATCGCTGTGCGATTGCACCCGGGCTGACATTGGCATCCTCACCCAGTTCACATAGGCTTCGCTCCGCCCACGCAACGCAAATCACCAACCACCGAAGGGCCGGGGGAGGATACTTCATGGAGCAGATTCGCGTTTGCACCTACGACGGTCCCGGCGCGCAGCCAGTGATTCGCACCGTGCCGTGGCCGAAAATTCCGAACAAGGCGGCGCTTATTAAAGTCGGCGCCTGCGGCGTCTGCGGCACTGATCTGCATATCCTCAAAGGCCATTGGCCGAAGCAACTGCCCTGGCCATTCACGCTCGGCCACGAAATCGGCGGCGTGCTGGTCGAGGTCGGCTCAGAATTCACTGAAGATTTCATGAGCAAGCCGCTCAGTGTTGGATCGAAAGTGATGATCCCGCCGCTGATGCCGTGCGGCCATTGCTATTACTGCATTCATTATCCCGAGAGCGCCAACAAGTGCCTGACGCCGGTGTATTACGGCCGCTATCTCGGCTTCAACAAGGCGCCGCATCTATGGGGCGGCTGGGCCGAATATGTCTATGTCGATCTCGAGATGCTGCCGGGCACCAAGATCTACAAATTGCCCGACGACATGCCGCTGCGGCTCGGCGCCTTGTCGGAGCCGCTGACCTCATGCATCCGCGCGTTCAATCGCGCTACGCGCGCCGGCGGATTCACCTGGGGCGACACAGTCGTGATCCAGGGCTCCGGCCCGATCGGTATTCTTGCGGTTGCCGCCGCGCGGGAAATGGGCGCAGGCCGCGTGATCTGCGTCGGCGCGCCGGAGACGCCGCGGCTAAAGCTGGCGCGCAAATTCGGCGCGGAAGCCACTGTAAACATTGAAGAGGTCGCGACGCCGGAAGCGAGGATCAAAGCCGTGCGCGAGATCGTCGGCGGCTTCGGCGCCGATCTGGTGATGGATTGCTCGGGGCATCCGAGCGCCGGCCCGGAAGGCATCGAAATGCTGCGCGATGGCGGTACCTATGTCGAGATGGGCCAGTTCACCGATGCCGGTTCAATCCAGACCTCATGGCATCGCATCTGCACCAAGGACCTCAACGTTTTGGGTTCGTGGGGATTCACCGGCAACGACCTGCCGCTCGGCGTGGATATGCTCTATCGCACGCGTACCAAGTATCCCTGGCTCGAGATGCAGGCGCTTTATCCGTTTTCCGAAGAAGGGATTGGCCGCGCCGTCGCCGACGCCATGGCAATGAAGACGGTGAAATCGACCATCGTGCCGTGGCCGGAACTGGCTGAATGATTTAGCTCAGGCCTTCATAGACCATGAAGCCGCGCGCAATCGCAAGTTTTCGCAACGCGCGCGGAATCAGCTTTTGCGGCGTATGGGCGAGATAGCGCCACGATGTCAGCTTGAAATCCCGCAGCATGCTGTGTTCCCTTTCGAACGGCGCCAGCAATCCGGTCAGGCTCAGCGGCGTGTGCGCGCGGGCGTTGAACGGCAACAGCAGCAATTCCAGATGGGCCGGCGAGCCATCTTCCGATGTCGCGGTAATGCCGGCGACCGCGGCCAGCATTTCTTCGGCCACCACAGCGATGATGTCCTCGATCTCGCGGCGGGCGTCAGGCGCGAACATCGCGGAAAAGCTCCGATCTTTCAGATCGCAGCCGAGCAGGGCGCAGAGCCGGGTGCCGGCGACGCGAAACGGGTAACCGGCGGCACTATCATAAGACAGCACAAAGATATCGCCGAGCAGCTCGCGCACGGCACCGGGCTCGATCTCGCTGCGTTCCGGCGCGCGTGCGCTGCCACGCTTCTCATCCCAATATGCGAAGAACTCGCGGTTTGACGGATGTTTCATACCTCACTCTTGCCCTGGTGATGAGCTCGGCGGGACAATTCTGTCCCACTTTCGCGCACGCGCATGCCGCTGTTTGTTTTGCAAGACAGTCTTTGCAGCGTCTATGCCGCTGGCGTGTTTCCGGGCAGCGGACGGCGACTTTGCGCCGTTAACGTTAAATTAACTATGCGCTTGGGGACCGCCACGGGGCTGCTAACGTCCGGGCACTCCAACGCTCACCGGTTTTCTCCAGGGCCGGAGACTGTTACACAGACGGCGTCAAACAGATTTGGTCGTCGCGCGGGGAGGGGTGGGGATGTCGCCGGTTTCCTTTGCGCGAAAATGATCAACACGGACGAGGGAGGGCTTTCTCAGAGCCCTCCCTTTTTTGTGCGCCTGGCACCGCTGACACGCTGCAATGCGTCCGGGACAAGAGCGATCGAACCTGAAATTTAGATCTGCTGCTCCGCGGCCGCGCGCAAATGCTGGCTCGGCTCTGGGTGGGTTTTCACTCGCCGCGGCCGCCCCATGAGAACCGGCTGGAACAGCACCGCGGCCGCCATCGTGCACAGCAGCGCCAGGGCCATCAGCTTGCCCATGCTCGACATGCCCGGATAGCTCGACGCCCACATGCTTCCGAACGCAACCGCGTTGGTCATGGCGCTGAATATCACCGCTCTGGTCAAGCTCGATTGCAGCAACCCGGTTTTTCCGGCACGCCACGCCATGATGTAGTAGATCTTGAACGCGACGCCGACGCCGAGCAGCAGGGGGAGCGCGATGATGTTTGCGAAATTGAGCGCGAGACCGTCCAGGACGCTGATCTCAAGGGTAGCGGCGCCGGCAAGCAGGAGAGGGACGAGTGTCAGCAGCACGTCCGTCAACCGCCGCAATGCGATAAACAGCAGAATAGTGATCGCAGTGAGGGCCAGAATACCTGCCTCTATAAAAGCTGCGGTGACGGTTCTGGCAGATTCATAGAGGCTGATTGCTTCTCCCGTCGCCAACGGCTCAGCGCGAAGTACCGCGGTCGCGAAATTACGCAGCACGTCCGTGTCGTTCGGATCGCCCTTTGGTAAAGCTTTAACGCGGGCTCTGCCGTCGGGCGATAGCCAGTCGCGCTCCAGATCTGGCGGCAGCGTCTTGATCGTCACCCCTTCCGGGGCAAGGCTCTTGCGAAGAAGATCGAGATCGTAAATCAAGGGCGGCACGATCGCGGCTTCGGCCTTTGCGCGGACGCCGGCATCTGCGCCTGCGAGACGCTTGAGCTGATCGGAAACATGCCGCGCGGCTTCGGCTGCCGGGCCGGTTTCATTGCCTGCAGCCCTGGAAAGGCCTTCTGCTGTGTTTTGAATCGCCGTTATGTTCTCCTGATCGCTCGGCGGTGCCAGCTTCCTCGGAGGATTGAGGGCGGGGCCGAGGCGTTGCAACGCCTGCTTCAGTGCAGCGATTTTCTGATCTTGATCGGCTGGAATGAAGCTGTTCAGCGTCAAGGTTCGTGAGACTTCGGGGAGTGCAGCCAGGCGTTTGGCCGTGGCGTCGGCCTGTTCGAGCGACGGCGTCACCATCTCCGCAGCGGTGCCGCCCGTTTCCGGGTCGTTCTGCAGTTCGCGATAAGTCACCACGGACGGAGAGTCCGGACTTTGCAGGTCGACGGGATTGAAGTCGAACCGCAAATGCCACAACAGTGGTGTACCGGCCAGCGCGATGAGGAGTGTGCCGGCGATGACTGCAATGCGGTGGCGCTGAAGAAAATCGTCCAGCGGAGCGAGGCTTCGAAAGCCGACCGGCGCGGGCTCGCCCGGAGGATTGAGCAACGCCAGCGTTGCCGGTACCAGCGTGATGCTGCAGAGGAATGCGACCAGCATACCGCAACCGGCAATCAGCCCCAGTTCCGAAAGGCCGCGATAGCTGGTGGGCAGAAACGCGAAAAACCCGAGGGCGGTGGCTGCGGCGGCCAAAGCGAGGGGATCTCCCGCTTTGCGGGCGGCCCATCGCAGAGCCTCGCGCAAGTCAGGATGTTCGTGCCGCTCGCTGCGATAGCGCACACTGAATTGAATACCGAAGTCGACTCCGAGGCCCACGAACAGCACGAAGAATGCGATTGAGATCAAATTGAAAGAGCTGACGATGGCGAGGCCGACCGCGGCCGTCGCCGCAAGCCCGACCATCAGGCTGAAGAAGACCGCAACGACAATTTTTAGGGAGCGAAGCGCCAGCCAGAGAATAATCAGAACGCCGAGCACGGCCGTCAACGTGTCGCGCAAGGCGCTGCTTCGGATGACAGAGAACTGGTCGTCATTCATCGGCACCTGACCGGTCAGACCGATCGTCGCGCCGAATTTATTTGGCAAGTCTAGATCAGCTGCCGTGCGACGAATCTCTTTCTCCGCCCTACGCCCGGGCTGAAGCTCCGCAAAATCAAGTACGGGCTGAACTTGGATGAAGTGCCGCAGCTGTTTGGCCGGCAACGGGTGCCCTTGCAGCAGCTCCTGCCAGGAAAATGTAGCCTGCTTCCCGGACAAAACGTCACTTAATGTCTGATCTGCCAGTGAGAGCGGCCATGCAAGCTGTTCCAGCTTGATCATGCCTGCCTGGACGCCCTCGGCGCCAAACGAGAGCGCCTTCATCGCGCCTCGCAGACTAGGATCGCCGGAGAGCGCTGCAACGAAGGGCTGGGCTTTCGTCAATCCCTCGGCGCTTTTTTTGACGTCGTCCAGAGGCTGAAACAATAATCCGTTGCGTTCGAAGAAATCTCCACTGTCGGGTTGTCCGACCAGCGGGAACAAATTCGGATTCTTTGAGAGGTTCTGCGCCAGCGCGTTGGTCGCCCGTTCGGCATTTTCCGGCGTCGACGCTTTCACAACAACTGTAATGCCTTTTTGCGGAAATGCATTGGACAACTCCAGTTGACGCTGATGCCAAGGAAGATTCTCGGAAATCAGCCCCTCAACATCGGTATTTATGGAGAATTTCGCGGCATCGAAGGCCGCGGCTCCGAACATCAATAGTATGCCGACAACGACGACCGTCCACCGGTAGCGCGCGCAGAAATCAACAATTCGGACAATCGCTGAATTTATCATCATCGCAGACGGCTGCGTTCGACTTGCTACCTTCGGGGCGAACCCGAACTTTTTTGGGGCTCATAATTTACGACCCATAATTCCAGACCGGCGACGAACGCGACCATCGCGCCAAGCCCAATACTGATGTGCATCGCCCTGGTGTGCATGAAGCCAAGCGCCCACGGCGATATCGTCAACCAGAACCCAAGCAGGAGATTGAGCCATTCCTCCCAATCTGAAAATGCGACGATTGCGGCGATCGAAATCGCCACAACCGCGGCGCCGCTGGCCCAAACGTCAATGCGTGCTGCTTCATTGGCGTATGCAAAAAGCCACGGAGACACAAAAAGAAAAAGTCCGAACGTCCCGGTGTAGACATCCAGCGCGGATTCGCGGCGCCATCTCATTTGAGTCCTCCAGATAAGCGATTTGTTTGAGCCGACAACGTCAACGGCGGACCTCATGCCGATCGCGGACCGGGCGCTGTAGTTGCTGCAAGGGCTGTAAGATGAATTTCATGGCGGTCATCGAGCCGCCCCTGTAATCAAATCGCAAGGGAGGGAAAAGTTTCTTTGAAGACCGCCCATATTGTTGCTCCGCCCGCGGGCGCTTCTGCGGATTATCAATTTCATCGCGTTTCATAAGGCTCATTCACGGACTTTTTACCTGATGGCTGCCGGCCCGGCGTTGTCGGCCGTGGCCGCAGAGAACGGAGCCTGTCAACGAATCATGGTCGACGGCATGCTTCGGCTCACCGGGAATTTTTCATTAGCCGCGCCACCGCGGCTCTTCGGCGCCTTGTTCTTTCGAAAGATTAATTCGATGAACAGGACCTCGTAAGGTGCGCGCTCCATGTTTGATCTAGAGATTTTTTCTCACTTAACCTTGGAGATGCCCTCATGAACGATCAACCAAACGACCCAAGCCGCGCGCAACGAAAAAACCTGAAGCCACGCCGCCTCGCACTGCTTGCTTCAGTTGCCGGTCTTAGTATGGCGGTCCTCGTCGTCGGGCCGGGCGGTTACCGGCCGCTAAATCTTCCGGCATGGACTGAATCGGCACACGCGGCAGAGGCGGCTCAGGCTCCCGCGGGCTTCGGCGACCTCGTCGCAAAGGTCAAACCCGCGGTCATATCGGTCCGCGTCAAAATCGATGACGATGGCGGCAACGCAATGGTTTCCGAGCGCCACAGCGACAACGCGGATCCGGATCAATCCGGTTCACCGCTCGACCAGTTTTTTTCGAGACAATTCGGATTCAGCGTCCCCAACCGTATGCCGCATCGGCATCAAATTATCACTGGCGAAGGTTCAGGCTTTTTCATTTCGCCGGATGGCTACGCAGTGACAAACAACCACGTGGTCGACCATGCCAAGTCCGTACAGGTCACCGCCGACGACGGCACGATCTATACAGCCAAAGTTGTCGGTACCGACCCGAAGACCGACCTCGCGCTGATCAAGGTCGATGGCAAGAAGGACTTTTCTTATGTGAAGTTCGCGAACCAACCGCCACGCATCGGTGATTGGGTGGTCGCCGTCGGCAATCCGTTCGGTCTCGGCGGCACTGTCACCGCTGGAATCGTTTCCGCTCGCGGCCGCGATATCGGCTCGGGCCCGTATGACAACTACATTCAGATCGACGCCCCCATCAACAAGGGCAATTCCGGCGGTCCGGCTTTCGACATGAACGGCAATGTGATCGGCGTGAACACCGCGATCTACTCGCCGTCGGGCGGTTCGGTCGGGATCGGCTTCGACATTCCTGCCGGCACGGCGAAACTCGTTGTCGCTCAACTCAAGGACAAGGGCTACATCACGCGCGGCTGGCTTGGCGTTCAAGTACAGCCGGTCACGGCTGGCATCGCCGACAGCCTCGGCATGAAGCAGGCCAGAGGTGCGATGGTGGATAATCCAGAGGACGGCAGCCCGGCGGCGAAGGCGGGAATCGAGGCGGGTGACGTCATCACCGCCGTCAACGGCACGGCTGTGAAGGACTCGCGCGATCTGGCCCGCACCATTAGCATGATGGCGCCGGGAACATCGGCGAAGCTCGACGTTCTGCACAAGGGCGAAGCCAAGTCGATGACGCTGACGCTTGCGGAAATGCCGAATGACCACGAAGCGAATGCGGCCGACGCGCAGCCGAAAGCCTCGGCAGACACTCCCCATCTGGGCCTCAGTCTTGCGCCTGCGGGCGACGTCGACGGTGCAGGCCAAAAGGGTGTCGTAGTCACATCAGTCGATCCGGAAGGATTGGCTGCAGAGCACGGCTTTCAGACCGGGGACATTATCCTCAACGTCGGCGGCAAAGCGGTCGCAAACGCTGGCGACGTACGGTCGGCGCTGAGGGAGGCCAATACCAACCGCAAGCACAGTGTCTTGATGCAAGTGAAGACAGCGGATGCGACGCGGTTCGTCGCAGTGCCGCTGGCAAAAGGATGATCTGCGCCACTGAGGTGAAGCAGGTCAGCTGAGATAGGAAAAGGCAGGTCGAAAGCCTGCCTTTTTTCTGCAGCCTGCCGCGAACCCGTGCTTGCGCCGTGCGGCCAAGCCGCAGAGGCCTGCGACGCAGAAATCTCTTCGAGAATGGCAATGACTGACCGATATCATCGGCCACATCCACGCTTTTCTGCCACTCTGCCGTCAACGTGCGCTTGCGCAGCATGGCCAAGCCGCCTATGGGGGGCAACCGCTCGCGTGAGCCGCTCGCTTCAGGTCCTGAGCCCTTGAAATTCCCGCCAGAACTACAGCCGGACATCCCGCGCGAACCGATCCTGACGCTGCCCGGCGCCTTGACTGCCTATGTCCTGCTGCTTGCGGTCATTCACCTGCGCCTGCTGCTGCCGCCGGAGCTGGAAAACTGGACGGTTGACGTGTTCGGTTTCATTCCGAAGCGCTACGATTCGACGCTGCTGGCGATCACGTTTCCCGGCGGCGCCGGCGCCAAGGTCTGGACGTTTGTGACCTATTCGCTGCTGCACGCCAACCTCAGCCATCTCGGTTTCAACGTGCTGTGGCTGTTGCCGTTCGGCAGCGCGCTGGCGCGGCGTTTTGGCGCGATCAGGTTTTTCGCATTCATGGCGGTGACGGCCGCGGTTGGCGCGCTGGCGCATCTGGTCACCCATGAGCACTCGGTGGCGCCGATGATCGGCGCCTCCGCCTCGGTGTCCGGCACGATGGCAGCCGCGATGCGCTTTGCCTTCGTGCAGGGCAGCTTCCTTTCATTCAGCCGCGGCGACTCCGATGCCGCCGCGCGGGTGCCGGCGCTGTCGCTGATGCGCGCATTGCGCAACACGCGCGTGCTGGGTTTTCTCGCGATCTGGTTCGGCGTCAACATTATCTTCGGCATCGGATCGATCGCGATAGGCGCAGACGGCGCCAGCATCGCCTGGCAGGCGCATATCGGCGGATTTTTCGCAGGACTGGTGCTGTTTTCGCTGTTCGATCCGGTCCCGCGCACTGCTGCCGATGCTGCGGATGCGTCATCACCCGACGTATCGAACCGCGGCTGATCGCCGCTTGCAGCGCACCGCGATTTCATCCATCATATCAGCGTTATGAGGCAAGGCATAAGCCCGTGAGCGTGCTTGAATACCAGTGCTTGCCGCATGCGCCCGCAAAAAATCGGCGCTGAACTGTTGATTGAAGACTCAAGGGAATAAAGGCCGCGCTCGCTCAAGGGCGCGATCGGCTTCAGGGAGACGACAATGACGGTACGTGCAATTCTCGATTCCAAAGGACACCACATCCAGTGCGTCGAGCCGGAGGAAAAACTGTCGGCTGCGATCAAGATTCTGGGGGAGCGGAAGATTGGCGCCGTACTGGTAATGAGCAAAGGCCAAATCGAAGGCATCCTGTCGGAGCGCGACATCGTGCGCGCGCTCGGCGAATGCGGAGCTGCGGTGCTCGACGAACCGGTCAGCGCGGTGATGACTCGCAAGGTCATCAGCTGCAAGCAAGCCGACACCGTCAGTGCGATCATGGAAATGATGACGTTGGGCAAATTCAGGCATCTGCCGGTGGTCGAGGACGGCAAGGTTGTCGGCCTGATTTCCATCGGCGACATCGTCAAGTGGCGCGTCAGGGAATACGAGATGGAACAGGAAGCGCTGCGAGAATATATCAAGACCGCCTGATTCAAGCTCGACGGCGCTCGCCCGCGGCATCGCAGTTTGTCCCCGCCGATCAGGGCATCTTGTCGGTCGCCGCGCCCGGCTCGCCCGCTATGGGCGCGAGGATATGGATCGCTTCCTGGATGGAGTCGATCGCGCGCTCGGCGGCGCGTGCGCCGTATGCGATGAGCTCGTCGGCGCGGTGGAAATCGAACCAGCCGATTTCACCGACACGGGGTGAAATCAACAAGTCAGGCGGATCGCCGGCAAGGCGCGCGCGGGTGATGCGGTCCTGCATGATGTTAAAGGCATCGACCATGACAGAGGAGATGCCCGGCCGTCCGCCGCTGCCGAAAAATTCCCGCTTCATGGTGCGCTCGGCAGAAAACAATTTGCCGAAGCCGCGTTTCGGCGGCGCAGGCTCGATTGCGGGCTCCGGCGCGTCGGCCGATGGGCCGTGGGAGTAGATCGTCGTGCTGTGTGTAAAGACGTCGCTCGAGAGATTGGTGGCGATGACGATTTCCGCGCCGAGCGCGCGCGCCGCCGACACCGGCACTGGATTCACCAGCGCGCCATCGACCAGCCAGCGGTCGCCCACCAGCACCGGCGAAAATATCCCGGGCAGCGCATAGGAAGCGCGCATCGCATCGACCATGCGACCATGGGTCAGCCAGATCTCATGACCAGTGCGGACCTCGGTCGCCACTGTCGCAAATTTCAGCGACAGTTCCTCGATCAGGATCTGGCCGATTGCTGCCTCTAACTGAGCAGCAAGCTTGTCGCCGCCGATCAGGCCCGAGCCGTTGAGGCGGATGTCGAGATAGCCCAGAATATTTCGCCGCTGCAGGCTGCGCGCCCATTCTTCGAGCGTATCGAGATGCCCTGCGGCATAGGCGCCGCCAACCACCGCGCCGATCGAAGTGCCGACCACGACATTGGGAACGATGCCATGGGCAATCAGCGTCCGGACGATGCCGATATGGGCAAATCCGCGCGCGGCGCCGCCGCCCAGCGCCAGCCCGATCACCGGCCGCCTGATGCTACCCAAGCCTACCTTGTCGCGGCCGTTTGAGCCGTTTTGGCCGCGTCCAATCAAAATATCCAGCACCTGATATCTCCTGATAGCGCAAGACTATCGCTACCGCTTGGCCCCGCCAGAATATACCACAAGCATGGTTATGCCGCCCGGATCATGCGCTAGGGAGCGATTGTGACTGGACCGCGGCCCTTAGAGTAACATTCAGGCTCCTGCCGGTTCGTTAAGGCCACCATCTGGCGGCCCGGAGGCTTGAATTTGCCGCGTTTTCAGTGAAAAGCATGCGGCATGACTTTCGGGAGTAACGGCGTCAATGGATGCGGGCGGGGCGGACGCCTGCTGCGGGCGCTTGCGCTTGCGGGTATGCTGGTCTCAGTGATTGCGGCCCCGGCTGCTGCTCAGATGTTCACCGATCAGCCGCCGCCGGTGCCTCCTGCCTTGGTTCCGGAACCTTCGGGCGGCGTGATCAGCCTGGCTCCGCCCTCCGGTCCGGCGTCGATTCCCAGTCTGCCCGCGCCCTCGACGCAACCTTCCATCGCCGCCCTGCCGCCGGTTGTCCCGCCGCCGGGCGCAGGCCAGGCGGTGCTGTCGCTGACGGCGCGTTACGGCAAGGACCTGCCTGTCATCAGCAACGGACTGGTATGGCGGGTTTTTTCGGATCGGCCGGACGAGACCGGCACCTTCAAATTGATCCGCGAGGAGCGCGGCGCGACGCCCAACATCGTGCTGCCGCCGGGCAGCTATGTCGTCCATGTCGCGTTCGGTCTGGTTAGTGCGGTGCGGGCGGTGACCCTGAAGTCCGAGACCGACCGCGAATCCTTCCTGCTACCCGCGGGCGGCCTGCGCATCGAAGGCCGCGTCGGCGCCAGCAAAATTCCGCAGAACCAGATTTCGCTCGCGATCTACAAGGGCAGCCAGTTTGAAGTCGGCGAGCGCGCCTCGCTGGTGCCGAACGTCGCCGTCGGCGATGTCGTGCTGCTGCCCGAGGGGACCTACTACATCGTTTCCAACTACGGCGACGCCAATTCCGTGGTGCGCTCGGATATCCGCGTTCAGGCCGGCAAGCTCACCGACGTGATCATCTCCCATCGCGCCGCTGTCATCACGCTGAAGCTGGTCAGCGACCGGGGTGGCGAGGCATTGGCGAACACTGCATGGTCGGTGATCACGCCGGGAGGCGACGTCATCAAGGAATCGATCGGCGCATTCCCCCGCGTCGTGCTGTCGGAAGGCGAATATCGCGCCATCGCCAAGAACGAGGGCAAGGTGTACGAGCGTTCCTTCAACGTCGTCAACGGCGTCGATGGCGAGGTCGAGGTCGTCGCGCGCTAAAGCGTTTTCAAGCGAAGCGGAGACCGGTTCGCGTTAGGAAAACGCGTCAAATCAAGAATCTAGAGCCCCGTTTCTATTCAATCGAAACGAAAAAGGCTCTAGTATTCCTCATGGTGAGGAGGCGCTCTCCCACTGCCCGGATATTCCCTTCGACCACTGTCATAGTCGCTAACGCGCACTAACCATCGGATGACTTAAAACCGTCATAATCGCTGATTTACCGCTACCCCTTCGCAAATTTTACAGCGCATTAAGCCGGCCTGCATTGGATGCTGCGGAGCCGAACGCTCGCGTTGTGGGGAATGTCATGATTGCCGCTAAGAGTTCATCCGGGAAATTCAATGCCGAAATGTTCGATGACGTCCCCGTTCTGCAGCGCAAGTGGCAAGCCGCCCTACGGCCGGGCGAAAGGCTGCCGCACTATGAAGATGTGATGCTGGGCAGCCTTGGCCGGTTGGCGGATCATGTCGTCCTGCTGAAGGACAACAATGATGAGTTCGAAGTGTCGCGCACTGGCCGTTACGTCCAGAAATGGCTGAACGACGACCGCTGGGACATCCCCTTGACCGCGCTGCCGCCTGATTGCGCAACCGCACTCGGCGAGGCCGCAGCCAACGCAGTTCAGAACAGCCGTCCCTATCTCGCCGTTGCGCATTGCGTGCGCGATGGTGTGGTCCAGACCTACGATGTCCTTGCGCTGCCGACGCTCTCACGTTGGGGAGGTACGCTGATTGGAGCCTACGTCAACGAGCGGGGACTACAGTATAATTTGCTGGACGCGATTTATTCCACTACCGACGAGGGTGTGCTGTCACTTTCGGCGATTCGCGATTTCGGCGGGCAGCCGTTCGATTTCCAGATCGTCCACCACAATCAAGGCGCGTCACGGCTCCTTAAACTGCCGTCAACCGACTTGCTCTGGCACCGGCTCAGCGTCGGAGGGAATCTGCTGTGCTTGCCGGAGGTGATTGAACGATTGCTCGCTGTCATCAAGAGCGGCAACCGCGATCAGTTCGAGATCGACAGCGACCACCGTAACCTCAAGCTCGGCGCGACGGCATTTGGCGACATTCTCTCGTTGACGATTTCGGATGTCACAGCGCTCAAGAGACGGGAGGCCTCGTTTCGCCTGCTGTTCGACAATAACCCGATGCCGATGTGGGTGTTCGATGCCGAAACGACCGGGTTCCTGAGCGTCAACGACGCGGCGGTGCACCATTATGGTTACAGTCGCGCGACGTTTCTACGCATGAAGCTTCAAGAGATCTGGCCGGAGGATGAATGGGTAAGTCATACCGAGGCCTTGCAGCAGATTGGCGATATCTATCGTTCGGGTCGCAACTGGCGGCATCTTAAGGCCGATGGCAGTGAAATTCACGTGCTGACATTTGGACGGCGCGTCGCGTTCGAGGGCCGCGACGGCTTTCTGGTTGCGGTTGTCGACGTCACCGAACGGCGCAAGGCCGAGGCACGGATTGCCTACATGGCCCATTATGATGGCCTGACGGATTTGGCGAACCGCGAGCTTTATCAGGATCGACTTCGGGAGGCGCTGGAGCAGGGCCAGTCCGGGAACAAGCGGGTGGCAGTGCTATGCATCGATCTCGACCTGTTCAAGAACGTCAATGATTCATTCGGCCACCCCATGGGCGACCGCCTGCTGAGGTTAGTGGCCGACCGGCTGAGGTCCCAAGTTCGCGGCAACATTCTCGTTGCCCGGCTTGGCGGCGACGAGTTTGCGATCATAATTTCCTCCGATGTCTCGCCGAACGAGGTGAGCGATTATGCAGCCCGGCTGATCCAGATATTGAGCGCCACTTATGACATCGACGGCATCCAAGTTGTGGTTGGCGCCAGCATCGGAATCGCGCTTTCGCCCGGCGACGGCGACACCTGCGAGGAACTGATGCGCAACGCCGACATGGCGCTGTATCGGGCGAAGTCGGACGGTGGTGGCGTTCATCGATTCTTCGAGAGAGAGATGGACCGGCAGGCGCAAAAACGCCGCGACATGGAGCTTGATCTGCGTCGCGCTTTCGCCAATGGCGAATTTGAACTTCACTATCAGCCGCTGGTGGACATTGCCGCTGACCGGATCAGCGGCTTTGAATCGCTGCTGCGCTGGCGGCATCCTGAAAAGGGCATGATCTCACCAGCCGACTTTATCCCGGTGGCAGAAGACATCGGATTGATCGTCGCGCTGGGTGAGTGGGTGCTGCGGGAAGCCTGTACCGAGGCGGTGAAATGGCCCGCGGAGGTCAAGGTCGCCGTCAATCTGTCGCCGGTTCAGTTTCGCAGCCGCAACCTGGTTCAGGTGGTGATCTCGGCATTGGCGCAATCTGGATTGTCGCCACTGCGGCTCGAACTTGAAATTACCGAATCGGTTTTCCTGGCGGAGACCGAGGCCAATCTTGCGATCCTGCATCAGTTGCGTGAACTCGGCGTCAGCATTTCGATGGACGATTTCGGTACCGGATATTCCAGCCTCAGCTATCTCAGAAGCTTTCCGTTCGACAAGATCAAGATCGATCGCTCCTTTGTGAAGGATCTCGCAGAGCGCTCCGATTGTGTTGCGATCGTGAGGGCGATCTCCGGCCTTGGCCGCAGTCTCAACATCACGACGACGGCCGAAGGGGTGGAAACGATCGACCAACTCGACTCGCTGCGCGCCGAAGGCTGCAACGAGGTGCAGGGCTTCCTGTTCAGCGCGGCCAAGCCTGCCGCAGAGATCGAACAGTTGCTGTCCAAATTTGGTCGGCGCGCGTCGCAGGCCGCGTGAGCACCGCGGCTTTGTCCGTTATCGGAACGTGGGCTCAAAACCGCGTCACGATATCCGCAAGCGCCGGGCGTGGGCGGTCTTCGCTGGGCTTCGATGGCGTGCCGATATGGATAAACCCGGCGAGCTTTTCGTCCGCCTTCAATCCGAGGCCGTCGAGTACGTCGCGATCGAACGCAAACCAGCCGGTCAGCCAGCACGCGCCGTAGCCGAGCGCGGTGGCCGCGGTGACGATGTTCATCGCGCTCGCGCCTGCGGATAATTCCTGCTCCCACGGCGGCACCTTGGGATGCGGTCGAGTAAAGCTGACCACGCCAATCACCAGTGGCGCATCCGTGAGCCGGCGCTTTTCGATATCAACTTCGGCTGACGGGGCGTGCGGATGTTTGCGCGCGAACACCTTTGCGATGACCTCGCCGGCGCGAGCGCGCGCATCGGCTTCGAACACGATGAAGCGCCACGGCGTCAGCTTGCCGTGATCGGGCACCCGCGCGCCGATGGTGAGAATGGTCTCAAGTTCGGCAGGCGAGGGGCCGGGAGCGGTCATTTCGCGCGGCTTTACCGAGCGGCGGATTTTCAAAAGTTCAAGGGCGTCGGGCATCGGTATTTCCCTGATCTTGCGTTACCGCGCTTGCCGCGCCCGCTTGACGTCCGGAGGAGTGGCCTCGTCGACCAGGGCGGCCAGCGCCTCATCGGTCGGCATCACCTTTTGCCCCTCGCTTCCCAGCCGCCGGATCGAGACCGAATGCGTCTCAGCCTCCTTTTTGCCGACCACCAGCAGCGCCGGGATTTTCGCCAGCGAATGCTCTCGGACCTTGTAGTTGATCTTCTCGTTGCGCAGATCAATCTCGATGCGCAGCCCGGCGCGCCGCGCAGCAGCTGCGACGACTTTCGCGTATTCGTCGCCTTCCGAGGTAATCGTGGTGACGACGGCTTGGATCGGCGCCAGCCAGAGCGGAAAATTGCCGGCAAAATGCTCGATCAGAATGCCGATGAAGCGCTCCATCGAGCCGCAGATCGCGCGATGCACCATCACAGGCGTCTTCTTCGAGCCGTCGGCATCGATGTAGAACGCGCCGAATCTCTCTGGCAGATTGAAATCGACCTGCGTGGTGCCGCACTGCCAGTCGCGGCCGATGGCGTCGCGCAGCACGTATTCGAACTTCGGTCCGTAGAACGCGCCTTCGCCGGGATTAATCGAAGTCTTGATGCGGTGGTTGTGGCCTTGCGCCTCGATTTGCGAAAGCACCGTCGCCATCACGCGCTCGGCATGATCCCACATCTCGTCGCTGCCGACGCGCTTCTCCGGCCGAGTCGAGAGTTTTACCGTGAGATCGCCCTCGAAGCCGAAATCCGCGTATGTCGACAGAATGAGATCGTTGATCTTCAGGCACTCGTCGGCGAGCTGTTGTTCGGTGCAGAATACATGGGCGTCATCCTGGGTGAAGCCGCGCACCCGCATCAGCCCATGCATCGCGCCCGACGGCTCGTAACGATGCACCACGCCGAATTCCGCCAATCGCAAAGGCAGGTCGCGATAGCTTTTCAGTCCATGTTTGAAGATTTGCACATGCCCCGGACAGTTCATCGGCTTTAGCGCAAACCAGCGCTTGTCTTCGGCCTCGTCGCCGGCAGATTGGGCTGCGAACATGTTCTCGCGATACCAGTCCCAATGGCCGGAGGTTTCCCACAGCGCCTTGTCGAGAATCTGCGGCGCGTTGACTTCGCTGTAGTCGCCCGACAGGCGCCGGCGCATATAGGCGATCAGCGCCTGGAAGATGGTCCAGCCCTTCGGGTGCCAGAACACCACGCCAGGGCCCTCTTCCTGGAAGTGAAACAGATCGAGTTCGCGGCCGAGCTTGCGATGGTCGCGCTTTTCGGCTTCCTCGATCTGCTTCAGATACGCATCGAGATCTTCCTGCTTCGCAAACGCCGTGCCGTATATGCGCGTCAGCATCGGATTGTTGCTGTCGCCACGCCAATACGCGCCCGCGACCTTCATCAGCTTGAACGCGTTGCCGATCTTGCCGGTGGACGTCATGTGCGGTCCGCGGCAAAGATCGAACCAGTCGCCCTGAAAATAGATCTTGATCGGCTCGTCGCCGGGAATGGCGTCGACCAGTTCGACCTTGAAATTCTCGCCCTTGTCGCGGAACACCTGTTTGGTCTGTTCGCGCGTCCAGATTTCCTTGGTGAAGGGTTTGT
Organism: Bradyrhizobium sp.; assembly: GCA_036497205.1. Taxonomy (GTDB): domain Bacteria; phylum Pseudomonadota; class Alphaproteobacteria; order Rhizobiales; family Xanthobacteraceae; genus Bradyrhizobium. Next base: position 18,327 of record DASXJV010000173.1, read on the forward strand.
CGTGCGCGATGATCTCACGCATCTTCTTTTCGATTACGGCAAAATCTTCCGGCGTAAACGGCTCGTTGCGGAAGAAATCGTAATAAAAGCCGTTCTCGACCACCGGACCGATGGTCACCTGCGTGCCTGGCCACAGCGACTGCACTGCTTCGGCCAGGACATGGGCTGCGTCATGGCGGATCAATTCCAGCGCGCGCGGCTCGTCGCGGGGGATGAATTCGATTTTCGCGTCATGCTCGATTGGATCGGCGAGATCGGAGACCACCCCATCGAGCGCCATTGCTACCGTGCGCTTGGCCAGCGACGGCGAGATGCCCTTGGCGATATCCGTTCCAGTGATGCCTTTTGGGAATTCGCGTTTCGCACCGTCGGGGAAGGTGAGGGCGACCTTGCTGGATTCAACCGGCTTCAGGTTTGCCACGCTGTACTGGAATCCCGAAGCGGGCGCATTCTGGTCTGGCATAATTGTCTCCTTGTGCTCACTCCTGCGAACGAGCGCAGGTAAGCGGGAAGCAGCGGTATAGCAGGGGATTCGGGCGATGCAATCTGAGATCCGGTATAATCTTACGCGCCAGCTGGCGAGGTACGCGCCTAACCTGGGCAAGGGTGCGTTTCTTACTTTGATTTCGCGCGGATATCACCTACATGCATCTGCATGAAAAATCTGCCTGAGCCTGTCCACATCGAACGCCGTTTCGCCCCCACCGCCTTGATGTTCGGAAATTTCGTCACCGGCACTTCCATTCTGGCGCCGGCGGGCATGTTGAGCGAACTGTCGGGGGGACTCGATGTCACCATCCGCGACGCTGGCATGCTGATCACCTTCGGCGCAATCGTGCTGTGCATCGGTTCGCCGCTGACGGCATGGCTGACCAGCCGGATCGAACGCCACACGCTGCTCACCTCGACGCTCGCAGTGCTCGCGCTCGCCAACGCAGCGTCGGCGTTCGCGCCTGACTATGCGACCCTGCTCGTCATCCGCCTGATCATGCTGGCGGTCGGCGCGCTTTATACCCCGCAGGCCGCAGGTACCGCCGCGCTCATTGTGCCCGCGGAAAAACGCGGCGGCACCATCGCCTACATCTTTCTCGGTTGGTCGCTGGCCGCGGCGGTTGGGCTGCCGCTGGTGACGTTCATCGCCAGCCGCTACGGCTGGCGCGCGACCTACGGCAGCATCGGCGTCGCCGCCTGCTTCGGCTTTTTGCTTCTGGCCTGGCGTTTGCCCGGCGGACTAGTCGGCGCGCCGGTAGACCTCAAGACATGGGCCGATGTCGGACGAAACCGGCTGATCGTTTTGCTGCTGCTGATCACGACCTTGCAAGTCTCGGGACAGTTCGCCGTTTTCACCTATCTGGGGCCGTTGCTGACGCGGCTGACGCACGCGGGTCCCGATGCGGTCGGCCTGGTGTTCGCGATCTATGGAGTGTTCGGATTCGTCGGCAACATCATCGCGACCCGTTTGGTCGATTCCTGGGGCAGCTACCGGACGTCGCTATTGTTCCTGGCCACGCTGTTGGCCGGCGCCTGCATCTGGGCACTTGGTGCGGGTAACTTTGCGATCATGGCGGCCGCGGTTGCGGTCTGGGGGCTTGGCTTCGCCTCCACGAATTCGATGCAACAGGTGCGGCTGATCGGCGCCGCACCGGCGCTCGGCACCGCGTCGGTGTCGCTGAATACTTCTGCTCTCTATATTGGCCAGGCCATCGGCTCTGCGGCCGGCGGCGTGCTGTTCGCGCGCGATCTGCCTTATGGCGCGGGATACGTCTCGGCGGCCTTCATCGCCCTGGCGCTTTTCGTGATGACCCTCACCAAGCCCCGGCAGGCTGGGACGTTGTCAACATAAGCGAGAGGTCCGACCTCGCCAGAACCGTCGACAAGATTCTCACCGCATGCTTTTCTCCGCGGGAATTTCCGATTTGGACGAAGCTATCCGGCTCAATGCAACGTGCGTCGCCTTATCGACAGGCGAAAACAAAGGTGAAGTGACATGAGAAGAATACTCGCGGTCGTCTTGGTCCTGTATTCAGGGGCGGCAATTGCTCAAACCAGCCCACCGATGGTCGGAGGAAAGCCGTTGGTCCAGGTCAAACCGCGCGGCCCGGCTCCATCCCCGGCTGCGGGCAAGAATCAACCGATTGCCAAGAGGCTGCAGGCCTGTCTTGAAATCGAGGACGGCAGTAAGGGACGACTGGATTGCTATGACGCGATCTTCCCGCCGAAGCCAAATCCGAAGGCGGCTGCCGCGAAAGGCGTCGCGGATTGCCGCTTCACCAAGGAAGAGGACGAGCGGCTCACGTGCTTTAACGGCTTCGCCGAGAAGATACCAAAATTCTAGCCGGTACGGAATAACATGAGAACAATAGTCGCGCGGCGGATTACTGATTGGCCGGCGCGCGCGAGGTTGTCGCCACTCTCGTCAATGCGGGCGTGGCCGCCATCTTCACCAGCACTTCCTTGACCGGCATTTCGGTCCAGGCGTGGGTGACGTAATTGCGATGCGTTACGCCCGCGGGGGTCTCGACGAACACCACGCTGCCCGGCCGCAGCGGCCCGTCCATGGTTTCTGATGCGGCAATGCCCTTTTCCTTGAGCATTTGTATCAGTTCGCGGTCGTGCCGCTTGGTGTAACGCGTATACGCGCTGACGAAAAACCCGGATCGGTTGCTTTCAATCCAGGATGCGAACTTGTCCAACTCGCCATAAACCGCGTCGAGCAGAAACACGCCGCGAACGCGATTGCCAAGGCCGCCTACTTCCAGGCTCCAGGCCGCCGGCGCAAAGCCGCCGCTGTAGCCGATGATGATGACAGGCATGTTCGCAAAAGCCTTGGCGGCGCTGGGATCGCCGTAGAGGCGGGCGAGGTGATCGGCTGACTCCGCCACGAAACGCTTGAGCCCGCCGGGCTGCCAGAACTTGCCGGCGCTGGAATCGGCGGCATCGACCGCAAGTTGCGGCGCCAGCAGGACGGCATTCACGCCGGAATCCGAAATCTGTTGCGGCACGAGTTGGCGGTCGCGCACGTCCCGGGCCAGCGTCGCACCGTTGCCGTGGAAGAATACGACGATGACGCCCGGTTTGCGGACATCGAAGCTCTCCGGAATATGCATGAGGACGCGGTTATCGTTGTAAGTCTCGTCCTGCCAATAGACCCGGCCACTGTAGCTGCGGTGCCCCTTGCGTCCGTCTTTGGAGATGTTCAGGAACGGCTCGTCAGTATGGGGATTGTTGCCGATATAGGGAAATGCCGAGGACTGCAGACTTACCAGCGTGGTCTGACCCTCCTTGGCTGGATGCTGGTAGGGGATGGTTGGGGCCAACGATGCCACCCGGTATGGGGCGGCCTCTGCCTCTGCCGTTTGCTTGCGCGGAATGTCAGATGATGGCCGCTGCGCCAAACTCTCACTCGCCGTCGGGTAGCGATCTTTAAACGTGGGTTTCGGGAACCTGTCGTCGAAAGAGTCCGCCGCCGAGGCTTGCGGATCGGCGGCGAGTGTACCGGCGTTCGGCGACTGTCCACATTGAACGAGAATGAACGACAGCGGCACTAATGCTGATAGAATGGCGATCCAGTGCAATCGGCGCGAACCGGCGCGGTGTTGCGGAGCCTGCGCGTGCCGCGCTGCACCCGGTACCATCACCCGGCCGGCGCAGTCAGACCTCCAAAAATTTGGATTCGCCCCGACCATCCACCTACTACCCCCCAAATCTACGGGATCGGCGCATGTCAGCTCGATAGCGTTGAGGTGACGTTAAGCTTCCGGGAAACTCCCCACCGCGGAAACCCTAGAGAACACGAGATCGTGTCGCGATTGTGGGGCGGCGATTTTCGTTTGGCAATGTCACCCAATCCCAAACGGGCATTTGGCCCTTCTCAAGGTACAACATTACCGTATTTGAGCCAAATTTAAACCATTGTTAACACTTTTGAATCGAGAGGGGCCGGCTTGCACGATGGAAAATCGCAGGCGTGATGAGCCCTCAGGCTTGGACGGAGATGGCGACATCAGAGACGGGTAGCGCGGCATGGCCCAGCCGGCTCCCCGGCGGCGGGTCGACTGTTTCGGTAATCGTGGCTACCGCCATCGTCGTGGCCGACATGGTTGGCGTCGGCGTCTTCACCAGCCTCGGTTTTCAGGTCAAGGACATCCCCTCTGGTTTCTCAATTGTGTTGCTATGGGTCGTTGGCGGCATCGTCGCGCTATGCGGCGTCTTTTCCTACAGCGAACTCGGCGCGATGTTTCCGCGCTCGAGCGGCGAATACAATTTCCTGAGCCGCGCCTTTCATCCGGCATTCGGATTTCTCGCGGGCTGGGTATCAGCGACGGTTGGTTTCGCAGCGCCGGTGGCTCTGGCCGCGATGGCTTTCGGGGAATACGGCAAATCGGTGCTTCCGGGCGCCCCGCCGCTGGCGCTTGCCATTGGCGTCGTCTGGCTGGTGTCCCTCGTGCAACTGAGCGGCGTCAGGCACTCGAGCACCTTTCAACTGATCTCGACCGTTTTGAAAGTCGTGCTGATCGTCGCGTTCCTGATTGCGGGATTTGTCATCGGCACGCCGCAACCGCTCTCGTTTGCGCCTGATGTTTACGACTTCGCCCACGTCACCAGCGCGCCGTTCGCAATTGGCCTCGTCTTTGTGATGTATTCGTTCTCCGGGTGGAACGCCGCCACCTACATCATCGGCGAGATGCGCACCCCGCAGCAAAACCTGCCGCGCGCGTTGCTGGCTGGAACGTTGATCGTCCTCGTGTTGTATGTCGGGTTGAACGCGGTGTTCCTCCACATCACGCCGATCGACAAATTGTCCGGGCAGCTCGATGTCGCCCGGATCGCCGGCAGCTACATCTTCGGCGATATCGGTGGCCGCATCGTAGGCGCCATGATCTGCATCGGGCTGGTGTCTTCCATCAGCGCGATGATGTGGATCGGCCCGCGCGTCATGATGACCATGGGGGAGGACATCCCGTCCTTACGGGTATTCGCCCGCAAATCGACCCGTGGAGCGCCGGCCTATGCTATCCTATTCCAACTGGCGGTCGCGAGCCTGATGCTGTTCACCCGCAGCTTCGAGGCGGTGCTCGATTTCATCCAGTTCGCGCTATTGTTCTGCTCATTCTTCACCGTGCTCGGCGTCATCAAGCTGCGTATTACTCGGCCCGACCTGCCGCGACCCTATCATGCCTGGGGATACCCGGTAACCCCGATGGTTTTCCTGCTCGTGACCTCGTTCATGATGTACTATCTTTTGAAGGAACGGCCGTTGCAGTCTGTCCTCGGTACTTTGATTATGATTTCGGGCCTGCTGGTTTACGCCGTTTTCCGCAAGCGGGCCGTGCCACGCTCTGCAACCGCATCCCCAAGCCGCGAATAGCGATGCTTCAGCCGGTGAAAATTGCTGCGCTCGCTGCAACCATCATCCTCGCCGTTGCGATGCCTGCGCGCGCGGATACCGTTACCGCAGACGACACCGCGCGTTTCCTTGCGGGGATGCTGCCATCCCCTGACTCGCCGCTGACGGCGCTGACAAAGGATCCGGAGTGGCAGGAGCACGCGAAATTTTTCGATGCCGCGTTTGGCCAGCTTGAGCAGCGCCAGCTTTCGAAAATCCGGGCTTGGGGGGCCATCAACCTGGCTACGCCGCGACCGACGATGTTTTACATGTTCAGCGGTCCGGATTTCCTCTACGCGGACGCGTTTTATTCCAAGGCCACGACCTATGTGCTGAGTGCGCTCGAGCCGGTCGGTTCGGTGCCTGATCTCTTGCGATTGCCGCGCGGCGGTATTGGGTCCACGCTTTACAACGTCGAGCGCTCGCTGGGCTCGGTCCTCAGCTTCAGCTTCTTCATCACCAAGCTGATGAAGACCGATCTGCACGCCGGACAAGTGAGCGGCACCTTGCCGATTCTCTACGTGTTACTTGCGCGCTCGGGAAAGACCATCCGCGACGTCAGTTTGATCGCGCTCGACGACAAGGGGGCGGCTTATTTCGCGAACGAAAATCCCGGCAGGAACGCAACACACGGCGTGCGGATTTTGTTCGCAGGCAGCGATGGCGAGCAAAAAACGCTTTATTATTTCTCTACCGATCTTTCCAATAGCGGCGTCAGGAGTTCTGGCTTCCTTAAATTTTGCGAGACGCTGGCGCCCGGCAACAGCCTGATCAAGAGCGCGTCCTACCTGCTGCACTCCGGTAATTTCACGACGGTGCGCGATTTTCTGCTCAGGTACAGCGCCACCATCATCCAGGACGATTCCGGCATTCCGCTCGCCAATTACGATCCCAGGAAATGGCGGTTCTTTGCGTTCGGCCGCTATGCCGGTCCGATTGCCGAGTTTGCCGGAAGGTACCAGGAGCAATACGCCGAGCTGTTCAGACGGGCTCAGCCGATGAATTTCGGGATAGGCTATCGCTGGCGATCGTTTGAATCGAACCTGCTGCTGTCGGTCAAACTGCCCTCTGACGATTCAGAACGCGTTGACGCCACGCCATCGGCCGAACCTCCGCGACAGAGATCACCGCGCCCCCGGCACCTCCCTCCGCCGGCTGCCGTCGAGCCCGGAGGTTTCCCATGGTTCACAGTGCGACCGTGGCGCTAGCGTCATCGATCCCAGCCCTACAAGCCAGATTTGCTTTGGCTGATCGCGCTCACCAGCGAACGTTTTGGCTGGGAACGATGAATGTGGTGGAGCTCGGTGCGTCGGAGCCGCCGCTGAAAAATCTGTACACCGCGACGATCACGATGATGAGTGCAAGTACCGCGACTAGATCAATCTGTCTGGGGTCGTGACCCCTGTGGCTGATTTTCCAGCGCATTGTTTTTGCCCCTTCCGACCTAGGGTATCAAACCAATGCGCTTCTGACGCAACGGTTCCTGGCACGGCAGCAATGCGCGTCTCGCTTGAAAGCGGTGCAGCAGAGTTTCTTGGGCATGATGCCCTCAGGCTCGAGCCGCGAGTGGACGCCGGTTTTCGGATTGGATCATGCCTGGACAAATAGATAAGCGACCAGTTTGGTTCGGCTTGGCTCAATCAAACTCTACGGCGCGTTGGCGCCGCGCCATCGCCCGAACCGCCACGGCAGATACCATCGCGCGCCCGGCGGTTTTGTCAGCGGTACGTTGTCGATCCCGGATGTACCCCAGGGCTGGCAGCGCAATAGCCGCGCCAAGGTCATCCATCCTCCGGCCCACAGCCCGAAACGCTCGATCGCCTCGTCGCCATAGGCCGAACAGGTCGGCAGATGACGGCAGTTGTAACCGACCAGCGGCGACAGCGTGTGCCGATAAATCCAGATCAGCGCGCGGCCCAGATTGCGCGGCAGACGTTGCACCGCGTTAGCGCTGTGCGGACAATGCGATTGTTGTGACGGTGAATGCTTCATGGGCGGGATGGTGAAATCATGTGCATGCATTTGCACGGTTCCAAGTCATGGAACCGATGCTCGCAGATATTTGAGCCACGCGTGAAAAATATCGCTTGTTTTGGGAGGCACTGCAGCAAACGTCCTATGGACGATAAGGTTTCGCACGGTTACCCTTTTGACAACGCCTTTATGACAGAATCATCTGGCGTTGAATGAGGCTATTGCCACTACTCTCTGCGTTTGGGGGGAAGGAACCAACTTGAGGCTCGCGAGGTCGATTGGAATTCGCGGTTGGGCGCTGCTCGGCGCCGCCGCCCTTTGCATCGCATTGCCAGGCGTTATCGCTACGCTCGGAGGTTCGGCGCATGCCGGCGTCACGCTGGAAGAACGCAAATTGCCAATGCGCTTTAACTGGGTCGCCTGCCAGCCGAATTGCCGGGGCTGGGTCAGCGCCGTCGGTATTGTCACCGCGGACAGCCCCAGGGATTTCGACGAATTCGCGCGCGGACGTCAACTCGGCGGCGCGACCATCGTGCTGGATTCCAGCGGCGGTTCGGTCAACGACTCCATCGCGCTTGGACGGCGCTGGCGCAATCTCGGTGCGCTGACCACCGTCGGTATCAGCGTACAGACCCAAACCGCGCAGGGCGATCGTGCCAGCATCGCGCCCGGAGCCTATTGCGAGTCGATGTGCGTGTTCCTGCTGCTGTCGGGCAAGACGCGTTACGTGCCCGAGACCGCGCATGTGAGGGTGCATCAGATCTGGATGGGCGACCGCGCCGACGATGCCAAGGCCGCGAGCTACAGCGCGCAGGATATGATGATCGTGGAACGCGACATCGGGCGCCTCGCCAAATACACCTTCGACATGGGCGGGGCGGGCGATCTGTTGTCGCTGTCGCTGAACGTGCCGCCGTGGGAAGATCTGCACGAACTGTCGCCGGCGGAATTGCGGCTGACCAATCTCGTGACCACCGATGCCGTTGCCGAGGTGCTGCCGCAGACACAGACGGGCAGCTCCGTTGTGCCGGTGGCCGAACTGACGGCCAAACCGATACAGGATCGATTCGTGAGCAGTGCGGTGGAGAGGGAGACAAATCCACGGCCGGTGAAATCGACGAAGACGGCCGAAGCCATCGTTCCGACCGGCGGCGAAGTCATTGTTCCGACCGGTGGGGTCGCCGCGGCGGCTCCAGCTCAGCAGCAGCGATAAATTCAGAATAGAATATAAAGTCGGGACCTGCGAGCACGAACCTGGAGATTACCAGCTCGAGACTCCGGGTTCGCGCGAAGACGCGCGCCCACAGATGTGCACTTGCACGTCGGGGGACTTGGTATTCAGCCCTGGGCTGATTCCGGCTGTTTGTCCTTTGCCTCGATCTGGCCGATCGCGTCGACCACGGCATCGAAGGTCAGCATCGTGGAGGCGTGCCGAGCCTTGTAATCGCGCACCGGCTCAAGCAGCGCCATTTCCGCCCACTTGCCCTGCGGCGGGCTGCCGTTTTCCTTCAGCATCTTGCGGACGGTCTCGCGCAATTCGCGCAGTTCGCTCGCCGTCGAGCCGACGACGTTGCGCGCCATGATCGAGGACGAGGCTTGGCCGAGCGCGCAGGCCTTCACATCATGGGCAAAGTCGGTGACCACAGGCCCGTCCATCTTGAGGTCGATCTTTACGGTCGAACCGCACAGCTTGGAATGCGCAGTGGCGCTGGCGTCGGGGGCGGAGAGGCGTCCGAGCCGGGGTATGTTGCCGGCCAGTTCGATGATGCGCTTGTTGTAGATGTCGTTCAGCATAAGATTGAGGTCTCGGCTCCCCGGCGCGATCGCCCTTGGCGACCGTAGGCGACAGTCCTATATATGGTTGGATATGGCGGAAATACAGTCCGTCCGTTTCCCTCAGTGTCCTGAATTAGAAGCCAATTCGGCCGCTGCGGTGTTAAGATTTGTTGGACTCAGGCGTCCGGCGGCAAGCCGCCCCGTCTGCCGGTGACACTCCGGTCTCATCCGAGACCGGTCGAACGGAGTTGACATGGACGCATTGATCAAATCCCTACGCCCAGCCAAGCCTTCCGACGCCAAGCCTTCGGACGTGAAAATTTCGGAAGCGAAAAATCCGGAAGGCCGTCCCGCCGAGTTGGACCCTTCCGAATTTCTGGCCGCTGCCGTACGCGCGGACCAGCCGCGTCCGTCGCGCGCTGAAGCCGAGCAGGCGGTGCAAATCTTGCTCGGCTATATCGGCGAAAACCCCGACCGCGAGGGGCTTCTGGATACGCCGCGCCGGGTGGTTGAAGCCTTCGACGAACTCTATCAGGGCTATCATCAGTGTCCGGCGGAGGTGCTCGACCGCACCTTCGGCGAGACCGCGGGCTATGACGACTTCGTACTGGTCCGTGATATCGAATTCACCTCGCAATGCGAACATCATATGATGCCGTTCTACGGCAAGGCGCATATCGCCTATACGCCTGTCGAGCGGGTCGTGGGGCTGTCGAAGCTGGCGCGCCTCACCGATATCTTCGCGCGCCGGCTGCAGACCCAGGAGCATCTGACCGCCCAGATTGCGGCTGCGATCGACGAAATTCTTAAACCCCGCGGCGTTGCAGTGATGATCGAGGCGGAGCATACCTGCATGTCGGTGCGCGGCGTCGCCAAGCATGGCGCGATGACGTTTACCAGCCGCTTTACCGGCATGTTCCGCGACAATCCGGCGGAGCAGGCGCGTTTCCTGTCCATGGTGCGAGGGCCGCAGCGGTAGCCCTCGCCGATTTTGCGAGGACTGACTGTGTCCACATCAGCAGATATCAATGACATCGAGGAAGGGCTTAAGTTGCAGCCCAAATTCGATGTGTCGGGCCTTGTGACCTGCGTCGCTACCGATGCCGGCACAGGCGAGGTGCTGATGGTCGCGCACATGAACGATGAAGCCTTGCGCAAAACCATCGCAAGCGGACAAGCTTGGTATTTCAGCCGCTCCCGCAATGCGTTATGGCGGAAAGGTGAGACTTCAGGTCACGTGCAGCGCGTGGTCGAGATGCGGATGGATTGCGATCAGGATGCGGTCTGGATCCGGGTCGAGCAGTCGGGCGCGGCGTGCCACACCGGCCGACGGTCGTGCTTCTACCGCACGGTCGACGCAGGGGCGCGATTGTCGTTCGTGGATGCCGACAGGCTGTTTGATCCGAACGCGGTTTATCGCAAATGATTTAGTCATTTCGGGGCGCCGCAGGCGAACCTGGAATCTTAAGATTCTCCGATGTGCAATTGCACATCTGAGGTCCACGCGAAGACGCGTGTCCCGGAATGACGAGCAAACGATTGGAAGTCCTTTAACCCACCATTAACCATAATCGCCGCAGTGTGACGGCGGCATGGGTGCTATTGGGCGCTCGAATGCTCAGCGGTCGTTTCGCGAGGAGCGGGGCACCAACATATGTCGGTCGACACTTCAAACGCCACGGCAACGGCAGGTGTCGACCCGTCACGCGTGCGGATCGCCGGCGCGATCAAGCAGGCCGCCAATACCACCGGCACCAGCTTCGAATATCTGCTCGCCACCGCTAAGATGGAATCCAATTTCAATCCGGCGGCGAGCGCCTCGACCTCGTCGGCGCGCGGGCTTTATCAATTCATCGACCAGACCTGGCTCGGCACCGTGAAGGAAGCGGGGGCGCAGCTCGGCTACGGCAAATACGCCGACGCCATTGCCAGATCCCCATCCGGCTCGTACTCGGTCAGCGATCCCGCCGCGCGAACCGCCATCATGAAGCTGCGCGACGATCCCGACGCCGCCTCGTCGATGGCGGCCGTGCTGACCCAGTCCAACAGTTTCAAGCTCACCGGCAAGATCGGCCGCCGTCCGACCGACGGCGAACTTTACATGGCGCATTTCATGGGGGTCGGCGGCGCGGCCAAGTTGATCTTGAATGCCGAGGACAGCCCGCAGGCGTCCGGCGCGCAGCTGTTTCCGAACGCGGCCGCGGCGAACCGCTCGATCTTCTTCGACGGCAGTGGGCGCGCGCGGAGCGTCTCCGAAGTCTATTCGGTGCTCACCTCGCGCTATGCCAGCGCTGCCAATTCGCCGGCGACGCGCACCGCGATGGCTGCGGTGGGTGACACGCCAACGCGATTGACGTTCGCCAGCGCGGCACCGTCTACTCCACCGATCGACAATGCAGCCTATCTGTCGAGTTTTCCAAATGTCCGCGCGGTCACGCCAGTGACGATGGCATCCGCATCGAGCCCGATAAACACCTCGCAGCCGAGCGGTCCGATCTTCCGCTCCATGTTCCAAGGCGGCGAACGAGCTCAGCCGGTCTCACCAGCGGTTCGTGAATTGTGGGGCAATTCTTCGTCGCTGACCTCGGTTGCGAGTGCAACCTCGGTCGCCAGCGTGGCCTCGGTGCCGCCGCTCTCGGCACAGACCCCCAAGATCCGCGCGCCGCAACCGCTTGATCTCTTCAGCGACCGCAGCGGCACATTCAGCAGCTGATGCAGCCCGCGTCCCGGGCGCGATGCAGCGCGCAGCGATGCGTCGCAGAACCGGGACCATGAGCAATGCGGTCGCAGAATGGGACCGGATCAGCAGCGCACCGCGTATACGCTGCGCAGCATCCGGGAGCGATGGCGTGAACGCGGGCCCTTAACAAAACGTCAATAAAACCAGCCGCTTATGGTGAACGCTTTGTTAAGCGTCATGGTTTATTTTCTGTTGTAGTGGCATCGCGTCACGGTGTCGTTTCAGGTTGCGTAAGCCGGCAGGGCAATGATCGTTCGGCAGTTCATCAATTGGATCAGGACCGCCACGGCAGGCGAGCGGGCGGAAGCAACGCGGTCGCTGGCGCGAGCCTGGCTGATTTCCGATCTCACTGAAGACGATCGCGCCGCCGCCGAAGGCGCGCTGCTGATGCTGCTCGACGATGCGTCTCCGCTGGTGCGCCAGGCCATGGCCGAAGTGTTTGCGCGCAGTGCGGACGCGCCCGCGGCAATCGTGCAGGCGCTGTCGCTCGACCAGGCGTCGGTCGCGCTTCCGGTCCTCGAACATTCCGCGCTTTTGATCGACGCCGACCTCGTCGACATCATCGCAACCGGCAATTGCGAAATGCAATGCGCCATAGCCCGCCGCATCAACCTGCCAGCTTCCGTCTGCGCCGCGATCGCCGAAGTCGGTACACCCTCAGCGGCGCTCGAGCTGATCGAAAACGCCTATGCCGAACTCGCGCCGTTTTCATGGGACCGCATCGTCGAGCGCCACGGTCATCTTGCCGCGATCCGGGAATCGATGCTGGTGCTGGAAGATTTGCCCGCCGCGACGCGGGTTGCGCTGGTAGCCAAGCTGTCGGACACGCTGGCGCAGTTTGTTGTCGCCCGCAATTGGCTGAGCGCTGATCGGGCGGGGCGGATCGCGAGCGAGGCGCGCGATCGCTCGACCGTGAATATCGCGGCGCGTTCGCTCGGCGACGACATGCGCGGCCTGGTGCGGCATCTGCGCGCCACCGGACAGCTCACCGCCGGATTGATCTTGCGCGCATTATTGTCCGGCAATCTCGAACTTTTCGATTCCGCGCTGTCGGAATTGTCAGGCCTGCCGCAGGCCCGCGTCTCAGCGCTGCTGCACGACCGCGGCGGCGCGAGCCTGCAGGCGCTATTGATCCGCGCGGGATTGCCGGAATCGACATTCTCGGCGTTCCAGGTGGCGCTCGAAGTCAGCCATGAAATCGGGTATGTCGACACTGTTGGACGTGCGGCAAGATTGCGGCGCCGGATGGTCGAGCGCGTGCTAACGCATTGCGAAACCGACCAGCAGGCCGCGGAACCGCTATTGATCCTGCTGCGGCGCTTTGCGACCGAGTCGGCGCGGGAAGAAGCCCGCATGTTCTGCGACGAGCTGACGGCTGACAAGGCCTTTGCTCCGATCCAGCATGAACTGATCGCGGCGTAAATTCTTCACGGTCATGATCTATCCGTCGTCCCTGCGAACGCATGCTTTTGCTGGGGCGACGAATTGAGAGGACGCGCCGTGTCGCCTCACTCCCCGGGCGCGATGCTCGGTGCGAGGATCGCTTCGAGGTGCTCAGGACGGTCGCGATTAGCGTGAATAAGATATTCATCCGCGACGCCGCGCAGCTTTCGACTGAGTTCGCTGGCCATGCTCACGGTGTCGAGCTTGGTGCGCTCGCGCACGATCGCCTGAATGGCGTTGATATGATGCGCGATCAGAGTGAACGCCACCTCGTCAAAGTCGGGCGCGTGCTCGATGATCCTGCAGAGGCTCTCGGCGGCGGCGCCAGCGGAAGGGTATCCAAAAGTAGCGGCGTCGCCCTTGATGTCATGGGCAGCGCGAAACAGCTCCTCGCGGGTGAAGTTCGTAAAACCGTCCTTGCGAATTGCCGCGTGGGCGGCCGAGAGCCGGTCGGCTTCGATCGACATCCAGTTCTTGAAATCGCCTGACAGGCTGGCTAGGGCTTTTTCCGCGCGCGCGACCGGATCGTCGAGGTTTTCTTCGCTGACGCGACGCAGCACTTTGCGCAACGGATTGGGTTGCGTGATCACGTGATGATCGGCGAAGGTCTGGATCTGCAGCGTCGTCGGCTTGTCTTTCGCCATGATACTTCCTGTGTTTCGAGCACTAAACTGTGGTCCGGGCCTTGTCGAGCAGCGAGGGTTGCTGAACGACCTCCGCTTCGCAACCGGCGCGGCGCTCCGGGCCGATATAAGCGTTGCTGGTATTGCGCCGGCGGTCCGGCCCGAAATAGGTTTTGGTCTTGATGAACGGGCGCGGATTAGCGACGACGTTCAGAATGCGCTGATAAAGCCCCTTGGCCGAGATCGGCTTCGCGAGGAATTCAGTCACGCCGGCGTCGCGCGCCACGGTGACGCGCCGCTTCTCGGAATGGCCGGTCAACATGATGATGGGAGCATAGGGATTGCCCTTCGATTCCGGCTGCCGGATCATCTGCGCGAGCTCGAGACCGTCGAAAATCGGCATCGACCAGTCGGTGATGACGATATCAGGGACGTAGTGGCTGTACATTTCGAGCGCAGTCGCGCCGTCTTCGGATTCATAGACCTCACGGGCGCCAAACGAATGCAGCAGCATCCGCAAAATGCGGCGCATATGCGGATTGTCGTCGCACACAAGAAATCGCAACTTATTGAAATCGATGCGAAACATGGTCCGGCCCTGAGGGGCGTACCGTGACAACGGTATACCGGCGTTAACCATAACGTGGCGCCGGTTAACAACTGGTTGCGATTCTTCCTCACTCTCCCGCGGAAAGCGGCGAGAGGTGAAGGCGACGGGGCCGAAATCAATAGCCGAACTGCTCACTTAAAATGCGCTCTTCCAGGCTATGGCCGGGATCGAACAGCATCCGCATCGAGATGGTCTTGTCGGAAAGCACCTCGACGCGGCGCACGTCGCGCGCCTCGTCGTGATCGGCCACCGCCGCGACCGGGCGTTTGTCGCCCTCGAGCACCTCGATGACCACATAGGCGGTGTTGGGGAGCAGTGCGCCGCGCCAGCGGCGCGGGCGGAACGCACTGATCGGCGTCAGCGCCAGCAGTGCGGCGTTGATCGGCAGGATCGGCCCTTGCGCTGAAAGATTGTAGGCGGTGGATCCCGCGGGCGTCGCCACCATGATGCCGTCGGCGATCAGCTCCGCCATGCGTTCGCGTTCGTCGATCAATATCCTCAGGCGCGCCGCCTGATGGGTCTGCCGAAACAGCGCAACTTCGTTGATGGCATGATGAAGATGCACTGCGCCATGCACGTCGGTGGCGCGCATCAGCAGCGGATTGATCAACGACTCCCGCGCGGCAGCAAGACGGGCGTGCAGATCATGGGCGCTGAACTCGTTCATCAGGAAGCCGACGGTGCCGCGATGCATGCCGTAGATCGGCTTGCCCGAACGCATGTGCTGATGCAGCGTTTGCAGCATCAGTCCGTCGCCGCCGAGCGCCACGACGACATCGGCGTCGGCGGGATCGTGATTGCCGTAGAGCTCCACCAGCTGTGCAAGCGCCTGCTGGGCCTCCGCGACGGCGCTCGCGACGAAGGCGATCCGGTCATATCGCTTAGGGCTAGTCATGGGATCGCGGGCTCATATTGGCGCTGGCGGGATCGGGTGCGCCGGGGTCGTCTATACGACCTTGGCTGTCCTTGTCGAGATCACTGGACGTATTTTCAGGCGGCGAATGTGCGATCGGGCGGGCGCCTGAAGCGACCGTTCGATACCAATTCTCAGATCGACAAGAGTTGGATCAATCGGAATCGGCGCAGACCAGTACCTGGCGACGACTGGTCCGGCATTGAAACAATGGTTGAGCCCGATTTCGGTGAGCTGCCCGTTGATGCGGGAGGTACATCCCAGTCACGTTGAACGACCCGACGATTGCGGCGTTTGCAGCATCAATCCGCCGCCGAGCGCGATCACGATATCTGCGTCAGCGAATTGTGATCGCTATAGATCTCCATCTGTTGCGAACAACGCCAAGTTGTCGCAGTTTTGGCCTAGAACCCGCGGCTATTCGGGAGGCTCTCGTGCGATGAACGAGGCGGCACCGGGTTGGTCGCGGGCAGCAGGGAGACGTTAGAGACATGGCCATTCATTTTGCGGCGCCGCGCCATGCGCGCATTTTCCTCGCGCTTCTTGTGTTCTCCGTGGTGGCGGGCGTGCGCGCCGAGGATGCGCCGCAGCCGCATGAACAACAGCCTGCCGCAACGCCCTCGGGTCAGAAGTCCGAAGGAACGGGTGGGCGGGGCGCTGCCCCGAGTTCGCCGGCCGCCGCCGAGCAACATCGCCTGCCGCCGGATTCCAGGACGAAACAAACGCTGGCTCTTCCCGGGCGCACGCTCGATTTCCAGGCGACCGCGGGTTCGATCCGCCTGTTCGACGACAAGGGCGAGCCGCAAGCCGATATCGCCTACACCGCCTATCAGCTCGATGGTACCGACTCGGCCACCCGGCCAGTGACTTTCCTTTTCAACGGCGGACCAGGCGCGGCCTCCGCCTACTTGCAATTAGGCAACGTCGGACCTTGGCGGCTAGCCATAAATGCAGACACGGTGAGTTCTTCCACCGCGCCCGATCTCCAACCCAACGCCGAAACCTGGCTGGACTTTACCGATCTCGTCTTCATCGATCCGGTCGGTACCGGCTATAGCCGCTTCGTCGCGACCGGCGAGGACGTACGCAAGCGCTTTTACTCGGTCGATGGCGATGTCAACTCGATCGCGGCGACGATCCGCCGCTGGCTGGAGAAGTCCGACCGTTTGCTCTCGCCTAAATTTGTCGTCGGTGAAAGTTATGGCGGCATCCGCGGGCCGAAGATCGTCCGCAATTTGCAGACTCAGCGGGGCGTCGGGGTGAAGGGCCTCATCCTCATCTCGCCGGTGCTCGACTTCCGCGAATATTCAGGCTCCAGCCTTCTGCAATATGTCGCTAGCCTTCCCACCATGGCAGCCGTGGCGCGCGAGGCGAAAAGCTCCGTTACCCGTGCCGACATGGCGGATGTCGAACGTTATGCACAGAGCGATTTCTTGGCTGACCTGATCAAAGGGGAGGCCGACGCCGAAGCCACGACACGCCTTGCCGACAGGGTGGCGGCATTGACGGGGATCGACCAGGCTGTGAGCCGCAGGCTGGCCGGGCGCTTCGGTGTGGCCGAGTTTCGTCGCGAATTCGACCGACGGAACGGCAAAGTGACGGGGCGTTACGACGCGTCGGTCCGAGGCTTCGATCCCAATCCGGATTCGAGCGCCTATCATTTCGACGATCCGTCGGGTGAACCCTTGATAGCGCCGCTGACCAGCGCCGCGGTCGATCTCACCACGCGCAAGCTCAATTGGCGGCCGGACGGGGCCTATGAGCTGCTCAATGGCGCGGTCGAGAAGGCCTGGGATTTCGGCCCCGGGCTAAATCCCACCGAGTCGATTTCCCAACTGCGGCAAATTCTCGCCCTCGACCCAAAACTGAAGCTGCTGGTAGGGCACGGGCTGTTCGATCTCGCCACGCCCTATTTCGGCACCAAAATCCTGCTCGACCAGCTGCCGGCCTACGCATCGCCTGAACGTGTGAAGCTAGACGTGTATCCGGGCGGGCACATGTTCTATTCGCGCGACGCTGCGCGCCAGGCTTTCCGAGGCGAAGTTCAGGCACTCATGAAGTGAAT
>DASXJV010000174.1:0-3551 GCA_036497205.1 Bradyrhizobium sp.
GCGGCGATGAGGACGCTCAGGGGCTTGGCGTCGCCGATCTGGCGCAGCGCCTGCGCGAAGGGCGTGCTGCGGTCGAAGCCGAAGACGTTGCCGATCTGCACGAGGAAGAGGAGGATCGCCGCGGCGTTCTGGAAGCCGGCCATCACCGGGAACGGGGTGAACTTGATCAGCGTGCCGAGGCCGATGGCGCCGAACAGCGCCTGGAACAGGCCGGCGAGGATGATGATGGCGAAGAAGATCGCCAGGAGGTCCTGCGGCTTGGCGGCGGTGTTGGCATGGACGAGGCCGGCGAGCAGCAGGCCGAGAAAGAAGGTGCTTGTGATGCGGGGGCATAAACCGTCGTCGTGCGGTCGCCGAAGATGACGACAACGACGCCGACGACGAAGGCGGTGATCAGCCCGGCCCTTGCGCCGTCAGCGAAATATTGGTCGCCGATCGACACGAACGCGAACATACCGAACCCCATCGCCAACCCCCCCCCGCTAGGACGGCTGAGATGAAGCCCCCGATGAGATCGGGGCGTATGTTGGACGGGAACTTATTCATCGCCGGGACGGTACATAACGACCATCATCCCGGCAATGTGGCCGGCTCGCGCTATCCTGAGGGAATGTCGAATATCACAGGCCGAGTTCAGACAGAACCGGATGGTCGGCCGGGCGGACGCCGAGCGGCCAGAAGTATTTGCGGTCGGTCTCTTTGATGGGAAGATCATTGATGCTGGCAATCCGGCGCCGCATCAGGCCGTCTTCGGCAAACTCCCAATTCTCGTTACCGTAGGATCGAAACCAATTGTCGGCGTCGTCGTGCCACTCATAGGCAAAGCGCACGGCAATCCGGTCGCCGGTGCAGGACCAGAGTTCTTTGATCAGCCGGTAGTCAAGTTCGCGGACCCATTTTCGGCTCAGAAACGCAACGATCTCCGCACGGCCCTGGACGAATTCGGCCCGATTGCGCCAAACACTGTCCAACGAATAGGCGAGTGAAACTCGCTCGGGGTCACGGCTATTCCACGCATCCTCTGCCATGCGGACTTTCTGAATAGCCGTCTCGCGAGTGAATGGCGGGAATGGCGGCCTCGCGCCAGATGCGGCTTGCGGCTTTGCTTCGACCGTGTTGCTCATGCGGCCACCCGCAATCCTTGCTTGGGCTTAAGGTCATCGCCACCGGCATCATCGGGCACACCCTCCCAATCCTGTTGGTGTGCAAACCGAGCGGCGAGAAATTCAACAAAGGTGCGCACTTTCACCGGCAACAGACGGCTGTGCGGATAGACGACGTGAATCATGGTCGGCGCCGGCTCGTATCCATCCAACAACTGGACCAAGCGGCCGGCGCGCAGGTCGTCCGCAACGATGAAGCGCGGCTCAAGGACGATCCCTTCGCCACGCAACGCTAACATGCGAAGCGCCTCGCCGCTATTGGCACGGAAGCGGCCCTGCCCGACCGTCACCATTGTTTCGGCTCCGTCGGCTCCGGCGAATGCCCACACCCCGCGCGTCCTCGCGGATGAGTATTCAAAACAGCTGTAGTCCGCGAGATCGGCCGGCCGCTTTGGTTCACCGTGCCGTGATATGTAAGATGGCGCAGCGCACACGATCATCGGCGCGGCGCCAAGCCGGCGCGCGATCAAGCTCGAGTCCGGAAGTGGCCCAGCCTGGATCGCCAGATCGACCCCCTCGTCCAGAAGGTCGACATCACGATCATTCAATACGAGATCGATCGACACATCGGGGTAACTAGATAGATAGTCGGCGACGGCACTTGCGACCATCGTATTACCGAACGCGACTGGCGCTGTGACCCTCACCAAGCCGCGGGGCGCCGTATGCAAATCGGCGGCAAGATCGTCCGCGGCCTCGAGTTCACGCAGAATGCGCAGGCAGCGCTCGTAGTAGTGCCTGCCGACTTCGGTCGGGCTCACGCGCCGCGTCGTGCGGTTGAGCAAACGCGCTCCCAGCCGCTGTTCAAGCGTCTGCACATGCTTACTGACCATCGCGGGGGAAAGACTGAAATAGCGGGCTGCGGAGACAAAACTCGCGCCTTCGACAACTTTGACGAAAACTTCCAGCCCAGTGAACCGATCCATTGCGGAGCCTTGGTCGTTTTGTCCCCTTTTCGTTTGATATAGAGACACTCTGTCCAAGGGCTTGCTCAGGGTTGCCTCCGTTGCAGCAATATTGCCATATGCAGCATATTTGCGCCCGACATCCGCGCGTCAACGCAACGCGCCGCCGTCGCGTGAGCAACGGCGGCGCGCAACTAAGAGCCCGATCAGGCCGGCACTACGGGGAACTTCTTCTTGTGCAGGTTGTCCATCACAGTCTGGTCCAAGGGGAAATGCGCCTGGAGCAGTTGCGGCGGCGTCAGCGCCATCCACTGGTCAAGCGAGAGGTCGGCAAAGTAGCTGCTCCTGAACATCTCCAGGAAGCGTAGCGGCGTGTTGCCGATGTTCTCAATGTAGTGGCCCATCGCGAACGGCACATAGCCGACATCACCTGCGCCGTAGTCGAATGTCCGGGCCGTTCCCTGCGCGCCGAACACGCCCATGCGCCCTTTCCCTTCGATGTAGTACTGCCACTCGTCCACATTGGAGTGCCAGTGCAGCTCACGCATCCCGCCCGGCTCGACCTCGACCAACGCGGCTGCGACGGTCTTGGAGGCCTTGAAGATGCTTGAATCGGCGATGCGCACAGTTCCGCCCTTGGTGCGGATCGGGTCCTGCACCGTCAGCCGGTGCTTGAAGGTTTCCGGCACCGGCTGGGCACCCATCAGCTTGTCTGGACCGAGCGGCCCGGGCACCTGTGCCTTGAAGATATAACGCTCGGCCGGATTGGGCAGATGCGCGAAATTGCTCGGCGCCACGCCAAAGTTCTTGCCGAGAACCTCCTCGGGGATGTGCTTGAACCAGTCCGTAATGAGGAAGGTGTCGTCTTCGTCGAAGGAACCGTCGTCGAAGACCAGCAAGAATTCGCAGCCGTCGGGACCTAGTCCCTGAATCGAATGCGGCATGCCACCCGGGAAATACCACAAGTCGCCGACGCCAACGTCGTCGACAAAGTTGTTGCCGTCCTGGTTGATCGCGGTGATGCGGGCAGTGCCGTAAAGCATGTAGGCCCATTCGGCCTGCTTGTGCCAATGCAGCTCGCGGATACTGCCGGCATTCAGGCGCATCTCGACGCCTGCCATGGTCGTGGAGATGGCGAGCTCGCGCTGTGTGACCTGCCGTGTCCAGCCGCCGTCGGTCTGCCGCGTGTGCGCATCCGCGAAAGAGAAGCGGAGGTTCGGCAGAGTTCCGCTGTCCGTCGACGGCGGATTGAGCATGTCGGGGTTCTCTCGGTCGCGAGTGATATCGCGCGGGCCGGGATCGTTCCCTCCGATGCCCTCGGAACGGTTGGGTTGGGGCACATGCGGGCTCGTCTGCCCCATGGCGGCGGAGCTTGCAGCCATAAGTCCACCGGCAGCCCCGACGGCAAGAATGTCGCGACGTGAGAATGGGTTCATATTGTTATCTCGTGTTCAATGCCTTCTCGTTGCATGAAGTCGACAGG
>DASXJV010000175.1:0-5967 GCA_036497205.1 Bradyrhizobium sp.
ATTGAGCCGAAGGTTCTAAGGCGAGGCCTTCGGTTCTTACTTGCTGCTGACCTGCGATTTCGCCACAAAGCACGCCACCCGAGAAAGAGGCCCGACAATGGAGCGGAGACGGCTCCCCGGTCGGGTAATTTGTCTCGCGGCATAGGTAATTGAGGGAACGAAATATGAGGACGGCATTCTGGCTGGCGGGCGCTACGGTTCTGGCCTTGGCTAATCCCGCCAAAGCGGCGGATTCCATCAAGATCGGGTTTGTCAGCACCTTCAGCGGTCCGACCGCCGTGATCGGCAACGACATGCGCAATTCGTTCGAGCTTGCGCTCGATCACTTGGGCCGCAAGATGGGCGGCAAGCCGGTCGAGGTGATTTACGAAGACGATCAGCAGAAGCCTGATATCGGCAAACAGAAGACCGAAAAGCTGGTGCAGTCCGACAAGGTGGACTTCATCGCAGGCTATATCTGGTCGAACGTGCTGTTGGCCTCGCTGAAGCCGGTCGTGGATTCCAAGACGATGATGGTCTTCGCCAATGCGGGTCCGTCACAGGTCGCCGGCGAGCTGTGCTCGCCCTATGTGTTCTCGACCTCCTGGCAGAACGACCAGACCCCGCAGGCCGTCGGCCTTTACATGAACCAGAAGGGCGTCAAGTCGGTGTTCCTGATCGGGCCGAACTATGCTGCCGGCAAGGACATGCTGGCCGGCGTCAAGAGCACGTTCAAGGGCGAGATCAAGGGCGAGGAATACACGGTGTGGCCGAGCCAACTCGACTTCTCGGCGGAGCTGTCGAAGGCGCGCGCTTCGGGCGCGGAGACGATCTTCGTGTTCTATCCCGGTGCGGCCGGCGTGCAGTTCCTCAATCAATATGCCCAGGCCGGCATCAAGGCGCAGATGCCGCTCTACACCGCCTTCACCATCGACGAACTGACGCTGCCGCTGCAGAAGGAGAACGCGCTCGGCGTTCCCGGCGCGCAGGAGTGGGTCAACGATCTGCCGAACGAGCAGAACAAGAAATTCGTTGCCGACTACCGCAAGAAGTATACCGGCCTGCGTCCGACCTTTTACGGCGCACAGTCCTATGACGCCGCGCAACTGATCAACAGCGCAGTGGAGGCGGTGAAGGGCGACACCAGCAAGAAGGACGAGATGAAAGCGGCGATGGAAAAGGCCAACTTCAAATCGGTGCGCGGCCCGTTCAAATTCGGCAACAATCACATCCCGATCCAGAATTTCTATCTGCAGGACGTGGTGAAGGATGTCGACGGCCAACTCTCGCTGAAAACTGTCGCCACCATCGTCAAGGACGATCAGGACCGCTTTCACGACAAATGTCCCATGAAGTGATCGGCGCGTCAAATGCAGCGGCGGCGCTTGTGCGCTGCCGCTTTTGTTAATGCATGATGAGATTGGATTGTGCTGTAACGGCAACGGAGATGCGCTCCCTCTCCCACCCAACTCGGGTTTACCCGAGTTGGGCATCTTAATTTGTCGAAGTCGGATACATCCGACTTCGATGGGAGAGGCTGGAGGGGTTACGGTCTCTCGTTGATCCACGGCGCCCCCTCACCCGATTGCACTGGACGATGCTTGCGCATCGCCAGGAGCAAATCGACCTCTCCCCGTCGGGGAAAGGGTGAACTGAACCCGCGGATCGGTCGATTCAATTAAGACCATCCTGCTTTAGGTAATTCAGAACGATCCATGCTGCTTGTCGTCGAACAATTCCTGAATGGACTGCAGTTCGGCCTGCTGCTGTTTCTGTTGGCGGCGGGATTGACGCTGGTCTTCGGCATTATGGACTTCGTCAATCTGGCGCATGGCTCGCTTTACATGATGGGCGCCTACTTCGCGGCAACCTTCGTGATGTGGACGGGGAATTTCGTCATCGGCGTGATGCTTGCGCTCGGCGCGACGCTGCTGCTCGGCATCCTGCTGGAATTCGTAGCACTTCGGCACTTTTACGGCCGAGATCATCTCGATCATGTGCTGGCGACGTTCGGGCTTATCCTGTTCTTCAATGACGCCGTGCGGCTGATCTGGGGTCCGGCGGGTCTTGCGCTGCCGCTGCCCGCCTGGCTGACAGTGCCGATCCAGATTATGCCCGGCGTGTTCTATCCGAGCTATCGCCTGGCGATCATCGTCGTCTCGCTCCTGGTCGCGGCATTTCTCTATGTGGTGGTGATGCGCACGCGGCTCGGCATGCTGATCCGCGCCGGCGCGTCCAATCGGGAAATGATCGGAGCGCTCGGCATCAACATCAAGCTCCTCTACACGATGGTGTTCGGGCTCGGCGCGGCGCTTGCCGGTCTCGCCGGGCTGATGCAGGCGCCAATTTTGACCGTCCAGATCGGGATGGGCGAAAACATCCTCATCCTCGCCTTCGTCATCATCGTGATCGGAGGGATCGGCTCCATCCGCGGCGCGTTCCTGGCCGCGATCTTCGTCGGGATCATCGATACGCTGGGCCGCGCATTCCTGCCCGACCTGCTGCGGCAGATCCTGAGTTCGACCGCCGCTTCGACGGCAGCGCCCGCGCTCTCCTCGATGCTGATCTATCTCTTGATGGCAATGGTGCTGGTGGTGCGGCCGGAGGGGCTGTTTCCGGCCAGCCGCCGATGATCGCTTCGCTCAATCCCCGCAACGCGATCGTGGCGCTCGTGACCGCCGGCCTGCTGTTGCTTCCGCTCTATTCGTCGATGACCGGAAACATCTTCGTGCTGACGCTGTTCACCCGCATCGTCATTTTCGCGCTGGCCGCGACAAGCCTTAATCTCATCATGGGCTATGGCGGGATGATGAGCTTCGGTCACGCCGCCTATCTCGGGATCGGCGGATATGCGGTCGGCATTCTAGCGCACGAAGGCATCGGCTCGGGATTCCTTCAGTGGCCGGTGGCGCTTATCGCCTCGGCGCTGTTCGCGCTCGTCGTCGGCGCGCTTTCGCTGCGCACGCGCGGCGTCTATTTCATCATGATCACGCTCGCCTTCGCGCAGATGGCATATTACATCGCATCCGGTCTTGCGCGCTACGGCGGGGACGACGGCCTGACGATCTACAAGCGCAGCGATTTCGGCGGCCTCATCAATCTCTCGGGCCGTGTGCAGTTTTATTATTTCTGCCTCGCCTGTCTGTTCGGCGTGATTTACCTGATCTGGCGCATCGTCAATTCACGCTTCGGCCTGGTCGTTCAGGGTCTGCGCTCCAACGAACAGCGAATGCAGGCCATCGGGTTTCCCGCTAACCGGTACCGGCTTGCTTGCTTCGTCATCGCGGGCACAATGTGTGGTCTGGCCGGTGCGCTGCTAGCCAACAACACGGACTTCGTTAGTCCCGCCGTGATGTACTGGACCCGCTCCGGCGATCTTATGATCATGGTCATTCTCGGCGGGATGGGCTCGCTGTTCGGCCCGATGATCGGCGCGATCGTTTATCTCGTGCTGGAAGAGATTTTGTCGCAGGTAACGGAATATTGGGCGCTCATCATGGGTCCGCTTCTGCTGCTGATCGTGCTGTTCGGGCGCGGCGGCATCATCGGGCTGCTCGGGAGGCTGCGTCGTGCCTGATCCCTTGCTCCGCGTTGAAAATCTTGTCCGCCGATTTGGCGGGATAGTCGCGACCGACAACCTCTCGCTTGATGTTGCGAGGGGGGAATTGCACGCGATCATCGGGCCGAACGGCGCCGGCAAGACTACGCTGATCAGCCAGCTGACCGGACAACTGCTTCCGAGTTCCGGCACCATTCGTTTTGCCGGCCAGGACATCACCCGCCTGCCGGCCTACCGGCGCAGCGCGCTCGGGCTGGCGCGCTCGTTTCAGATCACGTCGCTGCTGCCAGACTTCACCGCATCAGACAATGTCGCGCTGGCGGCCCAGGCCCACGACGGTCACTCGTTTCATTTCTGGCGCAACGCTCGAACCGAGAGCCACTTGCGCAAGACCGCGCTGGCCGCATTGGATCGGGTTGGACTCGGTAGTCGCGCCGAAGCCGTCGTATCGGAATTGAGCTACGGCGAGCAGCGCGAACTCGAGCTTGCGGTCGCGCTCGCGACCAAGCCGCAATTGTTGCTGCTCGACGAACCGATGGCAGGACTTGGCATCACGGAATCGGCCCGCATGGTGAAGCTGCTCAGGGAGTTGCGGCGGGAAGTCACCATCGTCCTTGTCGAGCATGATATGGACGCGGTGTTCGCGCTCGCGGACCGCATCACCGTTCTTGTCTATGGACGCGTCATGGCGTCCGACGTGCCGGCGGCCATCCGGCAAAATGAAGAGGTCCGGCGCGCCTATCTCGGCGATCAGCATGTGGTGACCCGCCATGGCTGACGCAGCGCCCTTGCTTGAAGTCGATGGCATCGAGACCTGCTATGGCTTGAGCCAGGTGCTGTTCGGCCTGTCGCTGCAGGTCCGGAACGGAGAGATGGTGGCCGTGATGGGTCGCAACGGCATGGGAAAAACCACGACGATAAGGTCCATCATGGGGCTGACGCCGGCGCGCGCGGGCGTGATCCGTTTCGCTGGGCATGACGTTCGCAGTCTTCCCTCGTTTCGAATTGCCCAGTTGGGAATTGGCTTGGTCCCTGAGGGACGTCAGATATTTCCCAACTTGACGGTCCGCGAGAATCTGGTCGCCGCTTCCGGCAATCGTCTGGGTAATCCCGATCCATGGACGATCGAAAAGGTCCACGCCCTGTTTCCGCGACTGGCCGAGCGAGGAACCAATATGGGCGGCACGCTTTCAGGCGGCGAGCAGCAGATGCTGGCGATCGGCCGCGCGCTGATGACCAATCCGCGTCTCCTGATCCTGGACGAGGCCACCGAAGGCCTCGCGCCGCTGATCCGCGAGGAAATCTGGAGCTGCCTGTCGATGCTGAAGGCGCAAGGCCAATCGGTTCTGGTGATCGACAAAAACGTTGAGAATCTCACGCGCATTGCCGACCGGCATTACATCATCGAGCGCGGCCGCGCGGTGTGGAGCGGCACGTCGCCGGAGTTGATCGCAGAGCCCGACCTGCAGCATCGGTATCTCGGAGTTTGAGCGCGGCAGTGCGTCTTTTCCTCGTCATTCCGGGGCGCGCGGAGCGCGAACCCGGTATCTGGCGCAGCAGATTACAATTCCCTAACTTCTAGATTCCGGATCCAGTGCTGCGCGCTGGTCCGGAATGACGGTATAAGATCACCCCCGCGCGAATATCCGGGCGTCTTGCTGGAGCACCGGCGCAACCGCATCGATCAAACGCGCTGCCGCCGCGTCCACGCTAAGGCCCGCGGTATCGACCACCGCGGAGGCGCGGGCATAAAGCGGCTCGCGGCTGAGCAGGATGGTGCGCAACTCGGCCATCGCGGAGCGATCGTCCGCCATCGGGCGCAAATCGCCCTGGCCCCGCACCCGCGTCATATGTTCTTCCGGCTCGGCCTTCAGCCAGATGGTGTAGAACGACGACAAGATCAGGTCGAAGGTCAGCGGCTCCGAGACGATGCCGCCGCCGGTCGCCAGCACCGTCAGCTCTTTTCGCGCCAGCAATTGCCCGAGTACCGCCTGCTCCATGCGGCGAAAACCTTCCTGGCCGTAGAGCGCGATGATCTCGGCGACCGACAATCCGTTCTGCTGCTCGATCTCCTTGTTCAGCTCGACAAAACTCCAGCCGATTTTGTTCGCGAGCATTTTGCCGAGCGTGGATTTGCCGGCGCCGCGTAGCCCGATCAAGGCAATGCCGGCAAACGAAATCCGCCGCTGCGCTGAGGCGCCGTGACCTTGACCTGCGAGAACGTCCTTTGCCTGCGCGATCTGGTTCGGCGTGGCCTTGCGCACGAGGTCGCGAATGACAGGCCAGTCCGGCGCCGGTTCGCTTGCCGGAATAAGGTCTTCGAGATGCGCGGCCATTGCGTTCGAGACCCGGCGCAGCAGCACGATCGAGACATTGCCTTTGCCGCTTTCGAGCTGGGCGATGTAGCGTTCGGAAATGCCGGAGACCTT
>DASXJV010000176.1:0-6776 GCA_036497205.1 Bradyrhizobium sp.
ACAAAGGCTTTTCGCAACCTTTCATTGACGGTGCGCTCCTCCTGTTCACGCTTCGTCTGCGCAGGCTGTCGCATATGGGAACAGCATCGTTCAAATTCGAAACGTCCGCGTAACAGGTATGACCGCAGCGTTAAAGGTGACTCAAAAGTTACCGCGAAAATCTCCGAAAATTTCATGCAATCGAACTCGGGTTTACCCGAGTTCGGCAACTTACTGTCCCATCGGCAGCAACCGACCTCGATGGCGCGCGCAATTTCGCGCGCGTGCGAATCTCGAACCGCTATGGCGGCCGTTCGCGCGCCGCCATCCATGCCAGCGCGAGATATGCCGCTACCATCACGGCTTCCAGGCCCACCACCGTCAGGCTGCCGCCATAGATTCCCGGAAACATCAGTTCGATCACCGCCATCGACACCACGGTGGTCAGCCATACCACCGCGCCCCAGGGCGTCGCGAGCCAAAGTCCGACCGCGGCGACGAGTTCGATCACCGCGAAATACACGGTCGCGGTTTGCCACGCCATCGCCTGATTTTCGAAGGCGTCTTCTTCACCGCCGATGAAGCCTGTGACCTGTGCCCAATGATAGAGACCCTTGATCACCGAGACGACAGCCATGATGCGCAGGAAAAGCACCAGCCGCCTGGTCCACGCATTGTCGTCGGATTCGATCCGTTCGGACGAAATCGCCGCCACCGACATGGCATTGTCCCGCGGCTGTTCGCGCGATGGGGTTTCAGACATGCGGATAGCTGTTCATGACCTGAGAATATGCCTTCATCTTGGGACTCATGGCCCCTTGGCGCTGCAAAATCAATCCGCCTAATCTGATTCTGGACGCTTGCGGCAGATCAAGGCTGCGGTGACGGGAGCATTGCAAAGTGCTAGCATTGGAACCAATTAGTCCAGGCTGCCGCCTCAGGAGAGACAATCACATGGCGATCAAATTCGGGCGTCCGATCGAAATGCGCGACGCGCCGCGGCGGGAGACCGCCCTCGCCGCTCCCTCCCTCGATCTGGTGGTTCGCCCGCGTCGCAATCGCAAGGCGGAATGGGCGCGGCGGCTGGTGCGGGAAAATGTCCTCACCTCAGACGATCTGATCTGGCCGCTTTTCGTGGTCGACGGCCACAACACGCGTGCCAGCGTCGCCTCGATGCCCGGCGTGGACCGGCTCAGCGTCGATCAGGCGGTGCGCGACGCCGAGCGCGCGGTGAAGCTGAACATTCCCTGCATCGCGCTGTTCCCTTACACCGAGCCGTCGCGGCGCGACGAGCACGGCTCCGAGGCAATCAATCCTGACAATCTCGTGTGCAAATCGGTGCGCGCGATCAAGAAAGAGTTCCCCGGTCTCGGCGTGCTCTGCGATGTCGCGCTCGATCCCTTCACCAGCCACGGCCATGACGGATTGATCGAGGACGGAAAAATCCTCAACGACGAAACCGTCGCGGTGCTGGTGCGGCAGGCGCTGGTGCAGGCCGAAGCCGGCTGCGACATCATCGCACCGTCGGACATGATGGACGGCCGCGTCGGCGCCATCCGCGAAGCGCTGGACGGCGCCGGATTTCTCGACGTACAGATCATGTCATATGCGGCGAAATATGCTTCAGCCTTCTACGGCCCGTTCCGCGATGCCATCGGCTCGGCGAAGACGCTGACCGGCGACAAGCGCACCTATCAGATGGACAGCGCCAATTCGGACGAGGCGCTGCGCGAGGTCGAGCTCGACGTCGCCGAGGGCGCCGACATGGTGATGGTGAAGCCGGGCATGCCCTATCTCGACATCGTGCGGCGGGTCAAAGATACTTTTGCGATGCCGACCTTCGTCTATCAGGTGTCCGGCGAATACGCGATGATCGCGGCGGCCGCCGGTTACGGCTGGATCGATGGCGAGCGGGCGATGATGGAAAGTCTCTTGGCGTTCAAGCGCGCCGGCGCCGACGGGATCCTCACTTATTTCGCGGCGCAGGCGGCGGAAAAGCTGAAGATGGAGGGCTGACGCACCGTTCTCGGGACCGTGTTTGATGGCGATTGAGAGCTGATCGTCATTCCGGGGCGCCGCAAACGCGAACCCCGAATGACGGAAATCCAAAAGACGCGCGCTCGGTTATTGCTCTTGCGGTCGGCGACAGCCATTCCCATGTCCTGCAACGTGACGGCGCAGTCGGGAGGACTGACCATGTCTGACAGCGGTTGGGGTAACACTGGCGGCGCCTGGCGCAGCGACGGCGGGGTCCCTCCGCATGCCTTCGATCCCTGGCTGCAACCTGAATTGTTTCGCGGCGTGCTGGCGCGGCGGGTGTTCGCATTCCTGATCGATATCGTGGTGCTGGCGATCCCGGTGATACTGGCTTGTCTGTTCATCGCCGTGTTCGGCGTGGTCACGCTGGGACTTGGCTGGGCGCTGTTCTGGCTGGTATCGCCGGCCTCGGTAATCTGGGCGCTGATCTATTACGGCGCGTCGTTGGGCGGCCCGCATTCCGCCACGCTGGGCATGCGCATGATGGATCTGGAGCTGCGCACCTGGTACGGCGCGCCGAGCTATTTTGTGCTTGGCGCCATGCATGCCGTGCTGTTCTGGATTTCGGTATCGGTGCTGTCGCCGCTGGTTCTGCTGGTCGGGCTGTTCAACGGCCGCCGGCGTCTGCTGCACGATGTCCTCTTGGGAACCGTGGTTATCAACAGTTCGGTCCTCACCCAGGTAGCGCATCCGGCGCGAACGTTCTGACCTCGGGTAGACCACCCTTGAGCAAACCGTTTGACCCTTGGGCAAACCGTTTGATCTTTGGGCAAACCGATTGACCGTCGGGCTCCGCGGAGCGATGCTTGACTTTGCAGCTTCGGAGGCTGACGACATCCCGTGACCCAGCATTCACGTGACACCCCGCAATTCTACCTGACGGCGCCCTCGCCGTGCCCGTATCTGCCGGGCCGGCACGAGCGCAAGGTGTTCACGCATCTGGTCGGTGACAAGGCGGGCGACCTCAACGATCTCCTGACCCATGGCGGCTTCCGGCGTAGCCAGTCGATCGCCTACCGGCCGGCCTGCGACCAGTGCCGCGCCTGCGTTTCGGTACGCGTGATCGCCAACGAGTTCCGACCGTCGCGCAATTTGAGAAAGATTTTGGCCCGCAACGCCGACATTATCGGCGAACAGCGCAGCGCGGTGCCGACGTCGGAGCAATATTCGGTGTTCCGCGCCTATCTCGACCAGCGGCATCGCCATGGCGGCATGGCCGACATGACCGTGCTCGATTACGCGATGATGGTGGAGGACAGCCACGTCGAAACCCGCATCATCGAATACCGCAGGCGGGGCATCGACAGCGGCATCACCGGCCGCGGCGAGGAACTGGTGGCAGTTGCCCTGACCGACGTGCTCAGCGACGGGCTGTCGATGGTGTATTCGTTCTTCGAACCGTCGGAGGAAAATCGCTCGCTCGGCACCTTCATGATCCTCGACCACATCACGCGCGCGAGACGACAGGGACTGCCTTACGTCTATCTCGGCTACTGGATCGAAGGCTCGAAGAAGATGGATTACAAGGGCCGCTTCCTGCCGCAACAGCGCCTCGCCCCCTCAGGCTGGCTGCGCTTCGACGCGACTGGCGAAGTGCCCTCGGAGCCGCAGGATTAGGTTACGACCTCATCCTGAGGAGCCGCGCGCAGCGTGGTGTCTCGAAGGATGGGCGGCATCGGGGCCTCGTGGTTCGAGACGCGCGCGAAGATGCGCGCTCCTCACCATGAGGGTCGACGTCTCACCCCCTCACAAAATCCAGCACCAGTTTCGCATTGAGCAGGATGATGATTGCCGCCGTCAAAGCGGCGAGCACCGTCAGCCAGCGCGGCGCGACGAACGGCCCCATCTTGGCTCGGCTTGCGGTGAACATCACCAGCGGCACCACGGCGAACGGCAGTTGCAGGCTAAGCACGACTTGGCTCAGAATCAGCAACTGACCGGTGGCTTTCTCGCCGGCCCAGACCGTCACGACCACGGCGGGGACGATCGCGATCATCCGCGTCACCATGCGCCGCAGCCATGGCGCGATGCGCAAATTAAGAAAACCCTCCATCACGATCTGACCCGAGAGCGTCGCAGTGATGGTCGAGTTCAGCCCACAACACAGCAGCGCGATCGCAAATAGCGTCGGCGCCATGGTGGAACCGAGCAGTGGGGCCAGAAACGCATGGGCCTGATCGAGTTCGGCCACATCGGTCTTGCCGGCCCGATGAAAGGTCGCCGCGGCCAGGATCAGGATCGAGGCGTTGATGATCAACGCCAGGCACAGCGCAATGGAGGAATCGATGGTCGCGAGCGTGATCGCCTCGCGCTTTTCCTCGATGCCGTCGCCATACCCGCGCGTCTGCACCAGCCCCGAATGCAGATAGAGATTATGCGGCATCACCGTCGCGCCGAGAATGCCGAGCGCGAGATACAACATCTCGCGATTGGCGAGAATGTCCGTGGTGGGTGCAAATCCTCTGAGCACCGCGCCCCAATCGGGATCGGCCATCGCGATCTGTATCGCGAAGCACGCCGCGATCACGCCCAGCATCGCCACCACGAACGCTTCGATCCAGCGAAAGCCGAACGCCTGCAGCGCCAGGATGAGAAACACATCGGCCGCGGTAATGATCACCCCGATCTCGAGCGGAATATGGAACAGCAGATTGAGTCCGACGGCTGTGCCGATCACTTCGGCGAGATCGGTAGCGGTGATGGCGATTTCCGCCGACAGCCACAGCGGCAACGACACAAAACGCGGAAAGGAATCGCGACAGGCCTGCGCGAGGTCGCGCCCCGCCCCGACGCCGAGGCGCGTGCACAGCGACTGCAGCACGATCGCCATTATGTTGGACAGCAAGGCCACGGTCAGCAGCGCGTAACCGAACTTGGAACCGCCGGCGAGCGAGGTCGCCCAGTTGCCAGGATCCATATAACCGACGGCGACGAGATAGCCCGGACCGAGGAACGCCAGCAGTTTGCGCCAGAACGACCCCTGTTTCGCCGTTTGCACCGAGCCGAACATGCCCGCCAGCGAAGGTTCACCCCGCGCCGCCCGCCAGCCCGAACCACCCGGCGCTGGGCTTGGGCCTACCTTTGGCAAGGAGTCAGGGGGTAAACCGGGAGATCGTGCGTCCATTCCAGCAACATAGGGATATTCAATTTTATTGCAACTCATTTGCAACTGCATCTGGAACAAGGTTCCATGCCGGCGTGTCGGGAAGCGGGTGGTTTGGCTCCCTTGAGGGCCAGACAATACCGCAGACCCACAGCCAGAGAGTCCAGCCATGTCCGCGACCGACAACAACGTGCTCCGCCTGCCGCCGACCTTCAACCGCCTGGCCTGGTCCAATCTGGCCGCCCAGTCGGCCGAGCAGATCGCGTTGGCCGCGGCCCCGATCGTGGCGGTGCTGCTGCTCGGCGTCGGCGAAGGACAGACGGGCCTGTTGCAGACCGCATTGACGCTGCCGTTCATCCTGTTCGCGATCCCCGCAGGCCTGCTCGCCGACCGCATCTCCCGGCGCTGGCTGATGGCGGGCTCGGAAGCCTTGCGCGCCACGGCGCTAGCCGGAATTCTCGTGCTGATTTGGCTCGATCTGCTGACGCTGCCCCTGCTCGCACTGCTCGGCTTCGTCGCGGTGTGCGGAACGGTTGCCTATAGCGTGGCGGCGCCTGCACTGGTGCCGTCTCTGGTGTCGCCGCAACTTTTGCCCGCGGCCAATGCGCGAATCGAACTTGCGCGCACGATCGCATTTGCCAGCGGACCGGCCTTGGGCGGCGTGCTGGTGGGATGGGTCGGCGCGGCGCCGGCATTTGGATTTGCCGCGGCACTCTCCCTGTCAGCGGTGGTGCTGTTGTCAGGAATTTACGAGCCGCCACGCGAACCGGCGCCGCGACGCCATCCGCTGCAGGAGATCAAGGAAGGCGCCGTATTCGTGTTGCATCATCCGCTGCTGCGGCCGGTGTTCATCACGCAGTTCATCTTCAACACGGCTTCCTTCCTGCTGCTGGCGGTATTCGTGCCCTATGCGGTGCGCCATCTCGGACTATCAGCGACAGGTGTCGGCACCACGCTAGCGATGTACGGCGTCGGCATGGTGGTCGGAGCGCTATTGGCAACGCGGGTGATGCGCCGGTTGCCGTTCGGCACGGTGATCGGTCTCGGGCCGGTGACCGGTTTTGTTGCGGCCGTGGTCATGGCGCTCACGACGGTGATTGCCATGCCGCTACTCGCTGGCCTGAGCTTCTTCCTGCTCGGCGTCGGTCCAATCCTGTGGGTGATCAGCACCACGACACTGCGGCAATCGGTGACCCCGCCGAGCCTGCTTGGCCGAGTGTCGGCGATCAACATCATGAGCTACGGCGCGCGCCCCGTGGGCTCCGCGCTCGGCGCCATCGTCGGCGGGCTGTATAGCGCGGAAGCGTGCCTCTATCTCGCGGCCGCGATCTTCGGCGCCCAAGCGCTGGTGATTCTGATGTCGCCCGCGGTCGCGCTGGCGCGGCAGCCGGAGATGATCGGCGAGCCCGCGAAGTCTTTGCGGGCGTGTTAAGGAGAACCCGTAGCCAACCGACTGCGTTCGTATTGCGAGCCAACGGGTCGCACGAAAGCGCGCCCGATGACAGGCTCCGCGAAGCAATCCAGAGCCGCAAAGAAAACTGGATTGCTTCGTCGCTTTGCTCCTCGCAATGACGGTCCTACCCTGTTTTTGCATCCCTGCCCTCAAATATCCTAATGCGCGCTGATTGGAGCTTTCCCGGCAGGTATGGTATGATAT
>DASXJV010000177.1:0-10257 GCA_036497205.1 Bradyrhizobium sp.
CTCCGCCATTACCGCGGTAGTGGGCCTGTTGCTGACGCAACCGGCGCTCGCGCAGACGGACAACAAGGCACTCGGCACGGTGCATTTCGAAACATCGTGCAACGCGGAAGCGCAGAAGCTCTTCGATCGCGCCATGCTGTATCAGCATTCGTTCTGGTATCGCGCATCGCAACGGGAGTTCCAGGATGCGCTGAAGGCTGATCCCGGATGCGGCATCGCCTATTGGGGCATCGCGCTGAGCCTATTGTGGAATCCTCACTCCGTACCTCCGGCGAAAAACCTCGCCGAAGGCGCCGCTGCACTAGCGACCGCAAAATCCGTCGGCGCCAAGACCCAGCGTGAACGCGATTACATCGAGGCTCTCGCCGCCATGTACGCCGACTACGACAAGGTCGATCACCGCACGCGCATACAAGCCTATGCCAAGGCGATGGAGCAGTTGGCGCAGCGCTATCCAAGCGATGACGAGGCGCAGATTCACTACGCGCTGGCCCTCAACACCTCGGCCTCGCCGGCCGACAAGACCTACGCTAACCAACTCAAGGGTGCGGCGATCCTGGAAGCGATCGCACAGCGTCAACCGCAACATCCCGGCGTGGCGCACTACCTGATCCACCTCTACGACTATCCGCCGATCGCGGAGAAAGGCCTCGATGCCGCCAGGCGCTATGCCAAGGTCGCACCAGCATCGGCACATGCCCAGCACATGCCGTCACACATCTTTACGCGCGTCGGCTATTGGAAGGAGTCGGTTGCTTCCAACGCAGAATCGGTGCGGGTCGCGAGGGCGGACAAGGAGGGCCATGATCAGCTGCACGCCATGGACTATCTGGTCTACGGCTATCTGCAGCTGGGGCAGGATAACGAGGCCAAGGCCGTCATCGACGACATGAATACCGTCACCGGCTTCACCGAGACCTTCATCGCTGGGCCGTATGCGCTGGCGGCTTCGCCGGCGCGCTACGCGGTGGAACGCGGCGATTGGAAAGCCGCGGCGGAGCTTCAGGTCCGTCCCAGTCCGCTGGCTCATGTGCAAGCGATCACGTATTTCGCGCGCGCGCTCGGAGCGGCTCGCTTGGGAAATGCGGATGCCGCCAGGGCTGATGTCGCCAAGCTCACCGAGTTGCGGGACAAGCTGCGAGATGCGAAGGACGCTTATTGGTCGGAGCAAGTTGACATTCAGCGGCAGGTCGCGGCCGCCTGGATGCTTTATGCCGGGGGCAAGCACGATGACGCGCTGAATGCGATGAGCACAGCCGCCGATGCCGAGGATAAGACCGAGAAGCATCCGGTGACACCGGGCGTACCCAAGCCGGCGCGCGAACTCTATGGCGTCATGCTGCTCGAGACCGGCAAGCCCCAGGAAGCGCTCGTCGCCTTTGAAGCGACGCTAAAGAAGGAACCGAACCGGCTGGGCGCCTATGGGGGCGCAGCGATGGCCGCCGACAAGTCCGGTGATAAGGCCAAGGCTGAGGGATATTACCGGAAAGTCGTCGCGATCGCCGGTGACGGGGATACCACCCGGGCTGAGGTCGCTGACGCGCGCGCATACCTGAAAAAATTCTGAGTGCAGCTGCCGATACGCAAGGGAACACGTCCGTGAGAATATTCGTTCTGCCGATCGTTCTGGGCGCTCTTGCAGCCCCGGCAAACGCCCAATCGCTTCAGCTGATCGGTTACTCAGGTCATCTCGGCGAGTGGGAGTTGACTGCAACCGTGACGGAAAAGGTGTCCGGCCCAGCAAATGAATATGCCGGTCCATTGACAATGAAGCACGTCGGCTTGTGTACGCAGGACGGCCCAGAGGAGAAGACCGGTGCAATACGTTTGCAGAGGTCGGCCCCACCGTCGCGATTGGATGCGACAGTCTCGATCGCCGGCGTCGAATGCACCTATAGCGGACAAATGTCCGACTCCTACACCGGCACGCTGAACTGCCCCGATCGAGAAGCGGTTCCGCTCAAGCTTTGGGTGAAATAGTGGCCGGCCAGCTCATTTGCGGCCGGCATTTCTCCATTGTGTCCGGCCGGCCTTGCCGGGCAACCCTCGAAAGGGAGCCAAAGGAGTAGACGGAGAGTTACCCGATCAATGGAGCAAGCTCACGGACCATCGCTCGCAAGGCAGAGACAAGCCAGAGACAAGCCAGAGACAAGCCAGAGAGGAGAGTTAGGATGAACACGCAATCGGGGCGAATGTTGTTTGCCGCCGGGCTGATCACAGCGGCGTTCGCAAGCGGCGCAATCGGCCAGCAAGACGAAAAGCTCGGCAAGGTCGTCTTCCCTACCTCCTGCGATCCCAATGTGCAGGCCGAGTTCGACCGCGGCGTCGCCATGCTGCATTCTTATTGGTTCCTGAAGGCCCGCCGGACGTTCGAGGGGATTCTGCAGCGGGATCCCGCCTGCGCGATGGCATATTGGGGTGTGGCGATGGACTTGCTCGGCAACACCCTGGCGACCACGCCGACGCGGGCCGAGTCGCAGGCGGCTTGGGAGGCACTCGAAAAAGCGCGGGCGGCCGGGGCGAAGACGCAGCGCGAGCGCGACTGGATCGAGGCGCTGAGCGCCTATTTCCGCGACCATGACAAGGTCGCCGTGGATGCCCGACTGGCAGCGTACAATGCCGCGATGGAGCGGATGGCGCAAAGCTATCCCGACGACTACGAGGTGCAGGCCTATTATGCGCTGACGCTGCAAGCCTCGGCGCCGAAAAGCGACCTCACCTACGCCAACCAGATCAAATCCGCGGCGCTTCTGGAGAAACTCTTCGAGCAGAACCCGCAACACCCGGGCGTGACGCACTACCTCATTCACGCCTACGACTTTGCGCCGATTGCCGAAAAGGGAATTGCGCCGGCGCGGCGCTATGCTGGCATCGCGCCGGCCGTGCCGCACGCGCGGCACATGCCGTCGCACATCTACTCCATGGTCGGACTTTGGGAAGAATCCATTGCCTCGAACGCTTCGGCGCTTGAGATCCAGCCCGACTACTATCACGCGTCAGACTTTACGGTTTATGCACATCTGCAGCTCGCGCAGGATGCCAAAGCCAATGCGATGATCCAGAAGTCGCTTGCCACTGCCGACCGCGGCGATCGTCCGATCAACTTCGTCAATTTCACCGCCAAGGCGGCTATGCCGGCGCGGTATGTTCTGGAACGGGCGGACTGGGCCGGCGCTGCGGCGCTGCCGATGACTTCTACTCAATACCCCATGGCGGATTCCCTGATCCGCTTCACGCGCGGTCTCGGCATGGCGCGCACAGGCGATCTCGCGGGCGCAAAAGAAGAGATCGAAGCGATGAAGGTTTTG
This sequence comes from Bradyrhizobium sp., assembly GCA_036497205.1. Classification (GTDB taxonomy): domain Bacteria; phylum Pseudomonadota; class Alphaproteobacteria; order Rhizobiales; family Xanthobacteraceae; genus Bradyrhizobium. The sequence goes on from DASXJV010000177.1 coordinate 3,309, forward strand.
CAGGCGACTCTGCGGCGCGCCGACCAAACCTACTGGGCCGACCGCACCGAAGAGCAAATGCTTGCCATTTCCGCATGGGTGGCGCTGAAGGAAGGCGAGCGCGACAAGGCCGTGCGGTTCATGCGGGCAGCTGCCGATAGCGAAGACGGCAGCCTCAAGCATGTGGCGATGGAGAATCGCCTCTATCCCTTCCGCGAACTGCTGGCGGAATTGCTTCTTGAGACCGGGCAGCCCGCAGCTGCCCTGAACGAGTTCGAGACCGCGCTCAAGCAAACCCCCAACCGCTTCCGCGCTTTCTGGGGAGCGGCCCGCGCTGCGGATAGCGCAGGTGACCGCCAGAAGGCATCCGAGTATTTCGGCAGGCTGGTGGAATTGACCAAGAACGCCGATACCGAGCGGCAGGAAGTCCGTGACGCCAAGGCATTCCTGGCGTCGAGATGACAATATAGCTGGTGCACGAAAGAGACCCCTCCGGTTGTCGGGCGCGGCGCCCGGCACCGGGCGCCGTCAGCTTGAGAGACAAAGATGATCCGCGCGATCGCATTGGCGATAATGTTCGGTGTGCTCTCCGCCAGCGCGGCCGTCTACACGATGAGCCCACCGGGGTGGCGGAACGTGATTACACCGCTGTTCGGCGGGCTCGACCGTGGGGCCGAGACGGCAATCGTGCCCGAGAGCTGGCCGATCTGCACCACCATGGCATCGGTCGCTTCGGATGCCGACTGGGCGCAGCTCGATCCCGATTTCAAGGCCGGCAAGAAGGCGCTCGGCGCGGAGGATTGGAATGGTGCAATCGCCGCGTTCGAGCTCGCCGCCCTGCGCGACCCGCTTAATGCCGATATCCAGAACTACATCGGCTATGCCTATCGGCGGCTACGTCAGCTGGGGCCGGCTATTGACCGTTATCAGCAGGCGCTGATGCTGAATCCCCGCCACCGCAGCGCGCATGAGCATCTCGGAGAGGCCTATCTGGTGCTTGGCGAGTCCGCCAAGGCCGAGCAACTCCTGGCGGCGCTGGAGAACCTCTGCCTCATTCCCTGCGAGGAATACGACGACCTCAAGCGGGCCTTTGCGGCGTACAAACGGCTGGCCACGCGCTGAGATCAGATCGGGCGCCGTCACGCTAATATCTGTCACACCTTGATCATCCGCTTGCCGCGGTTTTCGCCGGCGAGCAGTCCGATCAAAGCCTTCGGCGTATTTTCCAGGCCATTGATAATGTCCTCCTGGACTTTCAACTTGCCGGCGGCGACCCATGATTGCAGGTCACTTAGCGCCTCGTCGCGCTGGTCCATGAAATCCATCACAATAAAGCCCTGCATGGTGAGGCGCTTCACCACGATCAGGCCGGGCACGCCGCGCGGCCCATGCGCCGACGGCACGCCGTCATATTGCGAGATCGCGCCGCAGCAGGCGATGCGCCCGCGATTGTTCATCTGCGCAAGGCAGGCTTCGAGAATGTCGCCGCCGACATTGTCAAAATATACATCGATGCCTTTGGGCGCCGCGACCTTCAGGGCTTTAAACACCGCGCCGTCCTTGTAATCGACTGCGGCATCGAAGCCGAGTTCTGATGTCAGCCAGTTGCATTTGTCCTTGCCGCCAGCGATGCCGACGACGCGGCACCCCTTGATCTTGGCGATCTGGCCGACGATCGAACCGACCGAGCCGGCAGCGGCCGAGACCACGACGGTCTCGCCGGCTTTCGGCTTTCCGACATCGAGCAGCCCGAAATAGGCGGTGAGGCCGGCGATGCCGTAGACGCTGAGCAGATGCGTCATCGGTTCGACCTTCGGCATCTTGGTCAGATGCTTTGCGGGGACTACGGCGTAATCCTGCCAGCCGGTATCGCCGAACACTATATCACCCGGCGCGAAGCCTGGCGCTTTCGATGACACGACTTCGGCGATGCCGCCACCGGCCATGACCGTGTTGGCCTCGACCGCCGCACGATAGGTCGCGCCGTGCATCCATGCCCGGTTGGCGGCGTCCAGCGAGATATAGCGCACTCGCAGCAACACCTCGCCCTCCTTCGGCTCCGGGACGGGGCCTTTGGACATTTTGAAATGCTCCGGCCCGAGCTTTCCGGTCGGCTTTTCAACCAGCAAGATCTGGCGATTGACGGTGTCGTTCATCGCGTTCCCTCCGTGTGTGTCGGTTCTTGATGCAGTTGACCGCGCACAAGACGCTCAACTGCACACACTGTGCGCTGCGCACGACGCTAGTCCGCAGGCGTTCATTCCACAACGGGAACGTTGTGCCAAACGCGCCGAATTCGGCTGCCGAGTCCGCGTCCATGTTGCTTAGAAAAAATTTAAATCCTGCGCGCGACCGCCCTTCGCGGCAACGGCGTATTCGATGGCCACGAATAATCCGCCGGCCACATATATTTTTCGATTCTGCGAGGCGGCGAGCGCGCCGCTGATATCGACGGCGTCCTCGATGGTTGCGGCGACGTGAATTTTTGCTTCCGGATTCGCCTCGCGCACCGCGGCGGCGATGTTCTCTGCATCCATGCCCTTGTGGTGTGCCGCTGCGCAGATGATCATGTCGAATGACGGCGCCAGCGCGCCCACGATCTCGTCGGCCTTTTTGTCCATGGAAACGCCGACCACGAGGATCCACCCCTGCGCGCCATAGATCGCTTTCAGGCTTGCGAGCGACTGCCTGATGCCGTCGGGGGTGTGGCCGACGTCGACAATGGTGAGCGGTTCGTGTTTGATAACCTCAAGGCGGCCGGGCCAGCGCGCGTCGCGCAGGCCCGATCTCACTGCGGCTTCGATTTTCGCAGGAGTTTCCCCGGGCCGCACACGTTGCAGCCAGAGCAGGAACAGAGTGACCGCGATGGCGGCATTGTTGAATTGAAACGCGCCCAGCAAGTTCATTTCGAGCAAGCGAAACTCGTAGCCTCCAAATCCAAAATCGAACCACTGCCCAGTTGCCGCGACGGATTCACCACCAATCCCGATCTGGTCGCGGACGAACAGGGCCGTGATCGCGCGATAGCGATTATATTCGACGAGATGCGGCCGCAGCTTTCGGCAATTCTCGCCATAGACGATGGTGCCGCCTGATGCACAGGCGTCGCTCTTGTCGGAAGCAATCAATTCCAGCGAATTGCCGAGCAGTTCGACATGCTCGTAATCGACCGAAGTCACACCGGTCACGAGCGCGCCGACCAGACGCACCGGATCGTAGCGGCCCCCGATACCGGCCTCGAACACCGTGAACTCGCATTCGCTTTCGCCGAAATACAGGCAGGCCAGCGCGAACAGAGCTTCAAAGGCTCCGAATTTTTCACCCCTGCGCTGCGAGATTTCTTTGATCGCGGTTTCGATCCGCGATTTTAAGTGCGCCAGATCGTCGTCGCCAACAGGCGCGCCATCGACCTGAAACCGTTCGTTGACATGAAGCAAATGCGGTGAAGTAAACAACCCCGTTCGCAAACCATAGGCGCGGGCGATATTGGCGCAGAACGTCGCCGTGCTGCCTTTGCCGTTTGACCCCGTCACAACCACCGAATTGCGCTGCAGCCTTGCCCGATCCACCGCAAGGGCGTCGAGCAGCGCTGCCAGCCGTGCCAAACAAACGCCATCGCCGTATTTCGGAAGATCAAACACCCAAAAATCCCATGGCAGAAAATGTGTGACGCCAGATTTTCAGAATCAGATCACTTCGGCCGGATTCCTCCAACAGCCGGATCGACGGGTTTGAGTTCACTTCGATCACCCGTATCGCCTCTGAGTCGCCGCCGATATCCGCAAACATGTCCACGGCGGCGACGCGGAGTCCAAGCGCTCGGGCGGCCTTTCTCGCCAGTGTGAACGCGGCATCGCAACGAGGGGCCTCGAGCACCATCGTTCCCCCCGCGCTTAGATTCATCCGTCCGGGAATGTCCCAGCGTTCGCCCTTGGGCAGCACGGCGTCGAGCGAGGTGTTTTGATCCGCCGTGAGGGAAACCGGCGAAAGACCGCGGGATCGCAAAGCTTCGTTGTGCGCGATCAACAGATCGCGGATGCAGCTGATGCCATCGCCCAACACAAAGGGCGGATGTTTTCTGGCGCAATAAACGATCTCGTTATCGAGCAGCAAAATCCGGTATTCGAGGCCGGAGACCATCGGCTGGATCAATACCGAGTCGTAATATTGCGAAACCTCGAGGAGATATCGGACCAGCGAGGCTTCGCCGTGAACGCCTTGCGCGAAATCGCCTCGCGATCCCTGCAGGGGTTTGACGAATGCTGACGCCCCCAATTTTTTGAAATGCTCGAGCGCGTCTTCGCGCTCGTGCCCTGAGGCGCGATGAGCGCGGCGCCGGTCATGCAGGAAGAAATATTCACCGCCCAGCGTCGGAACTCCGGCGCTTTCAAGAACTATATTGGTGAAATATTTATCCGATGCCAGCGTTGAAGTGGTGGCGTTGTTTTGCGGGTACCATGAACATCGCCCGGCGCCGAAATGAATGCTTTTGGTCGGCGAAGTGACGCTGAAGACAAATCCCGTTCCGCCGTCGATGTCTTGAAACGCCAGTCCGAATTCAGAACAGGCATATTCCGCATAGACCGATTGGTCCGGATAGTAACTCGGCTTTCCCCTTCGAAAATCCTCAATGCTTCGCATGCAATATCCGGTGATCTGGCATTCCAATTTGACCTTTATCTCTTGCGAGCTTATTGGGCGCGCGCGGCAACTAACTGCCGGAAGGACACCGATTTCAGCAAGTTAATTGCGTGGAAACGCCCGCGCGATAAAAGCGGCCGCGAAACCATCTTGCAGAATAAATCGACCGCCATCTTAAGCCCTCGATTGCGCATCAAGCCCTATTGACTATCTTTGAAATTGGCGCAGGAACACGCTAAAACGTCAATCGTTGCAGGGTTTTTGTCTCTCCGCGGATCGAAACAACGCGATCGTTCTACAACAAGGCAATTGGAAAAAACAAAAACACATGAGCGCATTCCATAGAGAGAAAGTTCTTTCTGTCCGGCACTGGACCGATACGCTTTTCAGCTTCACCGCCACCCGCAATTCCGGTTTTAGATTTCTGAACGGGCAGTTCGCGATGATCGGCCTCGAGGTCGATGGCCGTCCGCTGATGCGGGCTTACAGCATGGCCAGCGCCAATCACGAGGAATCCCTGGAGTTTTTCAGCATCAAGGTCGCCGATGGGCCGCTGACCTCAAAGCTTCAGCAGATCAAAGAGGGCGATACCATCCTGGTCGGGCGCAAGGCGACCGGCACGCTGATTGCCGACAATCTGATCCCGGGCAAGCGTTTGCTGCTGCTGTCGACCGGCACAGGTCTGGCGCCGTTCGCGAGCCTGATCAAGGATCCCGAGGTGTACGAGCGATTTGAAACCATCATTCTCGTTCACGGCTGCCGGCAGGTTTCCGAACTTGCCTACGGCGAAGAGCTGGTAGCGAAGTTGCGGGAAGACGAGTTTCTCGCTCCGCTGCTGATCGGGAAGCTTCTGTATTACCCGACCGTCACCCGCGAGCCGTTCCGCAACCGCGGCCGCATCACCGATCTGATCACTTCGGAACAGTTGTTCAACGACATCGGTCGGCCGCCGCTGGATATCAGTAGCGACCGGGTCATGATGTGCGGCAGTCCGGGCATGCTCGAAGAGCTGCGCCAGATGTTTGAAGCGCGCGGCTTTATCGAAGGCAGTAACAGCGAGCCCGGCCATTTCGTGATCGAGAAGGCATTCGTCGAACGCTGAGATTCGTGTCTCGGGCTGCGGTGCAGCGCTACTCGGCGGTACCGCAGAGCCGGGACCCCATGTGCGTGAAGTCCTCGATGGCCCCGGATCAGCAGCGCATCACCTCGCAAGCGCGGCGCGCAGCGCTCTCCGTCGCTAACAACCAATGTTGATGGCGCAGCCCGATTATCGGCGGCTATGGCTATAACGTAGCCGAACGTCGCGAGGCTCTTTGTCAACGCGTCCATTGCGGGAGCGACCGGCCTGGACCAGAGCGGGATTCCCGACGAGATGCGCCCGCATAGTCACTGAGCCCTTCGAGAGTCGGTCGAATTACGTTGCACTGCAAAAAGAACGAATGGCGGGCGGTATCTCTTGCCGCGGGAGGGACTGATTCTCCGCCAGGGAATCGGTGGCTTCGCGAGCGATCCGCTGTCATATCCGTGACCTCTGCGCCGGATATCGTGTAAGGATTGTTCTGATAGCTGGATTAGACTGCGGCTTAAAAGAATAATACGGCAGAAACTGCCCGAGGGGTCCCATGGAAACGCTGATGCTTCCGTTCTCGCCGCGCTACATCGTGCTGACGATTTGCGCTGTCGTCACGGCTTTGCTTCTCGGTATCGGGATCGTGGACCGCAAAGTATTCGATCTGGTCTTGATTCCGATTTTTATTTTCGGCGCCCTCACATTACTCGGCATTCGCGATCTCACGCAAAAGAACCACGCGGTTCTGCGAAATTATCCGATCTCGGCCCATATCCGGTTTCTGCTGGAAGAGATCAGGCCGGAGATGCGGCAGTACTTCTTCGAGAGCGAGAAGGACGGCATGCCGTTCAGCCGCGACACCCGCGCGCTTGTTTATCAGCGGGCGAAGATGGTGCTCGACAAGCGGCCGTTCGGCACCCAGGAGGACGTCTATCGCGAAGGCTATGAATGGATGCACCATTCGGTGGCGCCGAAGGTTCGTGGCGGCGAGCAATTTCGTGTCACCATTGGCGGTCCGGATTGCACCAAGCCATATTCGGCATCCGTCTTCAATATCTCTGCGATGAGCTTTGGCGCGCTTAGTCCTAACGCGGTGCGCGCGCTGAACGCGGGTGCCAAAAAGGGAGGCTTCGCGCATGACACCGGCGAGGGCGGCGTCAGTCCCTATCATCGCGAGAACGGCGGTGATCTGATCTGGGAGATCGGTTCCGGATATTTCGGTTGCCGCAACCGCGACGGCTCGTTCAATCCGGAAGAATT
>DASXJV010000178.1:0-14586 GCA_036497205.1 Bradyrhizobium sp.
CAGGACCGAATCGATATCGCGCTGAGCCATCGTCCGGCGCTGGGATCGACCGCCCGCGCCGCTGAAATCACCGGCTACGGCAAAGCGTCCGTGCAGGTCGCAAGGCTGAAGGCGTTGCGGCAGTTTCTGACCGAGGCGGGCTACGCCGAGGCAAAACGCCAGCGCATGCCCGGCGACGCGTCGACGCGTTCCTATGCGCGGCTCATCCGCGACGATGGTGTTGTCATCCTGATGAATTCGCCGCGCCGCCCCGACGGGCCGGCGGTCTATGATGGCAGATCGTATAGCGCGGCCGTGCATCTGGCCGAGGACGTCAAGCCGTTCGTCGCCATCGCCAACGGTCTGCGCGAGCGCGGCTTCTCGGCACCTGTCATCCATCACGCCAACCTCGACGCCGGCTTCCTCGTCACCGAAGATTTCGGCAGCGCGGCGTTTATCGAAGGCGATCCGCCCCGGCCGATCGCGGAGCGCTACGAAGCCGCGATCGACATGCTGGCGGCGCTGCATCGCGAAATACTGCCCGAAATTCTCCCCTTGGCGGCGCAGATTACCTACGCCATGCCCAGCTTCGACACCGACGCGCTGCTGGTTGAGGTCGGATTGATGCTCGAATGGTATCTGGCGGACCGCGGGGCGGAGCCGACCGACAGCATGCGCGCCGAATTCGTTATGATGTGGCGCGATTTGTTGAGCAAGTCTGCATCTGCCGCCAGAACCTGGGTGTTGCGGGACTTTCATTCCCCTAATCTGATCTGGCTCGACGAACGGCCCGGAACTGCGAGAGTTGGCATCATCGACTTCCAGGACGCCGTGTTGGGTCCAGCCGCATACGATCTGGTATCGCTATTGCAAGATGCGCGGATCGATGTACCCGAGCAGCTCGAACTTGCGCTGCTGATGCGCTACATCAAGGCGCGGCGCGCGTCCGACGATAGGTTCGATCCGGCTGGGTTCGCCGAGCTCTACGCCATCATGTCGGCGCAGCGCAACACGCGCCTGCTCGGCACCTTTGCGCGGCTCAACCGGCGCGACGGCAAGCCGCAATATCTGCGCCATCAGCCCCGAATCTGGACCTATCTCAGCCGATCGCTGGCGCACCCCGTGCTCTCGCGCGCGCGCGAGTGGTATTCGGCTAACGTCCTCCCGCCGGTTCCCTGATTTACCACTTGTTAGCCAAGTGCGCCGTAATCTGGAGACTGAGCCCCTGCCCTGGAGCGCGTGGGGCGCGGCTGTTTTGAGGGCGGGAGCGAATCCATGGTGTCAGAACGTCGCAAAGGCGAGCGCATCACATTCGAACACGGGATAGCCGCGCAGATGATGGGCATCGACGGCACCTGGCGGCGCGAGTGCATGATGGATGACATTTCAGAGACCGGCGCCAAACTCACTATTGAAGGCTCCGTCGAGGGGTTGCACCTTAAGGAATTCTTCCTGCTGCTGTCCTCCACTGGCCTCGCTTATCGCCGCTGTGAACTGTCCTGGGTCAACGGCGACCAGATCGGCGTCAATTTTCTTAAAACGGGCGACAAGAAGAAAAAGGCGGGCAAACGCACGCCTCACGGCGTGGAAGTCTGACCGGGCCGGCTGGTCGCACAATCGTCATCTGAGGCGGTTATGGCATCGGCGATCGATGCGCGGCGCGAATCCCCGTGATATGATTTGTGAAACGGTTCGAGAAACCTGCCAAAATGTCCGTCAAACCTTCCAAAGCCATGGTCCTTGCTGCCGGCCTCGGCCTGCGCATGCGCCCCCTGACGGACCGGATGCCAAAGCCGCTGGTGCGCGTCGCAGGCCGCGCGCTGCTCGATCATGTGCTCGACAAGCTCGGCGACGCCGGCGCGAGCGAAGCTGTCGTCAATGTGCATTATTTGCCAGATCAGATCATCGAGCACGTCGCCGCGCGCGCGCGGCCCCGCGTGATCATCTCGGATGAGCGTGACGAGGTGCTCGGCACCGGCGGCGGCGTTGTCAAGGCGCTGCCTCTGCTTGGCTCTGCGCCGTTTTTCCATGTCAATGCAGACACCATGTGGATCGATGGCGTGCGGCCCAATCTGGCGCGGCTGGCCGAGGCCTTCGACCCCGCGCACATGGATATCCTGCTTTTGATGGCGCCGACGACGAGCAGCATCGGTTATGGCGGCCGAGGCGACTACGCGATGCTGCCGGACGGCGCGTTGCGCAAGCGCAGGGAACATCAGGTGGTCCCGTTCGTCTATGCCGGCGCGGCGATCATGTCGCCGTCCCTGTTCGCCGATGCCCCGTCGGGCGAATTTTCGCTGACGAAAATGTTCGATCGCGCCAACGAGCAGGAGCGGCTGTTCGGCCTGCGGCTGGATGGCGTGTGGATGCACGTGGGAACCCCGGACGCGATTTACGCGGCCGAAGAGGCTTTTCTCGCCAGCGTCGCGTGATCGCATCCACGCTATTGTCGTCAATTAGAAATCGCGCCCGAAATATGCCCATGCCATGATGCGCAGAATCGCGAATCAGGAAGCCCATGCGCGTTTTCAGCGTTCCAGTCTCAGTGCCGTTCTTGCGCACCGTCATTGCCGCGTTGGTCGATGGCAGACTGGTCGATGGTTTTGAAGTCCGGGCGCATCCGGAAAAACTGGCGCAGGCGACGCTCTATTTGCCGACCCGGCGCGCCGGACGCATGGCACGGGAAATCTTTCTCGATGTGCTGAAGACTGACGCCGTGGTGCTGCCGCGTATTGTCGCGCTTGGCGACATCGACGAAGACGAACTGAGCTTCGCGGAGAAATCCGAGCAATACGGCGGAGCGGCGCCGTTAGACATTCCGCCGAAGCTAGCCGAACTCGAGCGCAGGCTCACGCTGGCAAGACTGGTCGCGGCCTGGGCCAAGAGTCCCGTCTCGGCGCCGCTTGTGGTCGGCGGCCCGGCATCGACCCTTGCCCTAGCTGGTGATCTGGCGCGCCTGATGGACGACATGGTTACCCGTGGCGTCGGTTGGGAAGCACTTGACGGGTTGGTGCCGGACCAGTTGGACAAATACTGGCAGCACTCGCTCGAATTCCTGCAAATCGCGCGACAGGCGTGGCCGGCTCACCTCCAGGAGATCGCGAGGATCGAGCCAGCGGCGCGGCGCGATCTGTTGATCGAAGCGGAAGCCGCGCGCCTGACCGCGCATCACGACGGTCCGGTGATCGCGGCCGGCTCCACCGGATCGATGCCGGCGACCGCAAAATTCCTCCGCGCGGTTGCCACTCTGCCGCACGGCGCGGTGGTGCTGCCGGGCCTCGATACCGATCTCGACGATGATTCCTGGCAACTGATCGGCGGTATCCGTGACACCAAGGGCAACTTCACCACGCCTCCGGCGTCGAACCACCCGCAGTTTGCGATGCACGCGCTGCTGCTTCGATTTGGAATCAACCGTGGCGATGTCGAAATCCTGGGCCAGCCGGCGCCGCATGGGCGCGATGTCCTGGTCTCCGAGGCGATGCGGCCTTCGAACGCGACCGCGCAATGGCATCGGCGGCTGGCTCAACCCGAGATCGTCGAAAAAATTTCAGGCGGCATGACAAACCTCGCCGTCATCGAAGCTGATAATCCCGAGATGGAGGCGCTAGCCATCGCAGTCGCGATGCGCGAGGCGCGGCATCTTGGCAAATCGGCGGCGCTGGTAACGCCGGATCGCGCGCTGGCGCGGCGCGTGATGGCGGCACTGGGCCGCTGGAAGCTCGAATTCGACGATTCCGGCGGTGACGCGCTGATGGACACGCCGGCGGGAATTTTCGCACGGCTCGCCGCGGAGGCGGTGGCAAGACAGCTTGAGCCGGCGACGCTGCTGGCGCTGCTGAAACATCCGCTGTGCCAGCTGGGCGCAGCGCAGGGCGCCTTCACGGACGCGATCGAGGTACTCGAACTAGCGCTCTTGCGCGGCACGCGTCCTCAAGCAGGAAGCGCCGGGCTCGTGCGCGACTTCACTCGCTTCCGCGGTGAACTCGCCAAGCTGCGGGGTGGCGAGACGTCCTCGCTCCACGCCTCCGAGCCGCGGACCCGGCTTGGAAATGAAGACCTCGATCGGGCGCAACGCCTGATCGCGCAGTTGCAGTCGGCTCTTTCACCACTTGAAAGTCTCGCAGGGTCGAAACCGTATGATTTTGCCGAGCTTGCCGAACGCCATCGCAACGTCCTGATGGAGCTGTCACGCGACCCGCATGGCGTCGCAATGAGCTTCGAGGGCCAGCAGGGATCGGCGCTTGCATCCGCGTTCGACGATCTGCTTGGTGGACAGGCGCAAAGCGGCCTGATGGTCCAGCTCGGTGACTATCCGGAAGTGTTCCAGACCGCCTTCGGCGATCGCATGGTGCGGCGGCCGGAATCGGCGAGCTCACACCTCCATATCTACGGCCCGCTGGAAGCGCGGCTGACGCAATCCGACCGCGTCATTGCTGGCGGGCTGGTCGAAGGCGTATGGCCGCCGGCGCCGCGGATCGACCCGTGGCTGAGCCGGCCGATGCGGCACGAGCTGGCCCTCGATCTGCCGGAGCGTCGCATTGGACTCTCCGCGCACGACTTCGCGCAATTGCTCGGCACCGACGACGTCATCCTCAGTCACGCCGCAAAGGTCGGCGGCGCGCCCGCCGTGGCGTCGCGCTTCCTGCACCGGCTGGAAGCGGTCGCAGGCGAAGAGCGCTGGAAAGCCGCGAAAGCGGCAGGCGAAAAATATGTTCGCTTCGCAGCTGAACTGGACCGGCCCGACAAGGTCGAGCCGATCCCGCAGCCGACGCCGAGGCCGCCGCGCTCGGTCCGGCCCCTAAAGATGTCGGTGACCGCGATCGAGGACTGGCTCCGCGATCCCTATACGATCTACGCGAAACACATTTTGAGACTGGCTCCGCTCGATCCCGTCGACATGCCGCTATCGGCCGCCGACCGCGGTTCGGCGATCCACGATGCGCTTGGCGAATTCACGCAAACCTTCTCCACGACACTTCCCGACGATCCCGCGGGCGCCTTGCACAGCATCGGCAAAAAATATTTCGCGCCGCTGATGGAGCGGCCGGAAGCGCGGGCGCTGTGGTGGCCGCGTTTCCAGCGTATCGCTGCATGGTTCGCGGATTGGGAAACCGCGCGACGCGGAAACGTCAGCGATATCGACGCCGAGATCCGCGGCGAAATCCCGATCCGTCTCGACAATGAACGTACTTTTGTCTTGTCGGCTCGCGCCGACCGGATCGAACGCCGTCCTGACGGCACGTTTGCGATCCTCGACTACAAGACCGGGCAGCCGCCGACCGGCAAGCAGGTGCGCATGGGTCTGTCGCCGCAGCTCACGCTGGAGGCGGCTATCTTAAGGGAAGGCGGCTTTGAAGGTATTCCGGCTGACGCTTCGGTCAGCGAGCTGACTTACGTGCGGCTCAGCGGCAACAATCCGCCGGGGGAGCAAAAAACGCTCGAGTTAAAGATCAACAAAAGTGATCCGCCGCTGCCACCCGATGCGGCCGCCGACGAGGCGCGAAGGAAGCTCGAGGCGCTGATCCGCGCCTTCGAGGACGAAAGCCAAGCCTATACCTCGCTCAATTTGTCGATGTGGTCGAACCGCTACGGCAGCTATGACGATCTCGCCCGCATCAAGGAATGGTCCGCGGCTGGCGGGTTGGGGATCGAGGAATGGTGACGGCGCCGCGCCCAATCCCCGCCGCGGTGCGCAGCACGCAGGCACGCGCATCGGATCCCGCCTCCTCGGCGTTCGTCTCGGCCAACGCCGGTTCGGGCAAGACCCACGTGCTGGTGCAGCGGCTGATCCGGCTGCTGCTCAACGGCGTGCCGCCGGAGAAAATTCTTTGCATCACCTTCACCAAGGCGGCTGCCGCCAATATGGCGGAGCGGGTGTTCTCCACACTCGGCCACTGGGTCACGCTCGATGACACCGCGCTCGATGTCGCGATTATCGATGCCGGAATACCGCACCCCACTGCAGAGTTGCGGATGCGGGCGCGTGAACTGTTCGCATGCGCGCTGGAAACGCCTGGTGGCCTGAAGGTTCAAACCATCCACGCGCTGTGCACCCGCCTGCTGCAGCAATTTCCGTTCGAGGCCAACGTCCCGGCGCGGTTCGCGGTGCTCGACGACCGTGACCAGAACGAGATGATGGAGCGCGCCAATCTTGGCGTGCTGCTCGACGCCTCCCGCGATCCCAACAGCGCGACTGGCCGTGCGCTCAACATCGCCATGGCCAGCGCGGCCGACGTCACCTTCAAGGACGTCGTGCGCGAGGCTTGTTTGAGCCGCGACCATTTCATGGCGTGGACCGACGGCGCCGGCAGCGCCGGTGCCGCAGCGGCGCAGATGTCCTCAACCCTCGGCGTCGACCCCGGCGACTACATTGAGGACGTCGAGCGCGAGATTGTCGACGGGCCGAACTTGCCGAGATCGCGGTGGAAGGAAGTCGCCGCAGTCCTCGACACCGGCAGCAAATCCGATCAGGATCAGGCCATCAGGTTTCGCGAAGCGCTGGTGTTTACCGGAAGCGCGCAAGTGGACGAATATCTCGGTGTCTTCCTCACCGATGAACGCACGCCGCGCAAATCGGTGGTGACAAAGAAATTCAGCGACAACAATACAGAGATCGCAAACTTATTCGAGCAGGAGGGTCAGCGCATTGGACCCTTGATCGAGCGACGCCGTGCGGTGACGACCCGCGACCGGACGCAAGCGCTATTGGAAATCGCGACGGCCGCGGTGGCGAATTACCGGCGCGAGAAGCAGGAGCGCGGCCTGCTCGACTATGACGATTTGATCGACAAGACGCTGGAGATGCTGGATCGTATCTCCTCCAGCTGGGTGCATTACAAGCTCGATCGCGGCGTCGATCATGTGCTGATCGACGAGGCGCAGGACACCAGCCCGCGGCAATGGGATATCGTCGGGCATATCATTTCCGAATTCACGTCCGGCGAGGGCGCGCGCGACGGCATCACGCGCACGATATTTGCGGTCGGCGACGAGAAGCAGTCGATCTTTTCGTTCCAGGGCGCGGCGCCGCGCGAATTCGACAGCCGCCGCAGAGGACTGGAACGGAGGTTTGCGGACGCCGGGCTGAAATTCGATCCGGTCTCGTTCACCTATTCGTTCCGGTCCGGAGCGGCGATCCTGCAATCGGTCGATCATGTGTTTCGCGACGAGCTTATATACCGCAGCATCCATTCTGCTGAGACCGGCTATCCGATCCACAATTCCCTGGCGGACGCTGGGCCGAGTCTGATCGAGCTCTGGGAATTGCAACTCCCCGACACACGGCAGGACATCGAAGGCTGGCGCGCGCCATTCGACGGGTTGTCGCAGACGAGCCCCGAGGTCCGGCTCGCCAGGCGCATTCAGGCCGAGATCAAGCGGCTCGTTGAAAGCGGCACTATGACCGGCCATGCCGGCAAGCGCCGTCCGCTGCGTTACGGCGACATGCTGGTGCTGGTGCGGCGGCGCGGCAATGCCTTCGACGCGGTCATCCAGGCGCTGAAGCACGCCAACATTCCCGTCGCCGGCGCCGACCGGCTGAAATTGACCGAGCACATCGCGATCATCGATCTGATGAATCTCGCCGACGCGCTGCTGTTGCCGCAGGACGATCTGGCGCTCGCGGTCGCGCTTAAAAGCCCGCTGTTCGGCCTCTCCGACGACGACCTGTACAAGCTGGCGTGGCAGCGCAAGGGCTCGCTGCGCCAGGCGCTGAACCATCATGCCGCGACGGACAGCAAATTCAGGGATGCCGTGAGCCGCCTTGAAAAGTGCGAGCGCCGTTGCAAGACCAAAACGCCGTTTGCGTTCTACGCCTGGCTGCTCGGCGGCGACGGCGGCCGGGCGCGAATCCTGAGGCGGCTCGGCCATGAAGCCAACGACGCGCTCGACGAGTTTCTCGAGCTTGCTCTGGGCTATGAGCGCAAAGCCCCCGCCTCGCTGCAGGGTTTTATGGCGTGGCTACGCGCGGCCGATACCGAGGTGAAGCGCGACATGGAGATTTCGCGCGATGAAGTCCGCGTCATGACGGTGCATGGCGCCAAGGGGCTGGAAGCGCCGGTGGTTTTCCTGGTGGACACCACCTCGTCGCCTTCGGACACGCAGCGTCTCAAACTCATTCATCTTCCGCGGGGCAATGCGGCGCCTCATGCGCCCGGCGTCGTGGTCTGGGCCGGAAAGAAGGCCGACGATCCTGCGGCGGTCGCCGCGGCGCGCGCGGCGATGCTTGGTGAGACCGAGGATGAATATCGCCGCCTGCTTTATGTTGCGATGACGCGTGCGGCCGACCGACTGATCGTCGGCGGCTGCCTGCCGGGCAACATGAATGCGGTGCGTAAATTCTCCTGGTACGATCTGATTGTCAAAGGCCTCGGCAATTCCGGATTGCATGAGCAGACGATCGAGACCCCGGACGGCCCGGTGAAACGTTACTCACGACTTGAGGACGTCGCGGCTCCCGCAGGCGCAGCCGCCGCTCCCGCGACGGCATCGCCAATCGAGCTGCCATCGTGGTTGAGCACGCCTGCGCCACCGGGATCGCCACCCGACAACCTGCTGCGCCCCTCCGATCCTGCCGAGGATGAAGGCCGCGGCGTCAGGACCGGCGAGTCCATCCGGCTGCGCGCGCGCGCGGTGCAGCGCGGTACGCTGGTGCACCGGCTGCTGCAATCCCTGCCCGACGTCGCAACCGAGCGCCGCCGCGACGCGGCGCGGCGCTACCTCACCCGCAACGCAGACGGCTGGAGCGACGGCGACCGCGAGGCGCTCGCGGAAGGAGTGTTGGCGCTGATTGCGGATACGCGCTTCGCGCCGGTATTTGGCGCCGGCAGCCGCGCCGAGGTCTCGATCGCAGGAAGGCTGGATCGGCCGGGGCAACCGCCTGCGTTGGTTTCGGGGCAAATCGACCGGCTGGTTGTGACGCCGAGCGAGGTCCTGATCGTCGATTACAAAACCAATCGCGCCCCGCCGGGCTCTGCCGAGCAGGCTCCCACGGCCTACGTCCGCCAGCTCGCGCTATACCGGGCGGTGCTCAGGAGGATTTATCCCCAACTGCCGATCCGCGCAGCGTTACTTTGGACCGAAACACCTGAATTGATGGAGATTTCTGCTACCGCGCTGGGCGCGCAGCTGGCAACCATTGTCGAGGGGGATGGCCAAGCTTGACCCGGCAACTCCGCGTTCATAGGTTGATTACATGATCCAGGCGGCGATTCCCGCGCCCCATCTTTCTTTAGAACCGAACGAGGTATCCCAATGGCCGTTGGCAAGGTTTCTGACGCCGATTTCGAAGCCGAAGTGCTCAAGGCGACCGGCACGGTCGTGGTCGATTTCTGGGCGGAATGGTGCGGCCCCTGCCGCATGATCGCACCCGCGCTCGACGAGATTTCCGGCGCGATGGGCGACAAGGTCAAGATCGTGAAGCTCAACGTCGACGAGAGCCCCAAGACGGCCTCCAAATACGGCGTGATGTCGATCCCGACGCTGATGATCTTCAAGGGCGGCGAGATGGCCTCGCGCCAGGTCGGCGCCGCGCCGAAGCAGAAGCTGCAGCAATGGATTACTGCTGCGTGCTGAACAGCTCCAACAATTATTTCTGAAAACGGCCGGCGAATAGCCGGCCGTTTGCGTTGAGAGGGCATGCCGCCCTCACGCCGAAAGACCGCATCAAACCGCTCCGGGTCGGCGCCATTGGCGGCAATGGAAGCGCGTTCCATCGATGCGATTCCACGCGGGCCTGAGTGGCACTATGAGCCGAAGTGGGATGGCTTCCGCTGCCTGCTCTCCCGGCAGGGCCGCAAAGTCGATCTCCGCTCGAAATCAGGAGAAGACCTTGCCCGCTACTTTCCCGAGTTGGTCGAAGCTGCGCTCAAATTGAAGGCGACGGCGTTCCGGCTCGACGGCGAAATCGTCGTGCCGCACGGCAAAACCTTTTCGTTCGACGATCTGTTGCAGCGAATTCACCCCGCCGCGAGCCGGGTCAAGAAATTGTCGCAAGAGACGCCAGCGCTATATCTCGCATTCGATATTCTGGCGACGACGGATGATAAGAAACTTGCAACGCAGCCGCTCCACGAACGGCGGCCGGCGCTGGAAGCGTTCGCGAAAGCCCAGTTCAAGTCGAACCCCACGTTTCGGCTATCCCCGGCAACGCCAAATTATGCCACCGCGAAAAAATGGCTGGCGCAAGCCGGCGGCGGTTGCGACGGCGTGATCGCCAAGCGCATCGACCTGCCGTATCAGTCCGGCAACCGCGATGGCATGCAGAAGATCAAGAATTTCCGCAGCGCCGACTGCGTGGTCGGCGGCTTTCGCCACGCGACCAACAAATTGAACGGCAAGAAGGTGGTGGGTTCACTGCTGCTTGGCCTCTACGATGCCGATGGATTGCTTCACCATGTCGGCTTCACCTCGGCGATCAAACAGGAGCAAAAGCCCGCGCTGACGGCGAAACTTGAACCGCTCATTGCAAAACCCGGGTTTACCGGCAACGCGCCGGGCGGCCCAAGCCGCTGGTCGACTGATCGTTCGGCGCAGTGGTGTCCTTTAAAACCAAAACTGGTCGTGGAGGTCGCCTACGATCATTTCAGCGGCGAGCGGTTTCGCCACGGCACCTCCATCCTGCGCTGGCGGCCGGACAAGGCGCCGACGCAGTGCACGTTCGATCAGCTCAAGCAGAAAGCTGCCGATCCGATGAAGCTTCTCGCGTGAGTTGGCCTATCCCGGCGGCGTGCCGTTGGCGGCAAGCACATGGCCGGCGAGATACAGCGACCCCGTGATCAGGATGCGCGGCGGCACCTCATAGGCAAGACGCGCGAGGGAACGCAGCGCCGCTTCGACACCGGCTGCGGTTTCCACCCGCATGCCGAGCTGGCGCGCAGCATCGGCCAGCCGATCCGGCGGCATCGCGCTGTCGCGATCTGGTATCTGAACCGCAATGATGTGGCGCGTCAGCCCGGCGAAGTTGGCGAGAAACGCGCCTCCATCCTTGTTGCCCATCATACCGACGATGACCACGAGGGGACGCGACACCCGCTCTTCGAGATCGCCCAAAGCTGCCGCGGCGACGCGACCGCCCTCGGCATTGTGCCCACCATCGAGCCATATCTCGCAGCCCTGCGGCGCGTTATCCACCAGCACGCCCGACGCCAGGCGCTGCATCCGCGCCGGCCATTCGGCGTTGACGATGCCGGCCTCGAACGCCGCGGTGTCGATCTTGAACGCGTTTTGCGCCCGCAGCGTCGCAATCGCGAGGCCGGCATTGTCGAACTGATGCCGGCCGAACAGCCGCGGCGCCGCCAGATCCATCAGGCCGCGATCGTCCTGATAGACCAGCCGTCCGCGCTCGACATTGACATGCCACTCTTGCCCGGCCGCATACAGCGGCGCGCGCATGCGTTTGGCCTGCTGTTGGATCACGGCAATCGCCTCGGGCGGCTGCTCCGCGCAAATCACCGGCACGTCGCGCTTGATGATGCCAGCCTTTTCGCGGGCAATCGTCATCAGCGTGGGCCCAAGAAATTCGGTGTGGTCCATGCTGACCGGCGCGATCACGCTCGCCAGCGGCGCGTCGATCACGTTGGTGGCGTCGAGCCGGCCGCCGAGACCGACTTCCAGCAGCACCACATCGGCCGGATGCTGCGCGAACAGACAGAACGCCGCCGCGGTTTCAATTTCAAAAATCGTGATCGGCGCACCCGCATTGGCCCGCTCGCAATGCTCCAGCGCTGCGCGCAACTCATCATCATCTACGAGGATGCCGCCGCCGGCTCGGCCGAGCCGATAGCATTCGTTGATCCGCACCAGTGAGGGCGAGGTATAGGCGTGAACGCGCAGGTTTGCAGCTTCCAGAATCGCGCGCAGATAGGCGATTGTCGAACCCTTGCCATTGGTACCACCGACGTGAATCACCGGCGACAGCCTGCGCTCGGGATGTTCGAGCCGCTCCAGCATCCGATGCATCCGCACCAGATCGAGATCGATACGCTTGGGGTGCAGCGCGGATAGCCGCGCGATCAATTCGCCGAGCGGCGGCGATGGCGTTGCCGCAGGCGCGTTCACGCGTGCGGCACGGCCGGCGCCACATCCGCAGCCGATACGATCTGGGCCGGAATCGCGATCGGCACCGCGGGCTTCGCGGCGGTTTCCACCGCAGGCGATTTCGTCAGCAACCGGCAGAGCCGCGCCAGCGTCGGCCGCAGATCATGGCGATGCACCACCATGTCGATCATGCCGTGGTCTTTCAGGTATTCCGCGCGCTGAAAGCCTTCCGGAAGTTTCTCGCGGATGGTCTGTTCGATCACGCGCGCGCCAGCGAATCCGATCAGTGCGCCGGGTTCGGCGATCTGGACGTCGCCGAGCATGGCATAGGAGGCAGTGACGCCGCCGGTGGTCGGATTGGTCAGCACCACGATATAGGGCTGCTTCGCCTCGCGCAGCATCTGCACGCCGACAGTCGTCCGCGGCATTTGCATAAGTGATAAAATGCCTTCCTGCATGCGGGCGCCGCCGGAGGCCGCGAATACGATGAACGGAGATTTCTTTTCGACCGCGAGCTCAAGCCCGCGCACGATCGCCTCGCCGGCAGCCATGCCGAGCGAACCGCCCATGAAATCGAAATCCTGCACCGCGATCACGACGGCGGCACCCTCAAGCTTGCCGTAACCGACCTTGATGGCGTCGTTCAGTCCGGTCCTGGCGCGCGCATCCTTGATGCGGTCGGCATATTTGCGCTCGTCGCGGAATTTCAGCGGATCGGCGGACACCTCGGGCAGCGCCACGTCGAACCAGGTCTCGTTGTCGAAGACCGATTTCAGCCGCGCCACCGCGCCCATGCGCATGTGGTAGTTCGAGCCGGGAATGACGAACTGGTTGGCCTCAACGTCCTTGTAGAACACGAGCTGCCCTGAATCGGGGCACTTGATCCACAAATTCTCCGGCGTTTCGCGCCGCAGGATGTTGCGGATTTTCGGCCTGACGACATTGGTGAGCCAATTCATGTTTCGCTCCGAATCGCGATCCGGCGGCAATCGCCTTCAATATATGGCGGTGACCGCACCCCCCGGCAAGCCGCCGCTTTCCGGTCTATCTCCACCGGAATTGTGGCTTATTCCGCAGCCTGCTTTGCTCCCCGCACGCCCTGCGCCAGTGAAGCCACAAGATCGGCCACCGCATCGACGGTTTTGGCCGTCGCGCGGCCTCCCGCATCGAGGCTGCCGCGCAAGGCATCGACCAGCGCGGTGCCGACCACCGCGCCGTCGGCATGCTCCGCGATGTCGCGGGCGGCTTCCGGCGTGCGGATGCCGAAGCCGACACAGACAGGCAATTTTGTATGCCGCTTGATGCGGGCGACGGCCTCGCCGACTTGAGCCGTATCGCCGCTCGCACTGCCGGTGATGCCGGTGATCGAGACGTAGTAGACAAAGCCTGAGGTGTTGGCGAGCACCGCGGGCAGGCGCTTGTCATCGGTGGTCGGCGTCGCCAGCCGGATGAAATTCAGCCCGGCCTTCATCGCCGGCAGGCACAATTCGCTATCTTCCTCCGGCGGCAGGTCGACGATGATCAGCCCATCGACGCCAGCGGATTTTGCGTCGGCAAGAAATTTGTCGACGCCGTAGATGTAGATCGGATTGTAATAGCCCATCAGCACCAGCGGCGTGGTGGCATCGCCTTTACGGAAGGCTCGGACCATATCGAGCGTCTTCCTCAGGGTCATGCCGGCCTTCAGCGCGCGCAATCCCGCGGCCTGAATTGCCGGACCGTCCGCCATCGGATCGGTGAAGGGCATGCCGATCTCGATGATGTCAGCGCCGGCCTTCGGCAACGCCTTGATGATCTCAAGCGAGGTGGCGGGATCGGGATCTCCGGCCATCAGGAATGTGATGAAGGCCGAGCGGTCTTCTCTCTTCAGCTCAGCGAAACGTGCGTCGATGCGGGTGATCATATTACGGCGCCATCTGTGCTACACCTCTCCCCATTGGGGAGAGGTCGGCTGCGCAGCAGCCGGGTGAGGGGATGGACAAGTTCAAGGCTAGAGCCCGAAGTCTTCGTTCGTCGCAAACGAGCGCCGAGGCAAAGCTTTGGCAAGCGTTACGTAATCGGCGGTTGGCGCGGTGGAAACTCCGACGCCAGCATTCAATCGACCGGTACATCTTCGATTTCGTAACGCTCGACGGAGAACTGATCGTCGAAGTTGACGGCGTAACGCACGCCGAACCGTCGGAGCGAGAGAGAGATAAAGCACGGTCCGACGTCCTGGAAGCCTGCGGCTTCCACATTGTCCGCACCTCAAACAGCGACGTGCATGACAATCTTGAGGGTGTCCTTGAGATGATCGAAAGCACGCTTCGGTTTGATTGAAGGGAAAGACCCCTCACCCGGCTGCTGCGCAGCCGACCTCTCCCCGACGGGGAGAGGTGAAGAGAGCGGCGGCGTTTGAAAGTCACTTCTTCTTCCCCCGCAAGATATCCGCCACCTGGGGGATATCCTTGTCGCCGCGGCCGGAGAGGTTGACCACCATCAGATGATCTGTCGGCCGCTTCGGCGCGAGCTCAATCACTTTGGCGATGGCATGCGCGGGCTCCAGCGCCGGAATGATGCCTTCCAGCC
>DASXJV010000179.1:0-9293 GCA_036497205.1 Bradyrhizobium sp.
GGCGCCAGCCGCTCGCCGGGCAGCAGCGACGAGAACAGCACGATCAACAGCGGCCAGAGATAATTCAGCAAGCCTGCTTCGGCCGGAGGCGCGAAGCGCAGCGCCAGGAAATACAGCGCGTGATAGCCGAACAGCCCGCCGATCCCCACGATCCACGCTAGCGGCGGCTGCCACAATGCGCGGATAGCATTCGGCCGCCCGATCCATGTCAGAGACCCGACCAACGCACCGATCGCGAACGTCATAGCCGCCAGTTGAAATGCGGGAATCTTCCCCGTCGCGACCGTCAGCACCGCCAGCAGCGACCACATCAGGATAGCTGTCAATCCGATCAGCGTGGCGGTGCGTGGCGTCATCACACGTTTGGCAATCATGGCCGGGCATAGCCGTTCGAAGGACGGCGTCGCTTCCGCCCGCATCTTCCTTGTTGTGGTTGTAAAGACGTGGATGCCCGGCACAAGGCATGACGATTCATTGAAGACTCTGGGCAGACGCTGGATTGCTTCTTCGCAAGTAATAACAGACAATCACATCATATACTGTCCGCCGTTGATCGAGAGTGTCGAGCCGGTGATGGCGCCCGCCTCGTCGGCGGCGAGGAACACCACCGCGCGGGCGATTTCGTCGGGCTCGCCGAGCCGATTGATCGGAATCAGCGGCAGGATGTTTTTGTCCAGCACCTCCTTCGGCACCGCCTGCACCATATCGGTGTTGATATAGCCCGGGCAGATCGCGTTCACGGTGATGCCGCCCTTGGCATTCTCCAGCGCGAGCGCTTTGGTGAAGCCGATGTCGCCGGCCTTCGCCGCCGAATAATTGACCTGGCCGAACTGGCCCTTCTGGCCGTTGATCGAGGAAATGTTGATGACGCGACCGAATTTGCGAGCGCGCATGCCCTCGATCACATGACGCGTCATGTTGAACAGCGAGCCGAGATTGGTGTTGATGACAGCATTCCACTGCTCAAGCGTCATCTTGTGAAACGCACCATCTTTGGTGATGCCGGCATTGTTGACGAGCACATCGACCGGGCCGAGGTCGGCCTCGACCTTCTTGACGCCGGCGGCGCAGGCATCGAACGAACTAACGTCCCATTTATAGACGGGGATGCCGGTCTCGGCCTTGAACTTGTCCGCCGCGGCGTCATTGCCCGCATAGCTGGCGGCGACCTTATAGCCGGCGGCCTTCAGCGCCTTGCTGATCGCCGCGCCAATGCCTCTTGTACCCCCCGTCACCAAAGCAACACGTGCCATGTCGAATTCCTCCCTTGGTGTTTTTCACCTACAGTTTTTATGTAGCTCCGAATTAAGCGGGCCGTTTGACGAACATCAAGAACAAAACGCCCGGCACAAGGCCGGGCGTTTCATCTTAGCTATAAAGTGTGCAGTGGCGACATGATCTTTTCATCACGCAACACCGCAAAATTAGTCGCGTGCAATGCACATGGCTATGCCCATGCCACCACCGATGCACAAAGTGGCGAGGCCCTTCTTGGCATCACGCTTCTGCATCTCGTGCAGCAGCGTCACCAGCACGCGCGCGCCGGACGCACCTACCGGATGGCCGATCGCGATTGCGCCGCCGTTGACGTTGACCTTGGAGGTATCCCAGCCGAGATCCTTGTTGACCGCGCAGGCCTGTGCCGCGAAGGCTTCATTGGCCTCGATCAGGTCGAGATCGCCGATGCTCCAGCCGGCCTTCTTCAGAGCGGCGCGTGAGGCCGGGATCGGCCCGGTGCCCATGATCTTGGGATCGACGCCCGCCTGGCCCCATGACACGATACGGCCCAGCACCTTCCTGCCTTCCTTGGCCGCCTGCTTCGCGGTCATCAGCACCACCGCGGCCGCACCGTCATTGATGCCGGAGGCGCTGCCGGCGGTGACAGTGCCGTCCTTCTCGAACGCCGGCCTGAGCTTGGCCATTGCATCGAGCGTTGCGCCGTGGCGCGGATATTCGTCGTCGCTGACGATGATGTCGCCTTTGCGGGTCTTGACGGTGACCGGAACGATCTCGTCCTTGAACCTGCCGGCCTTCTGCGCGGCCTCGGCCTTGTTCTGCGAGCCGACGGCGAACTCGTCCTGCTGCGCACGGGTGATCTGATATTGCCTGGCGACGTTCTCGGCGGTGTTGCCCATGTGGTACCCGTTGAAGGCATCCCACAATCCGTCCTTGATCATGGTGTCGACGAATTCAACCGGCCCCATTTTCACGCCGTTGCGCAGATATTGGGCGTGCGGGGCCATGCTCATGGATTCCTGGCCGCCCGCGACGACGATTTCGGAATCACCGTTGAGCAGCGCCTGATAGCCGAGCGCCACCGTACGCAGGCCCGAGCCGCATAATTGATTGACGCCCCAGGCCGGGCTTTCCACCGGGACGCCGGCGGCGATCGAAGCTTGACGGGCCGGGTTCTGACCTTGCGCCGCGGTCAGGATCTGACCCATGATCACCTCGGAAACGCGGCCTGGCTCAATGCCCGCGCGCTCCAGCGCGGCCTTGATGGCGATGGCGCCGAGATCGTGGGCCGGCATGGTGGCGAATGCGCCGTTGAAACTGCCGACCGGGGTGCGGGCGGCGCTGACGATGACGACATCGTCTGACATGGACATCTCCTGGGCTTGAGGGTCTTGGACGGCGGGCGCCGGATTGGCAGGCCTGTCTCTCACCTCATCCTGTTAACGTCGTTGAGGCATGTCAATCGTTCAGAGGGCCGAAATCGCACCGCGGTGCATTCAAAACGATGCTCTTGGCGGTTTCCTGAGCAACGCCTATGCTTTCGAATTAACCGTGGCGCACAAAACGGTAGCCGAACCTCATTGAAAATGCTTACTTTGCTGCGTTGCGTTGCTCGTCTGCCCTTCGGCGATGCCGTCGGGTTCCTTGTCCTCGGTGTGCATGTGTGAACCCATGGCGAAATCAGACCAACCCACCACGATCAAGAAATACGCAAACCGGAGGCTCTATAATACCGGTACCAGCACCTATGTGACGCTCGAGGACCTCGCGGCGATGGTGAAAGAGGGCGAGGATTTCCTCGTCTATGATGCAAAGACCGGCGACGACATCACCCGTTCGGTGCTGGCGCAGATCATCTTCGAACAGGAAAACAAGGCGGGGCAGAATTTGCTGCCGACCACCTTCCTGCGCCAGTTGATCCGATTCTACGGCGACAGCATGCAGATGGTGGTACCGCGTTATCTCGAGCAATCGATCGACACGCTGACCCGCGAGCAGGAAAAATTCCGCAAGCAGCTCACCACCACATTCAGCATGACGCCATTCGCGCCGCTGGAAGAGCATGTTCGCCGCAACATGGAGATGTTCGAGCGGACATTCTCGATGTTCAAGCCATTTGCTGCGCCCCGCACCGGAGCTGCTGCCGCCGCCGAGCCGGAGAAAGGGCCTGAGCCGGCCGCCGAACAAGACAACATCGATGACCTTCGCCGTCAGATGAAAGACATGCAGGACCGCCTCGAGCGCATGTCTAAAGAGCCGAAAAAAGAGCCGAAAAAGGAAGAGTGATCCTCTCCTCGTTGTCCCCGCGAACAACAACACATCGTCCTCCCCGCGAAAACGGGGATCCATAACCACCGACCTTTGTTGTCACGAAGAATAGCTGCTCCAGCGTTGGTAAAGCCGAAACGCCGGTGGTTATGGGTCCCGGCTCGCGCGGAGCCTGTCATCGGGCCGGCCAAAGGCCGGGACCCGTTGGCTTGGCCGGGACGACGCGAGAATGTTTTAACCTGCCGCTGGCAAAGCCGCCTCTGCACGCGCTTCCCAAGGCCGTTGCGAGGAGGCGAGCCCGATCAGGCGCCCCTGGATATAGTCGCAGCCCCAGTCGCGCAGCATTGCCGCGGATTCCTCATCTTGAACCCATTCCGCGACCGTCTTGATTTCCAGCCGGCGCGCCAGATCGATCAGCGTCTGCACGAAGGCGCGATCATCCGCCGAGCGCGCGATGTTCTGCACGAAGGCGCCATCGATCTTCACGATGTCGACGCCAAGCTTGCGCAAATTCCGGAACGAGGTGTAACCGGCGCCGAAATCGTCGATCGCGATCCGGCTGCCGAAGTCCTTCAGTCGCGTGACGAAGCCGCGAACGTCATCGATATCCTGTATCGCAACGGTTTCGGTGATCTCGACGATCAGCCGTTCGGCCGCGCCGGGATGCGCGCGCATCAGCGATTCGATTGAAGCCCACCAGTCCGGGTCCATCGTGGTATCGGGCGATATGTTGAGGCTGAGTTGCACATTCGGCGAGTTTGCAAGTTCGGCCACCACGAATTCGAGCACGCGGTGGTCGACCAGGCGTATCAGGCCGAGCTTCTCCGCGACCCGAACGATGTCCGGCGCCAGCAGAACCTGCCCGTCATCCTGCTCCATGCGGACGAGGCACTCGTAGAACGCCGCGCCGCGCGAGCGCGCTTCCACCACCGGCTCGAACGCGATCACGATCCGGTGCTCGTTGAGTGCGGTGACGATTTCGTCAGTGACGCGGATATTGACGCGGCGCTGGGCGTCGCGTTCGACATTCGGGCGCCACAGCGAAAACGACCCGGCGCGTCGGCGCTTCGCCATGTCGAGCGTTTCCTGGGCGCGGTTGATCGCCTCCTCGGCGCTGCGGGCGTAGCGCGGCACGCTGACCGCGCCGATCGACGCGGTGACCGACACCGGACCGGATTTGGTCGGCACCACGTGGTCGCGAATGCCGGCCAGGAACCGCTCGGCGGCGACATTCATGTCGTCGACGGTGCAGTTCTTCAAGATCAGTCCGAATTTGTTGCCGGAGAACCGGCCGAGCACGTCGCCGCCGCGCAGCCGGGTGCGAATGCGGGTGGCGACCTCGGAAATCACCGCGTCGGCGACATCGAAGCCGAACGCGTCGTTGATGCGCGCCAGATGGTCGATGCCGATCAGCATGAAGGCGAAAGATGAGCGGAAACGCGCGACTTCCTCGATGGCCTCGGCCAGCGACGCGACGAGATGCGTGCGGTTGAGCTCGCCGGTCAGCGGGTCGTGCCGAGACAACCTCACGAGTTGCTCATCGCGAGCGTGGCGTTCGTTGTTGACGCGCACAATGCCCTGGGCGCGCCCCGGCCTGCCATCGGCGCCAGCGAACCAGCAACCGGTTTCCTCGATCCAGAGCACAGGAGCGGACACGCTGGCCCGCACGCCATATTCGATCCGGTAGGGTGCGCCGTCGCCGACACGCGCGGACGGCGCATGGCCAAGCGCGTCCATCCGCATCGAGCGCTCCGGCTCGATCAATTTTGCAAACTCCGCACCGCTCGCCAGCGAAGCCGCCGGGATACCCGGGAAGACGGAAATCGCGTGATCGCTCCAGGCAATCGCGTCTGTTGCGATGTCCCACACGAAGACCGCCTGACCGAGCGAAGCCAGGATGACCGAAGCCTGCGGAGGAGCGGAGGTCAAGATCGCCTCGTTTCGGGACATTGCCGGGTGATTCCCAGTTCAGGATACCGCCTGTTTCGGGCAAAGTTCATAAATATTTCCGCAAAGCACGTTGTTGAGCCGCCGGGAACAAACCGGGTAGAACCGGCATAGCTCTTGCGATGATGGAATCGCAAAGGGCGCAACGTCCCAAAAAGTGACAGTTCAGCCGGATTTCGATTTGTGATGTTAAGCGGCGGTCCACCAGAGCAGACGATAGATGATGGCGTCCTTGCGGACGCAAAGCCCGGCTGCGTTGCGCTCGTGCCGGTGATCTCGTCGGCGCAATGGTCGCAGACTTCCGGTCTGCAGCCGTCCCAGCCCAACTCGAATTTTGTCACGCATCTGATCGCAACCGCCGAGCGGGTTCCGCAAACCCGCGGCTTGCGGCGGGCAACGCCTGCCGATGCACAGACCGCCTACCGGGCGAACCAGCACCAGGTCCTGGGCGCCGGCATCCGGACGCGGCAAATCATCTAGATCAGCGCGACGGCGCCTCCGGCGAGCGGGGCGAGCCGTTGTCAGGTTGCAGTTCCGGGGACGGGACCCCCGGCGATGGAGCCCTCGGCGTGACTTCAGAATGCACGATTTTCGGTTCGGGGTGGTCCAGCAGCACAGATTCGCCGACCGAAGCCGCTGCCGGCACTGATGGCGCGGGCGCCGGATCGAATTCAGGTTCGGTCGCGGCGGCGGGTTTTCTCGCCGCGCGCCCCGAGACCGCAAGGCCAGACGCAACTTGCATTCCGCGCCGCGCGCGCAACGCAATGCCCGACAGGAAATCCACCAGCGCGAGCATTGCCAGCAAGAAAAAGGTCGAGGTGCCGAACCGCGGCCACAGCAGAAACTCGGCGGCCGCGCCGCCAAATATGATTAACGACAGCAGATGATCGGTAAGATATTTAGCGCCGGGACGCGCACCCTTGATGATCTCCAACAACAGCAACAAAATGCCGAGCGCCAGAAGCATATCGCTCAGCGTCAACGGCCATTCGGCGCCCGACATCAGCGTCAGCTTCGCAAGCGGCTCGGCGAGCGAAACGCCGGGCATCAGGAAGACGATGATGTTGTAGATCGCGAGCGGAATCAGAAGAAGCGGAAAACCGACCATGGTCATCGGCGAGGCCTTCTTTTTCAAGCAAGAGAACCAAGAGCGTTCTCAGGCGAAGCGCTGTTCGGGCCGCCACAGGAAAGCATCTATCTGACCGGTTTGGGTGAATTCGGGCACAAATTTGATTGCCGAATTCCCCTGCCCGTCCTCGCGCCGGTCGGCGGTGCGGCTTCCGCGCCGTGATCAGGATTCCTTCTTGGCCTTCAGAACCTGCCGGCCCTTGTACATGCCGGTCTTCAAATCGAGGTGGTGCGGACGGCGCAATTCGCCGGAATCCTTGTCCTCGGCATAGGTCGGCTTCTTCAGGGCATCCGCCGAGCGGCGCATGCCACGCCGCGAGGGCGATGTTTTTCTTCGGGGAACGGCCATGTCGGTGTCCTTTAGGGTGTTGTCGGAGGCATCGTCCGTGGCGGACGGCTGAAGCGTTTTGGGCGCGAGCTGAAATGCCGATAAGGCCGCGCTTATAGAGGATGGAATTGCGCAAAGCTAGGGTGGCTTTCGGCCAAAACGACCCGAATTGGCTCAAAAAGCGCGATTTTCGCTCCAGCATCGCTGCAGCCCCGAGGCCTGCGCCCGGGTCACATAGATGCCGGCCAGCCGGCGCACCCCAGGGCCAGGATTGCGGGCGCTGCGCCTGACCGGATTGGGAAGGATCGCTGCCAGCAGGGCGGCTTCGCGCGGCGACAGGCCTGATGCCGGGCGGCCGAAGGCGTAAATAGAACCGGCCTGCGCGCCGAACTGGCCTGTTGGACCGAGCTCGGCGATGTTGAGATAGATTTCCAGGATCCGCTGCTTCGGCAGCACCAGATCGATCCACAGCGCGAGCGGAAACTCCAAAGCCTTGCGGACCATGCTGCGGCTCTGCCACAGGAACAGGTTTTTCGCCACCTGCTGGGTGATGGTCGAGCCGCCACGGGTCACCTCGCCATCCTCCGCGTCGTCGATCACATCGCGCAACGCGTCCCAATCGATGCCGTGATGACTGCAGAATTTCGCGTCTTCGGACGCCACCACCGAGCGCGGCAGCGAGGGCGAGATCGCGCTGAAATCGATCCACTGCCGCGACACCGGCGCGCCGGTCAGCCAGCGCCAGGCCATCAGCGTCGAGACCGGATGGCCGGCGCGATACAGCGGCGCCAGCAGATACGGCAGCAACAGCGCGGCCAGCAGAATCAGCAACAAATTTCGGGCAACGCGCAAATCTATGTTTCTGGTTCAAGGCAGCGGGCGCGGCGGATAAATGACCGATATCTCCATGATATTCCCCCACTTTTTCCAGCGGTTTTAAGGCGCCGTGCCCCTCCCCGCGGAATTGACGAAGCCCGTGCCATAACCGATTGTCCGGCCAACTCGATCTGGAGCTGTTTTTGATGACGACCGGCACTGCACTATCACACTTTGCGAACCGACTGGACCGGACCGCGGAGGACACCGAAGCCCTGCTTGGGAAGCTGTTGTCCGACGGGCTTTTGCCCGACGAAATCGCGCGGCCGAAACGGCTGGTCGAAGCCATGCGTTATTCGAGCCTCGACGGCGGCAAGCGGCTGCGGCCGTTTTTGGTGGTCGAGAGTTCCGCCATGTTCGGCGTCGCCCGCGAGGCCGCCCTGCTGGCCGGCGCGGCGCTCGAATGCATCCATTGCTATTCGCTTGTTCATGACGATCTGCCGGCGATGGATAACAGCGATCTGCGCCGCGGCCGGCCCACGCTTCACAAGGCCTATGACGATGCCACCGCGATCCTCGCCGGGGACGCCTTGCTGACGCTCGCCTTCGACATCATTACTCGCGACGAAATTCACCGCGAGGCGGGCGTGCGCCTCGCATTGACCCGGGCGCTGGCGCGGGCCTCGGGAATTGGCGGCATGGCGGGCGGCCAGATGCTCGATCTCGCCGGCGAAGGCCGGTTCGGCGACCGCGAGCCGGTCGATGTCGCGCTTCTGCAGCAGATGAAGACCGGCGCGCTGTTGCGCTATGGCTGCATTGCCGGCGCGATACTCGGCCAGTCCTCGCAAAAGGAATATCAGGCGCTCGACGATTACGGCCGCGCGCTCGGCGAAGCCTTCCAGATCGCCGACGATCTGCTCGACGTCGAGGGCGACGCGGCCGCGCTCGGCAAGCAGACCGGGCAGGACGCGGCACTGGGCAAGACCACGTTCGTCACCCAGCTCGGGATCGACGGCGCCAAGCAACGGGTGCGCGACCTCTTGGCGCGAGCCGATTCCGCACTCTCGATATTCGGCGCCAACGGTGACGTGCTGCGCGACACTGCGCGATTCGTCGCCGAACGCAAGAATTGATGACGCCGATGGCGGGCCAGGAAACCGACGACGCTCTACTGCTCCGCTTCCGGAAAATGTCGAGGCCGGTCCGCGTGGTCTATGCGCGGCCACGCACTTTCATTTCGATCGCAATCGGTATCGTGGCGTTCTTCTTGCTGCCGGACTCGCTGCGGCTGGTCACCCGTCTGCTGATCGGCTGGGATATTTTCGTTTCGTTCTATCTGGTGCTCGCCTACATCATGATGTTTCGCTGCGGTCTCGCCCACATCCGCCGCAACGCCGTGTTGCAGGACGATGGCCGCTTTCTGATTTTGATGGTGACCGCGCTCGGCGCGTTCGCCAGCATCGCCGCGATCGTGTTCGAACTCGGCGCGTCGCACCGCAGCGCGCCACAACTGACGCTGGCGACCGTGACGATCGCGCTGTCGTGGGCTACGGTGCACACCACCTTCGCG
>DASXJV010000180.1:0-6540 GCA_036497205.1 Bradyrhizobium sp.
AAGAACAACAAATGGACCATGGCGGGCCTGCCGCTATATCCGACAGAAGCACGAATTCTCGCCAAACATGTCGTGAGCGTTAAGCCGAATGCCAAGATCGGAATTCTCTACCAGAACGACGACTTTGGCCGTGATTTCCTCGGCCCCTTCAAGCAGGTGCTGGCGGATGCCGGCGGCACGGCCAAGGTGATCATGGAGCAGACTTACGATCTGACCGAACCAACGGTCGATTCCCAGCTCATCAATCTCTCGAAGTCGGGCGCGGACGTTTTCTATAATATCAGCACTGGCAAGGCGACGTCGCAATCGATCCGCAGGGTCGCCGAGCTCGGCTGGAAGCCCCTGCAATTGCTTTCCGCGGGATCGACGGGACGCTCGATCCTCAATGCAGCGGGCTTTGAAAATGCGACCGGCATCGTTGCCATCCGCTACGCCAAGGAAGTCGGCGTGCCGCGCTGGGAAAAGGATCCCGACGTCATGGCATTCGAGGAGTTGCGCAAAAAATATCTGCCCAACGTCGATCCGGACAATACCATCGCGTTCGCAGGCTATGGTCAGGTGGCGACGATGGCTGAAATCCTGCGCCGCTGCGGGGACGATCTCACGCGCGCCAACGTCTTGAGGCAGGCGACGAATCTCAACGGCTTTCATTCGCCGTATTTCCTCGACGGCATCACCTATAGCTATACCCCTGACGACTATACGCCGATGAAGACGCTTTACATCTCGATCTTCAACGGCAAGGATTGGGATATTTCCGACAAGCCGGTCACCGAGTAAGCAACCGCCAAGCGGGCGGGCGGCGGTTCGATTTTGATGCGCTGCCGCCCTCGACGAAACGGCTGTAACGGCTTACGTCTTGGGCGTGTCGCCCCAGATATCGACCGCTGTTCCGGACGAAACAGCCGAACTGCTGCCGGACCGCTTCCGCCAATGGTTCGCAGGCCGCGGATGGTTGCCCCGCGAGCATCAGTTGGCGCTGCTGGCAAAGGCCCGCGACGATCGTTCGGCGCTGCTGATTGCTCCCACCGGGGCCGGCAAGACGCTGGCAGGGTTTCTGCCGACGCTGGTGGAACTCACTGCTCCCGCCCCCCTTGCGGGCAGGAAGCTGATCTCCACCGGGCGTGGCCTGCAGCGCAGCCGCGGTCTCCACACCCTCTACATCTCGCCGCTGAAAGCGCTCGCGGTCGATATCGCGCGCAATCTGGAAACGCCTATTACCGAGATGGGTTTGGCGATCAAGGTCGAGACCCGCACCGGCGACACGCCGGTGTCGCGGCGTCAGCGTCAGCGCCGCTATCCGCCGGACATTCTGCTCACCACGCCGGAGCAACTGGCGCTGCTATTGTCGTCAGACGACGCGCCGTTTCTGTTCTCGTCGCTCAAGCGCATCGTGCTCGACGAATTGCACGCGCTCGTCACCTCGAAGCGCGGCGATCTGCTGTCGCTCGGCCTGGCGCGGCTGTGGCGGCTGGGGCCGCAGATGCGCTCCATTGGACTGTCGGCCACGGTGGCGGAACCGGAATCGCTGGCGCGGTTTCTGGTCCCGCAACGCGACGGCGTAAGCGAAGCAGCCGACATAGTTGTCGCCGCCGGCGCGGCGGCGCCCATCGTCGAAATGCTCGACACAAGGGAGAGATTGCCGTGGGCAGGCCATACCGCGCGCCACGCACTCGGCGAAATCTACGATCTGATCAAACGCAACAAGACCACGCTTGTATTCGTCAACACCCGCAGCCAGGCCGAGATGCTGTTTCAGGATCTGTGGCGCATGAACGACGATGGCCTCGCCATCGCACTGCATCACGGCTCGCTCGATGTTGCGCAGCGCCGCAAGGTCGAGGACGCGATGGCGGCAGGAAAACTGCGCGGCGTGGTCTGCACCTCATCGCTCGATCTCGGCGTCGATTGGGGCGACGTCGATCTCGTCATCAATATCGGCGCGCCGAAGGGCGCGTCACGGCTGATGCAAAGAATCGGCCGCGCCAACCACCGCATTGATGAAGCCTCGCGCGCGGTGCTGGTCCCGGCCAATCGCTTCGAGGTGCTGGAATGCGCGGTAGCGATAGACGCGGTAGCGGAAAATGCCCAGGATACCCCGCCGCTGCGCACCGGCGCGCTCGATGTGCTGGCGCAACACGTGCTCGGCCGGGCCTGCGGTGAACCGTTTCTGTCCGATCAGCTCTATGTCGAAGTCCTCACCGCAGCGCCCTATTCGAGTCTCACGCGAACCGATTTCGACGACGTGGTCGATTTCGTCGCCACCGGGGGCTATGCGCTGAAAACGTACGAACGTTTCGCGCGCATCAAGCAGGAGAAGAACCTCCGCTGGCGTGTCGCCAATCCTCGGGTCCGCCAAAGTTACCGCCTTAACGTCGGCACCATCGTCGAGGAGGCGATGCTGAAAGTGCGTCTGGTGCGCTCGCGTGGCGGCGGATCGGGATCGGCCGGAGCGTTGGGCCGCGGCGGCCGCATGCTCGGCGAGATTGAAGAGGCTTTCATTGAAGGACTCGTGATCGGCGACACTTTTGTGTTCGGCGGCGAGGTCGTCCGTTACGAAGCGCTTGCGGAAGACCACGTCTATGTCTCGCGCGCCAATGACAAGGACGCCAAAGTGCCGTCCTATATGGGCGGCAAGTTTCCGCTCTCCACCTATCTCGCCGAACGCGTCCGGAAACTGCTCGACGACAGACGCGCCTGGAATGCGCTGCCGGATCAGGTGCACGAATGGCTATCCTTGCAACGGGATATCTCGCGTGTCCCCGGCGTGCGCGAGCTGCTGGTCGAGACCTTTCCCCGCGCCAACAAGCATTACCTCGTCTGTTATCCCTTCGAAGGCCGGCTGGCGCATCAGACGCTCGGCATGCTGCTGACGCGGCGGATGGAACGGGCGCGGGTGCGGCCGCTCGGATTTGTGGCCAATGAATACGCGCTGGCGGTATGGGCGTTAGGGGACATGTCTTTCATGATCCGGCAGGGCCGACTTGATCTCAACGCGCTGTTCGATCCTGACATGCTGGGCGACGATCTCGAAGCGTGGCTCGCGGAATCCGCGCTGATGAAACGCACGTTCCGCACCTGCGCGATCATCTCCGGACTGATTGCGCGGCGGTTCACCGGAGAGGAAAAAACCCGGCGTCAAGTGCTGTTTTCGACCGATCTGATTTACGACGTGCTGCGCAAGCACCAGCCGGATCACGTGCTGTTGCGTGCGGCGCGCGCCGATGCCGCGACCGGCCTGCTCGATATTCGTCGGCTCAGTGATATGCTCTCGCGAATCAAGGGGCGAATCATCCACAAGGAACTCGACCGGGTTTCGCCGCTCGCAGTGCCGGTGATGCTGGAAATCGGCCGCGAACAGGTTTATGGCGAAGCATCCGACGAGTTGCTGGCGGAAGCCGCCGATGAACTGGTCAAAGAGGCGACTGGATAGACCGTGACGGCACGCGCGCGATCCCTGGACGACGAACCACCTGCCGCGCGCATCACTGCTGTGGAAGTCGCGGGCGTGATCCTGGTCGCCGATCTCTCCGGTGCCTTGTTCTGGGAAGAAGAGAGCCTGCTCGTTGTCTCCGATCTGCATCTGGAAAAAGGCTCCAGTTTTGCGACGCGCGGCGTGCTGCTGCCGCCCTATGATACGGTGGCGACGCTCGGCCGCCTCGGCGCTGTCATAGCGCGGCACGACCCGCGGACGGTGATTGCGCTCGGCGACAGCTTTCACGACCGCGACGCCCATGACCGGCTGTCCGCGCCGAACCGCGAAATCATCGCTGCGTTTCAGCTGCGGCGCGATTGGATCTGGATTTCGGGCAATCACGACCCGGCGCTGCCATCCGATCTCGGCGGCGTGGTCGCCAGCGAAGTTGCGGTTGGCCCGATCGCGTTTCGTCACGAGCCGACCGGGGCATCAGGTGAAATCGCCGGTCACCTGCATCCCAAAGCGCGGGTGGCGACGCGCGGGCGTTCGATGGAGCGGCGGTGTTTTGCCTGCGACGGCGAGCGCGCGGTGATGCCGGCGTTCGGCGCCTATACCGGGGGCCTGAGCATCCGCGACGCGGCTTTCTCGAAAATATTCCAGACCCCGGGCTTCATGGCGCATGTGCTCGGCGATAACAGGCTGCACACCATCGCCGCCTCGCGCTGCTATTGAGCAATCACTGGATTAGCGGCGAGGTGTTTTCATCTCTCAGCCAGGGCTTGAACCCGTAGGTGGCGGACGCCCGCTTTGGTGCGTATTCCGGACTCAATTCGGACATCGCATGAGGTCCGAAAAGTGCCCAACAACGGAAGTGCGCTGTTCGATCAACTCGTCCCAACCGGCGAGCATCTTTCTGCGATGATTATTCAGGCAGCCCGGCTTGCCGCAATGCTTCTTCCAATCGCAAAAGATCTTCGGCCCGCCGAAAAGGGGGGAGCACGTCTTTGAGATTGGAAATACGTAGCGCGGGATTGAGTTGCCGCAGCCGAGCCATTGCCTTATGTGCTTGCTCCGGCCGTCCGGCCATTGCATTGCTAGCGGCGGCGATGCGTAAACCAGGTTGAAAGTCCGGACTGTCCTCCAATGCCATCGCCGCCCACGATGCCGCTTCGTCATAGCGGCCCAGGAAGAAATGGGCAAACGCGGTCCCGCCTCGCATTGCTGCCGCCCGCGGATCAAGTGGGCTCAGACGCATGGCACGCGCGAAGCGCTCGATCGCCGCTTCCGGCTCGCCGAGCCAGATTTTTGCCCAGCCGCCGAGAAGCCATGCCTCGGCCAAATTGGAATTGAGCACAAGCGCGCGATCGATCAAGCCGGCGCCTACCCCGAGATCGCGAACAACAAACGCTAACACCCACCCGCCGGCGGTGAGCGCGATCGCGTCATCCTTGCCCAACTCAACGGCCCGTTGGGCGAGCCTCTTCACTTCGGCAATCTCGTTCGCCGCGCCTGAGAACCAGCCATTGATCTTGGCACTGACGTAGCAAGAGGCGGCACGACCGTAGGCGGAGGCAAAATCTGGGTCGAGCTCGATCGCGCGGTTGAACAGGTGCAACGCCTCGTCGATCGCTTGCCGGTTGCCAAGCTGATAGAACGCGGCCAAACCGCGTAAATAGAGGGCATAGGCGTCGAGGCTCTCGGTCGGCTTGCGCTTGGCACGCTCGATCTCGGCTTTTTCCACCGCCGGCGCGATCGCCCCGACAACGCTCTCCGTCACCTGGTCCTGCAAATCGAAGACGTCGCCGAGCCCACCGTCAAACCGTTCCGCCCAAAGATGTGCCCCAGTGGCGGTATCGACGAGCTGCCCCGTGATGCGCACCCGGTTTGCCGCTTTGCGAACGCTGCCTTCCAGCACATAGCGCACCCCAAGCTCGCGCCCGATCTGCTTCACGTCGACGGCGCGCCCCTTGTATGTGAAGCTGGAGTTGCGGGCGATGACGAACAGCGCCTTGAAACGGGACAGCGCCGTGATGATGTCATCGACCATTCCGTCGGCAAAATATTCCTGCTCTGGGTCGCCGCTCATGTTGATAAAGGGCAGAACAGCGATGGAGGGTTTCTCGGGGAGCGTAAGGGCGGCGTCATCAACACGCAGGCGGGTCGGCACGGCTGGCACGGCGCGACCGTATGGGACGCGCCAGACCCGCATCGGTTCGGCAATATTCTTCAATGATTGCGAACCCAAATCCTCAAACGTTATATCTACCTTGCCACGAATTTGCCGGCGTGCGTCGTCCGAAATGCTGATACCGCCCGGCTCTGCGATCCCTTCGAGACGCACCGCAATATTGACCCCGTCACCAAAGATATCGTTCTCTTCGATAATAATATCACCGACGTGAATGCCGATGCGGAGTTCGATCCGCTTGTCCTGCTGCACGTCGATATTTTGTTCGGCCATGCCGCGTTGAATTTCGTCGGCACATCGCACGGCGTCGACCACGCTGGCAAACTCGGCAATAGCGCCGTCCCCGGTATTCTTGACGACACGTCCGTGATGCTCAGCGATTTTGGGATCGAAAAGGGTTCTTCTAAGCGCTTTCAGTCGCGCCAGCGTGCCTTCTTCGTCTATCCCTATTAAGCGGCAAGAGCCCGCGACATCCGCGGCCAGAATTGCTGCCAGCCGCCTCTCTATGTGCTCGCTGCTCAAGGTGGCCCCCATTCTCGGGGAAATTGAATGGCCATATAGCACGATCGTGGGCCGATGTCCGGCTATGCGCACGTCGGAAATGGGTCCAAAAAGTGCCGTTTCAAGCCTCTGCCGGTCACTTCCGGTCTACCCCCATCAACGGACATCATCAGACCGATGCGGTTGGTCCGGTTGCCGCAAGAAGAAAGATCGCGAGAACTGCAAATGCAACATAGCTAAGTCGCAAAGCGACTTCTGCCTCACAAACGACGGCGGAAAATAGCCCGGCGGCCAAATCACCAAAAACCTGTCCAGCCCCGTCGACAAAAATATTCCGCTTAACGCGTCAGGCAAATCACCTCTACAAACTCGCCCCGTCCCACCCGAAAAAGGGGCGGATCGCGAGTCGTCACGAACGCGCGGTGGGATGCGA
>DASXJV010000181.1:0-13435 GCA_036497205.1 Bradyrhizobium sp.
CTCACCACTTCGCTGACGGACGGCACTGCCCAGGCGATCGGAGCCGTCGACCAGCGCATCTCGAGCGTGACCGAAACCATCGATGGCCGCACTGCGTACCTGACCGACACCATTACGGCGCGGTTCCAGGAAATTCATCAGGGCATCGAGACCCGGGTCGGCGCAGTCGCCGCCGATATCGATACACGCGTCGCGCAGTTCGAAGATCTTCTGGGTTCGCGTGTCGAAGCCGTGGCGGGTCGCATCGAGAGCAGCGGGCGGCAAGCCAGCGACGGGCTCATGGCACGCGCGGAGGAATTGTCGCTTGGGATCAGGTCCCACGTTGAGGATGCGGAACGCTCGCTGACCAACCTTGTGGTCAATACAAGCGAAACCATTCAGACCGGCGCGCGAACCGCGCAACAGTCGTTGCTTTTGGTTTCTTCAGACGTCGGCGCGCAGCTGAAGCTTACCTCGGCGGAAGTTGAGCGCGCCATCACCGCCGTCGGCACTGGGGCAGCGAACTCGATTTTGACCAGCGCCCGCGATGCGCAGGCTACCCTGCTGACAGCCTCCGGCGATGCGGCGACCCAGATCAAGTCGTTGTCCGCCGACGTCGAACGCACTCTCTCGGCTGCGGGTACGGCAACCGCCGCCTCGATTCTCTCTGGCGCGCGTGAAGTCCAAACCTCGCTGGTAACGGCATCCTCGGATGCTGCCAACCAGGTCAAGTCGCTGGCGGCCGATATCGAACGGTCATTGTCCATCGCCGGCACTTCTACCGCCGATTCGATCGTCGCTGGCGCGCGCGCGGCTCAGAGCACGCTCGTGGCCGCGTCATCGGATGCTGCCGACCAAGTCAAGTCGCTGGCGATCGATGTCGAACGTACGTTAACAGCCGTCGGCGCGGACACCGCCGCTTCCATTCTGAACAGCGCGCGTGAGGCACAGAATTCGCTGCACGCGACGTCCGCCGACGCCGCCAGCCAGATCAAGGCTATCTCGACGGATATCGAGCGTTCGCTGAGCACGGTCACCGCCAACACCACGGACAATATTGCGACCAGCGCCCAAAATGCGCAAAGCGCTCTGGTGGCCGCATCGAACGAAGTCAGTTCCAAGGTCAAGTCGACCTCGGTGGAAGTCGAACGCACGGTTCTCGCTGCCAGCGGCGCTTTCGGCTCGACCATGACCGGCAAGACCGACGAAATCGTTGCTTATGTACAACAACAGACGGATCGTCTCGCGCAGATGATCGACGCCAAGCGCGGATCGTTGGTCGAGGCCATGGGCGCGAAGACCAACCAACTCACGGTCGATATCGACCGCGTCACATCAGATGCCCTGAAATCGATCGAAACCAGCGGACAGACCTTCTCGCAATCTGTGCTGAGCAACGGTTCCGACGTCGCGCGCACGATTACTTCCGCCGGCGAGTTGGCCACCGGCGCCGTGAGCAAGTCGCTGAAAGATCTGGAGCAGGCGTCGCGCGCGGCGATCGACCAGTCGCGTCAGGTCTCGATCGCGGCGGTGACCGAGATGCAGGAAACCAGCAAGATCCTGCGAACCGACACGGTCGCGCTGTTCGAGCGGCTGCGCGAAGGCAATATCCTGCTGCAGGAAGTGCTGACCGGCGCGCACGACAATCTCAATTCGCTGGAGCGCGCCCTGGTCACGCGCGTGGCCGACTTCGTGTCTGCCATGAATGACGTCACCTCGCGCAACGGCGTCGCTACCCGGACCTTGGAAGACCAGTTGAGTGTCTTCAACGCGAAAACCTCGAAGGCGCTGGAAGATCTCGGCTCGCTTTCCGGCCAATTCGAGGCTCACGGCAAGGCACTGGTCGATGCCGCGGCTGTGGTCGAGCAAAGCAACCACAACACCACCGCCTCCGTTGCCGAACGCAAATCGGCCCTTGAATCGCTGGTCACCACGATCGATTTGCGAACCACCGATCTCGATCAGCGGTTGTCGCGGTTCACCGGCTTGCTGGACGAATCCCTGGCGGCCGCCGAAGAGCGCGCGCGCGATATCGCAAGAGTGGTGGCGGAAACGGCGGGTGCAGGTTCTGCCGCGATCAGCCGGCAGTTCGAGGCGGTCCGCACCGCGGCCGAAGAGGAACGCCGGCTGACGGCCGACACCATGAACGAAATCTATCAGCAGGGCACCCAAGAGGCGGACGCGATGTTCAAGCAGTCCGCGGACAAGTTCGCCACCATGGTCTCGAGCATGAAGCAGATGGCTTCGGAAATGCATCACGAGCTGGAAGCCACACGCAACGAACTTCGCCGTGGCGTGCTGGAGATGCCGCAGGAAGCCGCGGAGAGTACCGCGCAGATGCGCAAGGTTATCGTCGACCAAATCGAGGCGCTAGCCGAACTGAACCGGATCGTCTCACGTCATGGCCGCGGGCTTGACGTCGTGACCGCCGGCCGCTCGAGCTCGCAGCGCGAGGAAGAGCCAATGATGGCAGCCGCCGGCGGGCAATCGCGGTCCGCGCCGCCGCGCGTGCGCGAAGGCGCCAGCGCATCGAATTTGCCGCCGCCGGACCTCGGCACGCCGGCTTCGCACCGCACGGAAGCGCCCCCGGTCAGCCCCGCCAGTTCCGATCAGGGACGCGATGGATGGCTTTCTGACCTGCTGAACCGCGCCGACAACGGCGGCGGCAACCGTGACGTCCCGCGCGGCCGCCCCGCCCCGCAGGGCCCCGGTGCCAACCCGCTGGAGTCGCTGTCGCTCGACATCGGACGCCTGATGGATCGCAATCTCGCAGCCGAGATGTGGGATCGCTATCAGCGCGGCGAGAGCAAGGCGTTCAGCAAGCGGCTTTATACGCCGGCCGGCCAGAAGGCCTTTGATGAAGTTGCCCGCAAATATCGCGCCGACCGCAACTTCAAGCAGACGGTCGACCGCTACATCACCGAATTCGAGCGATTGCTCGATGAGGTCGCGCGCGACGAACGCGGGCCGGCGGTGCTGCGCGGCCACCTCATCTCCGAGACCGGGATGGTCTATACCCTGCTTGCGCACGCGGCGGGACGGCTCGGGTAGCGTTCAGCCCGATCGGACAATAAAACGGAGGCATCGCTGCCTCCGTTTTTGTTTTGGTGGGTATGTTACT
Organism: Bradyrhizobium sp.; assembly: GCA_036497205.1. Lineage (GTDB taxonomy): Bacteria > Pseudomonadota > Alphaproteobacteria > Rhizobiales > Xanthobacteraceae > Bradyrhizobium. The sequence goes on from DASXJV010000181.1 coordinate 3,101, forward strand.
GCGATAATCCGAACTGGCTCAGGATCCAACGGGTCCAGAAACCCTATGGCCGCCTCTTCTCAGTCGCCGCCGCGGGCGTGGGCGCGGGGCTCGCCGGCGCACTGCTGTTTCCCGCGCCGAACAATAGCCGCGTCGGGTTGCGGTCGAGGTTGTTCACCGCACGGCTGATATCACCCAGCGTTCGGCGGCCGTCGACCATCAAGGCACCCGAACGCTTGTCGAAATCTTCCGCCAGTTCGCGGATCGACTTCACCGCCTGGAACAGCTCGCCGCCGTCCTTGCCGCCGGCCAGCGTGTTCAGGCCGAGCATGAGGTGGTCGGCCTTGCCCATCACGCCGTCGATTTTCAGCATGACGTTGTCGATCTTCTCGGAATTGCGCGCCAGCGACGACGTGAACGTCTCAAGGTTTCGCAGCGAGTTTTTGACCGCCTCCTGATTGTCGGCGACCACCTTGTTGATGTTCTGCAGCGTGCCCCGTATCGCCTCAGTCACGTCCTGCAGCGCGTTGGGATCGGCGGTCAGCACGGGAATGCCATCATCGTCCAAGGGCACTGAGGGAGCCGCCTCTTCGCCGCCCTTCAGCGATATCGCAGCTACCCCGGTCAGCCCTTGAAATTCGAGTCCAACCCGCGTGTCCTTGCGGAGCGGGGCGCTGTTCTCGACCATGGCGAGTGCCACGACGCGACGCGGGTTGTCCAGTTTGACGGAGATCACCTCTCCCACCCTTATACCGTTGAAGTTCACGCTGCCGCCGTTGCGCAAGCCCGCTGCGGGCCCTTCGAAGACGATGCGGAGCGGGCTGCGCGCCTTGGTGGTGTGGAGAGACTGAAACCACAGGACGAATCCGAAAGCCGCGGCAATCACCGCCAATGTGAACGATCCGATCAGGACGAAGTTCGCCCGCGTTTCCATCAAACCAACTCCGATACTAGGCTCTGATTCAGTTTCGCTGATCAGGGCCGTCGTTTATCTTTCGTTTGAGCATGATCTTTTCCGAAAACCGGTATCCACTTTTCGGGATCATGCTCTAACCCATGACAGCGCGGGCGCGCTTGCCGTGGAAATAGGCCCTTAGCCAGGGATGCTGCGAGGCCTGCATTTCGGCCATTGATCCTGTGGCTATGATTTTACCGTTCCCCAAAACGGCAATGCGGTCACAAGCGGTATAAAGACTGTCGAGATCGTGGGTTACCATGAAAACGGTCAGGCCCAAAGTGCGCTGCAGGGTCCTGACCAGCTCGTCGAAGTCGCCGGCGCCGATCGGATCAAGGCCCGAGGTCGGCTCGTCGAGGAAGACCAGTTCCGGGTCGAGCGCGAGCGCGCGGGCCAGCGCCACGCGCTTGATCATGCCGCCCGAGAGCTCCGAGGGAAAACGGTCGGCCACTTCGGGGCGCAATCCCACCATACCGAGCTTGGCGACCGTGATCTCGTCGAGCAGCCGCTGCGAGACGTTGAGATATTCGCGTACCGGAAACTGGATGTTCTGTCGCACGCTCAGCGAGGAAAACAGCGCGCCCTGCTGGAACAGGATGCCCCAGCGCCGTTCGACCCCGCGCCGCTCCGCGGCGCTGGCGACGTCAAGATCGATCCCGAACACCTCGATACGCCCGCTGATCTTGGGGACAAGGCCGATGATGGTGCGCGTCAGCACCGACTTGCCCGCGCCGGAAGGACCGACGAAGCCGAGGATTTCGCCCCGCTTCACGTCGAGATTGAGGCCGTCGAGGACCTTGGTCGAGCCGAACCGCACCGAGATGTCGCGGACCCGGATGATGGCGTTTTGCACTTCAGGCGCCATCGTCACATTCCGATCGACGCGAAAAAGATCGCGAATACGCCATCCATCACAATGACGAAGAAAATGCCCTTCACCACCGAAGAGGTCGTGTGTCGGCCGAGCGATTCGGCGCTACCCTGCACCGCAAGTCCCTCAACGCAGGCAACGATGCCGATTACCGCCGCCATCACCGGCGCTTTGATGATGCCGACGGTAAAATGATTGATCGAGATGGCGTCGCGCAGGCGAAGCAGGAACGCCTCGGGATCGACGCCGCCGTACAGCCACGCCACCAGCCCGCCGCCATACAGCGCCGCGATGGCGCCGAGAAAGGCGAGAATCGGCAGCGCGATGATCAGCGCCAGCATCCGCGGCAGGATCAGAACCTCGATCGGGTCGAACCCCATGGTACGCAGGGCGTCGATCTCCTCGCGCATTTTCATCGAACCGAGTTCGGCGGTGTAAGCGCTGCCCGACCGGCCCGCCACCATGATTGCCACCAGCAGCACGCCGATTTCGCGCAGCACCAGCACGCCCAGCATGTCCACCACGAAGATATCCGCACCAAATTTGCGGAAATGAAAGATGCCCTGCTGCGAGATAATGCAGCCGATCAGGAAGGTGATGAGCACGACGATGGGCACCGCGCGCCAGCACACCTGCTCGAGATGATGCACGGTCGAAGTCAGGCGGAAGCCCCGGGGATGAATAAGCACCCTCCCGCTCGCAGCCAGGACCGCGCCGAGCATGTCGATCAGTCCGACGATGGTCGCGCCGATGCCGACCATGCTGCGGCCGACCTGATCCAGCATCCCCGTGATCGTCACCGGTGGGGCGTCGACCGCGGGCGCGGCTTTCACACGACGCACCTCGTCGACCAGGCTTGAATAGTTGGCCGAAAGCCCGGCGATCTTCGCCTCTACGCCACCATGCGTCAGGCTGCGGCGAAGCCGCTCGATCAACCAGGCCCCGAAGGTGTCGAGTTTCGAGACCTGCGACACATCGATGAAAATGTTGGGCCGGCTTCCGGTCAGCTTTTCGGCGTCGGCAACAATCTGCTCCAGCACCGGCGCAAAGCGGACGGTCCACGAACCCGCGGCGCACAGTGCAAGTCCATTGCCCCGTGCAATCCGCTCCAATGTCGGATCGCCGTTCACGACGCTGACTCCGGTGCCGATTCTCCGCTATTCATCGAAAGGAAAGATCCAACCCGCTGCCATCGCCTTGTAAAACACGCCCCTAACCAGCCATACTTGGTTGCGCCGGGCAACCCCACGGTTCAGAAATTGCCAGATTTTAAAATGACTTCCAGCCAGATTTTAAAATGAGTTCCAGCAAATCGCCAACGCTTGCCGCTAGAATCGAACGCTGGCCGATCGCAGGCTCCTTCACCATCAGCCGCGGCACCAAGACGGAAGCGGTGACGGTGGTGGCCGAATTCAGCCGTGGCGGCCTGACCGGGCGCGGCGAATGCGTCCCCTATTCGCGCTATGGCGAGACGCCGGAAGCGACGCTGGCCGCCCTGCAGGCGATGCAGGAGCCCCTGTCACGAGGACTTGACCGGCAGGCCCTGCAGGCCGCGATGCCTCCCGGCGCCGCCCGCAACGCGTTGGATTGCGCCTTGCTGGACCTGGAGGCCAAGACCAGCGGACAACGCGTCTGGAACCTGCTCGGGCGCCCTGCCCCTAAAGCCTCCATCACCGCCTACACGATCTCGCTTGGGGCGCCGGAAGTGATGGCGGCGGCGACCGCCAGGGCCGCGCACCGGCCATTGCTGAAGATCAAGCTCGGCGGCGACGATGACGGGAGGCGGATCGCTGCGGTGCGCAAGGCTGCTCCCGACTCCGAACTCATCGTCGATGCCAACGAGGCGTGGACGTCGGATAATCTCGAGCAAAATCTCAGGGAATGCGCGGAAGCCCGCGTCACGCTGGTCGAACAGCCGCTTCCTGCCGGCCAGGATGAGGCGCTTAAGCGCATCCGGCGGCCACTTGCGGTCTGCGCCGACGAAAGCGTGCACGACCGGGCGTCGCTGGATGGACTGCGCGAGCGCTACGATGCCGTTAATATCAAGCTCGACAAGACGGGCGGACTGACGGAGGCGCTGGCGATGGCTGATGCAGCGCAAGCGCTCGGATTTCAGATCATGATCGGCTGCATGGTCGCGACCTCGCTGGCGATGGCGCCGGCGATGCTACTCGCGCAACAGGCCCGCTTTGTCGATCTCGATGGCCCCTTGTTGCTGGCGCGCGACCGCGACGGCGGGTTGCGCTACGAAGGCAGCCTGGTTTATCCGCCGGAGGCAGCACTTTGGGGTTGATCCGCCAGCCGATGCCGCGCAAGCCACATCAGGACAGCGCCTGACAGCGCCATTGCAGCCATGACGTAATAGACGCCCTGCCCGTAGCGGGCATAAACCATGCCGCACAGGATCGATGTGCTGCTGGCGACGATGCCGCTGCAGGCGGCGAGATAGCCCTGCCCCCGCGCCATCACCTGGCCGGGCACGTGATGGACCAGAAGTCCCATGGTGCCGATCTGCGTAAGCCCGAAGGTGAGGCCGTGTGCCAATTGCACGACCGCGAGCATGGGGACCGGCGGATCTTGCGCGGTGATGATCCAGCGCGCCACGGCGCTGAGCGCGCCAATAACGACAAGCACGGCGTATGGCAGCGTGAACCGCGGCGACAGCGCAAACAGCACGATCTCGGCAAACACGCCGAGCGACCACAGCCCAGCGATGGTGAGCCCGCCCAGGCCGGATTGCTTCCAGACTATGGACGCGAAAATATAATAGGCGGCGTGGCTGCCCTGAATCAGCGCCGATGCCAGGATGATGGCGAGGAAGCCGGGGTCACGGAGCAACGCGCCCGCGCCGCGCTGCATCACATCAGCCTTTTTGAGACCATCGATCGGCCTGAGCCCGAGACTTGCCAATGCGCTGAGCCCGGCCACCGCCGCGATGACCCAGATCAGGTGGCGGGTCGCGATTACATCGATCAGCAGTCCGCACGCCAACGCGCCCACCACGAAGGCCGCCGAACCCCATAGCCGTAGCGGCCCGTAGTTGAGACCGTAATGCGACACGCCTCGCAAGGCGTAGGCGTCCGTCAGTGGCGCCATCGGCGTCCACAGGCAGCAGGTGGCGGCGAAGGCCACAAACACCAGAACTGCCTGATGCTGGGTGCCGACAACCGTCAATCCCAGCGCCGTTGCGAACGCGGTCATGATGATGGCGGTCCGCACCGACTGCCGCCGTTCAGCCAGACCAGTCACGAAGGGGAGCACCGTGAAGCGGGTGACGGCTGGCACCGCCGTGATGATCCCTATCCACGACGCTTCGATCCCGACCGCCTTCAGCCAGACCGGGAAGAACGGCAAATAGGCACCGAGCAACCCGAATATGGCACCGTAAAACAGCGCCAGCCTCGTCGCGAATCGTCTGGACGTCTCATGAGATATGTTGGGGATTGCTGATTCGGGCGGCATCAATTCAATTGCGATTCGCTTGATATCATGATGATCGTTATCCTAACGCGTGATGATTTGTGCGATGAGTCTATCATGGCCGACGAAGCATTCGCCCTATCGCCGATCTCCGCTCGCGCAGCGCAGCCGAGCGAACAGGATTATGACGCGATCAGCGAAGCGTTCATGGAGACCACACGGGGCCGCTGGTTTCTCGGCGAATATGCCAAGCGCAACCGCAATGCGGACACTCGCATGGTGCTCGATGCGGTGGCACGGATCGAAGAAAGTCTTGCCGCCCAGAGACAACCGGTTCCCGAAAACGACGGACTCGCGGAGGCGTTGGCCGCCATCGCAAGCGCGGTCGATGAGGCCAAAGCCTCCGCATCGGCGGCACTTGATAGTCTCGCGCTGGAAGAAAACCTTGCGCCGGTTCGCAAGGGTGCGCGGGTTATCAAGGAAATCTCCTGGAGATTAAGGGAAATCGGCGCCGACGGCCGGATTTGCGATTTGATCGATTCCCAGGTCAGCGCCATTCAAGCGAGCTTCGGAAAAATCTCATCGAGCGGCCCGCGAGCCGCATTGAGCGCAGCATTCGATACGCTCAAGGAGCGGATCGGTGAATTTGGCGCCACCGAAACAGCGTCCCCGCAGGAATCTGACGAAGCCATTCCGTCACCCTCCCCGGCTGCATCAGATGAACCGCCCGCCGCTGCCGCTGCGGAGATGGACCAGGTGGCGACGGCGACCGACGACGCCAAAGCCGCGATCAGCGTGCCGGCCGAAGACGTTGTGGAAGCGGCTGAAGCGGTGGCTGTGGCGGCCGAAGCTCTTAATGCGACGTCCGAAGCGGCTGACAAAAGCCCTGACGCTGCCGACACTTACGATGAAGCGTTGCTGGACTTGGTCGCGCTTGAAATGGCTGCGCCGGACCCATCCGAAACCGATGATGCTTGCGGTGCCGATCTCGACGAAGTTCACGTCGCCGAGTTGGCGTCTGCCGATCCCATCATGGTCGCCGAGAAGCCTAAGCCGACGGCTGCGCCGGCGCAGCCGCTGGCGATTCAACCATCTCTTCCATCTTCCCTTCAACCTTCGCTTCAACCTTCGCTTCAACCTTCGCTTCAACCTTCGCTTCAACCTTCTCTTGGCTCGGCGCTGATCGCCAACGGAATCGTGCGAAGGCCCAATGCATCGCACTCCGATGCGCTGGCGCCGATCCGACGCATGAGCCACGTCGAGAAGATCGCTTTCTTCTCATGATCTGGCGCGTGGTCCGCAAAATTGCGGTACCGGTTTTGCTTCGCAATCAGGTTTACGCAGATTGCGTAGAGCTATCTGCGGTAGAATACGCATAAACCAATAAGATCAACGGATTAATTAAGATCAGCGGATTAATTCCGCGAACAAATCCGCATCGACGTTGCCTCCCGACAGAACGATGACGACGTTCTTGCCGCGCGCATCGATACGACCGGCCAGAAGTGCGGCGAGGCCAACCGCGCCGCCCGGCTCGACTACGAGTTTCAACTCCCGAAATGCAAATCCGACCGCCACCCCGACTTCCGTATCGGAAGCGGTGATGCCTTGCGTGAGCAGCCGACTGTTGATGGCGAAAGTGATTTCGCCGGGGATCGATGCCATCAGCGCATCGCAGATGGTCCGGCCTTCGGCGCGATGCGGTTCGCGTTTTCCGGCCCGCAGCGAGCGCGCGTGATCGTCAAATGCTTCCGGTTCGCCCGACATCAGCATGGCCTGCGGAAAGCGTGCCTTGACCGCCGTTGCGACACCCGCGATCAGGCCGCCGCCAGAAGCCGGCGCAACGACGATATCCGGCGTCACGCCAAGCGCAGCCATATCCTCCGCGATCTCCCGCCCCACAGTACCTTGGCCGGCGATCACCATCGGATCGTCGTAAGGCCGCACCAGCGTGGCGCCACGTTTGCCGGCGATGTCGCGGGCGATGGCTTCGCGATCCTCGCGGTCGCGATCGTACAGCACCACCTCCGCGCCATAGGCCTTGGTGCGTTCACGCTTCGAGAGCGGTGCGTCGGCGGGCATCACGATGGTCGCCTGCATGTTCAGGATTTGCGCCGCCGCCGCCACGCCCTGGGCGTGGTTCCCGGACGAGAACGCGACCACGCCGCCGCCGCGCGCGGCTTGCGGGATCGACGACAGCTTGTTGAAGGCGCCACGAAACTTGAACGATCCGGTCCGCTGCAGCATTTCCGGCTTCAGAAACACTCTCGTGCCGGCGCGTTCGTTGAGCGCAGGCGAGGACAACAACGGCGTTCGCACCGCGAAGGGTGCAAGTATGCGCGCTGCCGCATCGATATCCACAGAACTTACAGGCAGGGTTGAGGATAATTCCGTCATCCGCGACTTGTATCGCGTACCCTAACATGCGGGCAAGACGCATATTTGGGATCAGGCGACGAACCGCGGGTGCTCCGCCGCGAATTCGACAGCTTCGCTTTCCGATTCGAGGCTGCGGACACCGGCTATATTGTCGATGAATGCGCGAGCCGAGGCTTCCCAGGTATGCCTTGCGGCAAACTCAAGGCAGGCTTGCGGCGAAATTGTTAGCGCGGACAGGCAGGCTACCCGCAAATCGTCGTTCAACGCGCCGACCGGCGCCGCACCGATCACGTCGCGCGGCCCGGTCACGGGAAACGCGGCAACCGGCAGGCCGCTTGCAAGGGCCTCCAGAAGCACCAGGCCAAAGGTGTCGGTCTTGCTCGGAAACACGAAGACGTCGCCGGCGGCATAGGCCTCCGCCAATGCTTCGCCCTGCCGCGCGCCAAGAAACACGGCTTGCGGATAGTTTCGGGCCAAAGCCGCTCGCGCCGGTCCATCGCCGACGATCAGCTTGGTGCCGGGCAAATCGAGGTCGAGAAACGCTTCGAGATTCTTTTCCACCGCAACACGGCCGACACAAACGAAGACCGGGCGTGGTAGCCCAAGGTCGACGGCGCGCGGATGAAATTGCGTGGCGTCAACTCCGCGCGGCCATAACACCACGTTGCGAAACCCACGCGCGCGCAATTCGCTTGCCAGCGCCGGCGTCGCTGCCATCACCGCCTGACTGGGTCCGTGAAACCAGCGCAGCGCCGCCCAAATCCACGACTCCGGGATGGGCAAGCGCGCGGAGATGTATTCCGGAAAGCGGGTATGAAAGCTAGTGGTGAACGGCAATCCCTGCTTGCGGCAATAGCGACGCACCAATAGTCCAATCGGCCCTTCGGTTGCGATGTGAATGCTGTCCGGCCGCGCCTCAGCGATCAGTAGAGCGGTTTTCGCCGGATCCGGCAACGCCACGCGCAAATCCCGGTAGCTCGGCATCGCGAAGGTGCGGAACGACTGCGGGGTGAGAAAGCTGACATCGGCGCCAAACGCCTTCGCCGCTTCCGCCATCATGGTCAGCGTCCGCACCACCCCGTTGACCTGAGGATGCCACGCGTCGGTCGCGACCAGAATACGCATCAGGCGGCACGCGCCGCTGCTGGGGCAACGGGGGCCACCCGGCGCAGCGGATCGGTCCAGGTGAGAATTTCAAAACGGCCGTCTTCGTGCTCGGCGAGCACGGTGCAGCTTTCCACCCAGTCGCCGCAGTTCATATAGCGAATACCATGTTCGTCGCGGATGGTGGCGTAATGGATGTGGCCGCAGATCACCCCATCCGCACCGTGACGCCGCGCCTCGGCGGCCAGCGTCTGTTCGAAGGCGCCGATATAATTCACGGCGTTCTTGACCTTCAGCTTCGCCCATTGCGAGAGCGACCAATAGGGCACGCCGAACCAGCGCCGAAAGAAGTTGACGAGGCGATTCATCTGGATTGCGAAATCGTAGGCCTTGTCGCCAAGATGAGCGAGCCAGCGCGCATTCTGCACCACGAGGTCGAAAATATCGCCGTGAATCACGAGATAGCGCCGTCCATCGACACCGACATGGATGGTATTCTCCACGACGTCGATCCCGCCGAAATGCGTGCCGTAATAGTTCCTCAGGAACTCGTCGTGATTGCCGGGGACGTAAACGACCTTAGCGCCTTTGCGCGCCTTGCGCAGCATTTTCTGCACGAAGTCGTTGTGCGATTGCGGCCAGTGCCAGTTGGATTGCAGCGCCCAGCCGTCGACGATATCGCCGACGAGATAGATGGTATCGGCATCATGGCTGCGGAGAAAGTCCAGCAATCGTTCGGCTTGTGAGCCGCGTGCTCCGAGGTGGACATCGGATATAAACAAAGTGCGAAAGCGTCGTTCGGGACACTCTTCACTCATAGCGTGACTTCCCATGCGCGAGCAGCTAGCAGAATCCCGTGACAGTGTGATGACGATTCACGCTGCCGATGGGACCGCTCGCTCGAAACAGACCAGTGTATAGATTCCGAATGGCGCTACCTTGCGCCGCTCGACGAGGGTGGCATCCTTGTTCGCTTGAGCCCATGCCAGCAGGCGCGCAAACGGGAATTCGGGCCGCAGGCCCAACGCCCGGGTACGCTGCGCGGCCCATCGCTCGACCGCCGCGGCGACACCGACTTCCGAATAGAGATGATTAACGAGGATGATCCGCCCGCCGGGCTTCACCACCCGGTAGCATTCGGAAAGCACCTGCTCGGGATTGGCCACCAGCGTGATGACGAACTGCGCCACCACGCAATCGAATGTGGCATCGGCAAACGCCATCTGGTGCGCGTCCATCAGCTGCACGTCCCTGACGTATGGATAGCGTCCGCTCGCCATTTTCTCGCGCGCCTTCGCCAGCATCGGCGCGCAGAGGTCGATGCCTGTGATTTCGGTGGTTAAGTCGTAATCGTCGAATGACAGGCCGGTGCCGACACCGACTTCGAGGATCTTGCCGCCGACCGCGCGCGCCGCCGCTGCCGCGGCGCGGCGGCCCTTCACCATGACGGGCCCGCACACGGCGTCATAGATCGGCGCCCACCGCGCATAGGCGGTTTCAACAGTGCTGCGCTCGAGATCGGAACCCTTCATGCATCATCCCGCTGCTGGCGGGCGCGAATCGAGCGTCAGCCTGCTGAATCGCGAAATAGCAGTGCTGTACGACAGCAGAGCGACAGGCTCTCCAC